>CAZDBH010000428.1:0-7578 GCA_964503485.1 uncultured Bradymonadales bacterium | reverse complement strand
TTAGGCACCCCAGTTTTGCTGTCAAGTCGAGCCTGCAGGAATTTGCTGTACGGGCGGTTCTAAGTTTAGTGACAGGAGGTACGGAGCAGGCCGTTTAGCCAGTAAATCTCACCGGTCGGGCACTACTCGGTCGCGTCGAAATCGAGTTCGCTGATTCGGTCCTTTCCAGACTGATGGGCATGTTCGCAAGCTGGTCGAGTCCAGGCTCGGACATGGTCGCTGAGTAGGCTGACGACGCTCCCCGAGGTGTTCATCCCGGAAGCGGCCTTGACGTAGGTCTTGAAGCGTGAGGCGATGATCAGAACTGGGCCTCCAGAGGCACGACCCGCCCTCGCAAAATCCCGGTCCATGATCGTTTTTCGCCCATCGAACCCAGCTCGCGTAATCGCGCCGTCGGCGAGACGGCGCACCTTCGCACTCAGTGCGTGAAGTGCGCTCTGAGTCACGCGAAGCTCGTACTCCAACTCAATGAAATCTTTGAGTCGGGAGGCCACGATCAGGACCTCCTTGGGTGGCTCGCTGAACTCGCCGGTCACATTCGGAGCGTGCTCTCCGGGGCGACCGGATGGCCCCGTGCTTTTGATCTTTTTCGCTTCTTCTGCTCGCGCGCTCGCGAGAGTGGGGCTGCGTCGTTCGATCGCTGAACTCGAGCGATGTCTCATGAGAGGCAGGTGAATCTCCCAGCAATCGACAGAGCAGAAGAACAGGCCCCTGCGTTTCGAGTTACAGGTCGAAACACTACAAACCCAATACACGGTCTCAAAAGGAATGTCCGCCTTGCAGCTACTGCACCGGCGCCATGCGTTTTCATCCATCCCGCACCTCACGTTTTGGAGTCGTCGAAGACAATAGCCCATTTTGCAGGACTGGGGTTAGAGGGTTGGAGGTGAGCAGTAGTGAGCAGGCATCAATCAACTTGCCCCAACGAGCGCAGCCTCTCGAGTCGCTCCGCTTTGTTCTCGGCAAACCAGCTGTCTTCCGACAGCAGCTCGTAGGCGCGGGCAAAGAAGGGCGGGGCCTCCGAATCGCGGCCCAAGAGCAACAAAGATTCCCCGATCTCTTCATGTACATAGCCGTCGCTATCCGAATCAGCCGCCTGTTGCTCGGCCAAGATCGCCTCGAGCTCGGCGAGCGCCTCATCGACGCGTCCCAACTCACGCAATGCCCGCGCGACGCACCATCTGGCGATCCAGATTGTGTCCTGGACCCCTTGCTCCTGCCGGAATGCCAAAGCCCGTTGGAAATAGTCGAGGGCCTGTTCGGCTTCGCCCATATCAAACAGGGTCCAGCCGGTATTGTTGAGTAGTGCACCTTGCCAGCTGCGGGCCCGCTCCTCCTCGCTGGCTTGGGCTATCTCTATGGCCTGCCGGTTCCACTCGATACCGGCCGCACCGGGTTCGACGATGCCCAACATGTGAAGCGCGTCGACGAGGAGGTAGTCTTCTTCGAGCTCTCTGGCGAGGTCGGTTGCCAGTAAGAACCGGGTTCGGGCCGCGTCTTTGTCGCCGGCCGAGTTGAAGGTCCGGCCACGTTCGAGCAAGTAGCGGAGCTGGCTGACAGAGACAGCCGGCATCACGGCCGGGAGCTCGTCGAGAATCGCGTGGGCCTCGTCAAACTGCCCGCGCAGCGAATGGGTCCGGGCGATCTGAGTCATCAGTTCGGCCCGGTAGTTCGCCTCGACGTCGGGCGGTAGCGAATCGAGCACCTCGCGGAAAGCAATCTCGGTCGCAGCCGGATCGCCGTAGTCCCACAGCAAGTCAAAGTCGACCAGCGCCTCAGGTTCGGACTGAGCGGTGGGCTCGGCGGTTTGCTGCGCTCCGGAACAGCCGGCGAGTTCCAGAACCGATACAGTCAGCAACATGAAAACGATTCGACGTCTCACCCAGTCCTCCTTGCGACTCCCCAGAAACACATGTTCGACAGTCGGATTCGACGCGCGACTATGGGCGTCACGGCCGCGGCCTGTCAATCCGGCTACCTGGCATGACCCTGGGTGGACACTGAATCCACGGCTACCTACGCCTCGAGTTGGATCATTCCTAGAAACAATCGTAACTCCGCGCCCTCCGCGCCTCCTGTGTTCCCTCCGTTTGGCGTTCCAACCACACCACAGGCCGCGGTTGCCCACGGCAGCTGCCGACGAGAATTGCCGTTGCTACCCGGGTCCGCAGTTCGTCGGCAAGAGCAACGGGTTGCCTGTGCTGTGGTGATTGTACTGATCGAACAAGGAGGGAGGCAAGAGACCGGAGGACGGGGAGTAGTCCAGATCAGGCACGAACCAACCCGTCCGGAACAGAGAGCTGCACATACGAGGTAGGGGCCTTGTCCGACCGTCAGCCGTTTCGTATTCTCTGGCCCGACAACAAAACGACAAAAACGCGATTCATGCAGGAGAGTGCGGCATGGAGGGAAAGACCGGGCCTGCCAAAGGGCTGAATAAGAAGAAGTACGAGGCTGAGCTGGCGAGACTTCACACTGAGCTAGTCAAGCTGCAAGGTTGGATTCGACGAACCGGAGAGAAGGTCGTCGTGATCTTCGAAGGTCGCGACGCCGCCGGGAAAGGCGGCGTGATTAAGCGGATTGTTCAGCCGATGAACCCGAGAGTCGTGCGTACGGTCGCGTTGGCTACCCCGACGGAGCGAGAGAAAACCCAGTGGTACTTCCAGCGCTACGTGGCCCACCTCCCCGCCGCTGGCGAAGTCGTGTTGTTCGACCGCAGTTGGTACAACCGGGCTGGCGTGGAACGGGTAATGGGCTTCTGTACCGAGGAGGAATATTGGGAGTTCTTCAGGACCTGCCCGGAGTTCGAGCGAGCGCTCGTCAGAGCTGGTATCAAGCTGATCAAGTATTGGTTTTCGGTGTCTGCAGAGGAGCAGGAGCGTCGTTTTCACAAGCGCCTGAAAGATCGAACTCGGCGTTGGAAGCTCAGCCCGATGGACCTCGAGTCACGCCTCAAATGGGCCGCTTACTCCGAAGCCAAGGACCAGATGTTCAAGAGCACGGACACCAAGCAGTGCCCGTGGTGGGTGGTGCCCGCCGACGACAAACGGCGGGCTCGTCTCAATTGCATCTCACATTTGCTGTCTCAGCTCCCGTATCACGACGAAGAGCCACCACCCATCGAGTTTGCACCTCGACCTGACGACGCGGGCTACGTGCGCGCCCCCTTCACCGACCAAACGTTGGTTCCCCAGGTCTTCTGAGCCGGTGTCGAAGGGCGAGGACGGAGCCAGCGACTAACAGGAAGAACCCGAAACCAGGCCGCGGGCTACCCGTGACCGAGCTGCAGCCCGGAACGACGAGTCGCCATCCGTTTCCGGCTGGGCCGGTTCCCTGGCGGGAGTATCCAGAGCTGTCGAAGTTATCGACCTCGGTATCGATCCACGAGATCAACGAGTCCACCCGACCGTGCCTGCTCACGTCTCGGCACGAGTACTGAGTCCACGAGTTGACCCCAGCAACCACCGGCCGACCGGACGAATCGTGCATCAGGACGGGTCCGCCCGAATCACCGTTGCAGATCCCTCTCTCGCCCTCGCCATCTAGCACCAACCAATCGTCGTCGAAGCGACTCACGAGGACGACCGCGTAGCGGCGGATCAGGGGTAGGCCGTGAATGACGTGGAAACCAGAGACCTCGACTTCCCGGCCAATCAACGAGCTAGAGAGCGACTCACGGTTAACCGATATCGGGTCGACAGCGACGCCGAGACTGTCTTCGAGTAGGACCAGCGCTACATCGTACTCGGACCCAGAGTGGGAAATCCGGTCGAGCTTGACCAGTTTGGTCGGGTCCCCCGGTTCGCCGACCCCGAAGCGCACCTGGGCCAGGTCGGACCGGTCCTCGAGGCAATGCTGCGCGGTCAAGACCACGTCCCGTTCGATGGCGGTGCCCGAACAAAAGGGCTCGTCTTCGCCGCTGACGATGAAAAACCCGATGGCCATCTCCTCGGCTTCACTCAGGTTCGTAACCTCGGGCCAGTCGGTGCCGTTCATGATGGGCTGGTCGATCTGGGCGACGTCCAAAGGCTCGAACATCTCGTCGGAACAGGCTGTGAGTGAGAGCAACAAGAGGCAGAATAGCAATCGGCGCGGGCATTCAAGGTCCATTTCGTGTCACCAGATTTTTTTAGTGAATGCCGCTCACTATTTGTTACGAAGATACGGGGAGGCGGGGAATGCGTCAAGCAAAAGGGGGCGGGACGCGGTCAAAAGAGGTTGAGAAGAGCCTCCACTGCCACCGAGGCACCCCCTTCTTGTGGTGGTTGCGGAGCGTCGAGATCTGCCGACGTCACGCGTCCAGTTACGTGCAGAATGTAGACGACATGATGTCGCCACGGGCTGCCCTCAGGTCGATAGGACGTCACACCGACGATCAGGTTTAGGTCCTCTTCGTCGAGGAGCATGCCAGTGAACTCGAGGTCTTCTAGCCGATACGCGTTCACCATCCAACCCCAGACGTTGCGGTTGGCGGTGCGGGCGGAATAGCTGAGCAGATCGTCGAGTCCTTCACCCGGATCGACGTCTCCCAGAGCGACCGCTCTCATCTGTTCACCCATCTCGGCTTCTAGTCGTTCGTGCCTCAGTCGGCGGGCAGCGGGCCGTCCGTTGTCGGCACGCTGTCGGTTGAGGACGCGTCGTACAATCTGTTCGGCCTCGTCACCCTCGATGACCTCGTACAGGTCGTAAGTGGCCACCATCAGTCCGACGCCGCCTTCGGCTTCCCACACACCAAAGGCGATACTGTCCGAATGTTCATCGAGCAACAGTCCTCTGCCGCGGGGGGTTTCGAAGTTCAGGTCGAGCCAATCAACGAATCCCGTGGAGGCAGAAACCCACCCGGAGCGGAAGCCTGCATCCATGACTTCGCCAGCAACCTCCCAGCCGGCCATCATGCCCATCGCCATCCCGTCGGCAGAAGCCTCTGGCAGGTCGCCCCAATTGGCCGAGAAGTAGAGTGGAACCAACCGGTCTGCAAACGCACTCTGGGCTTCGTCGAGTGTGAGAACGTCGATCTCCAGTCGATTTCGTACCCCATTGATTATGGCTACGATATCGTTGAAGTCCCGAGGCGGTTCCGCTGCTAGCGCCTGCCCGGGGCCGATTCGGTCAAAGCGAGATACATCGACGGCAGGACGTCTAATCGAGACGTCGAACTCGCTGGTGCCGAGGAAACGGCCTTCCTCCCAGGTGGCCAGTTCTACCCCAATTCGCTCGTCATCCACCGCGAGAGGGCAGCTTGCCTCGAAGCTCGGTGCGACCCCACTCATCGTGCAATTGCGAATGCCGGTGGTCCCCTCTGTAACGACGACCTGAACCCGGTCGACACGCGGGCCTGCACGCCCTCGCATCACGAACTCGGCGGCGTCGGTTTCTAGCGGGAAAGGCTCCATTTCGACCGAAGCCTCCGTCCAAATTGTTACCACAACCACCTTGTCAGCATCCTGGCCGTACCAGATTCCAAAGTCGTACTGGTGTCCTGACAGTTCGGGCAAGTTGGATTGAAGGTCCTGGGACCAGCCATCGAAAACCTCGTCCTCTGACACAGGTTCCGTCACATCGAGATAGCGCCAAGCCGACCGAATCTCGCCAGCAGTCACACCGCAGGTGCGTCGAATAAAGGCCTTCAGTCGCCGTGAGATGTCGCTGTGGTCCAACAGTATGCGACCGTACTCCCGCGCCGCGCAGTGAGCGGCTTCAGTGGCTGAGTGTCCCGCCGTCCACCTTCTCAACGCTTCATCCCAATGACTGGATGCCGCGCGTTGTTCTCCTGAAGCGGAAGGGAAGGGGCCGCTAAGGCGCCAGTCGATCGAAGCCGGCGGAGAGTAAGCCGGAATCGACCGGGCTCCTTCCCGATCGAGCCGATCCAGTTCGAGTTGGTTGGCGGCCATCGAACGATCGATGTCGCTAACGGACGGGAAGTTGTGTTGGGGCGGTGTGTACTTCACTCCGCCTCCACATCCCACGACCAACCAAACCACACACATAGCGAAGATGCGCTTCCCAAATGTCATGTTGTCCTCACGCAGTAGTGGATGGGGATCCCGGCTGCACACTATAACATCGCGAACGTGGCCACGCACTACCGGCGTACAAAGGCCCAGTTGCCGCCAATGTCCGCTTGGCCTATGGTAGTGCCGACGCGTCGATACCTACCGAGGCACGCATGAACAAAGCCCTGACCGCACTCGTTGCGTTGCTCGTGCTCTCCTGCACGGAGGCCATTCCGTCCGGGCAATGTGTGGGTGAGGGGTGTGATGAGGAGCCCCAGTGCACCGACATGGACTGCGCTGGCGTGTGCGGAGGCCCAGCCGTCGAGGATGAGTGTGGGGTCTGCGACGATAACTTGCTCAATAACTGTACCCGAGACTGCGCCAATGACTGGGGCGGGACGGCCGTCGAGGATGAGTGTGGGGTGTGTGATGACGACCCCACCAACGATTGCGCGGTCGATTGTCTCGGCGAATGGGGTGGCCCGGCCAGACTCGATCAATGCAGCCAATGCGATGCCGATCCAGACAATGACTGTGTGGAAGACTGCCTCGGCGAATGGGGTGGAGACGCCGAAGAAGATGGGTGCGGGGTGTGCGACACGGATCCGAGAAACGACTGTGAGCAGGATTGTGCGGGCGAGTGGGGAGGTGACGCCGAACACGAGGAGTGCGGGGTGTGCGACAGCGACTCGAGCAACGACTGTGAGCAGGATTGCGCCGGTGAATGGGGAGGAGAGGCTCGACTCGATGAATGCGGCATTTGCGACGCCGTCTCGAGCAACGACTGCACGATGGACTGCCTCGGTGTTTGGGGCGGCGTGGCAACCACGGACAACTGTGGTGTGTGCGACACCGATTCCGAGAACGACTGCGATCAGGATTGTTCGAACACCTGGGGAGGAAAGGCGGACATCGATGCCTGCGGTGTCTGCGATGATGACCCAACCAATGATTGTGTCCAGGACTGCGCGGGCACCTGGGGCGGTACCTCTTCTCGAGATGGCTGCGGTGTCTGCGACAATGACGCCGAGAATGACTGCGTGCAGGACTGCGCAGGAACCTGGGGCGGCGTAGCGCGGGTCGACCGCTGCGAAACCTGTGATACCGATTCGACAAACGACTGCGTGCAAGACTGCAAGGGCGACTGGGGCGGAGATGCTGTTCGAGACGGTTGTGGTGTCTGTGACGCAAATCCAGACAACGACTGTGAAGTGGATTGCGCTGGAACACCTCGAGGGACTGCAACCCTGGACGAGTGTGGGATTTGCGACACCAATCCCGACAACGACTGTGTTCAAGACTGTGCCGACGAATGGGGTGGTGAGGCGACTGAAGACGACTGCGGCGTCTGCGATTCAGTGCCGGGCAACGACAATTCGACGTGTACGCAGGACTGCAACGGGGTCTGGGACGGTGAGGCGACCGAGGACGACTGCGGCGTGTGTGACTCCACACCCGGCAACGACAACTCGACGTGCAGTCAGGACTGCAATGGCGTGTGGGACGGTGATGCGACGGAAGATGACTGCGGCGTGTGCGACTCCACACCAGGGAATGACAACTCGACGTGTACGCAGGTCGGCAG
>CAZDBH010000427.1:0-7592 GCA_964503485.1 uncultured Bradymonadales bacterium | reverse complement strand
CGCTAAAAGCCAATGGCGGAGCCTGGAGCGCTATGCGCGACAGGCTCCTAGCCCTTCAGCATCGCTTTGATTTCCTCGGCTACAATCTGCCTTAGCACATCGCTATCTGCCGCCCCGGCTGCCGAATCGGTTCGATGAGGGTCAACCAGTCCCCGCGATTCGGGACCCAGCCCCGCGCCCTTTCGCTTGTCTAAGAGCTGCTGCACGTCGCCATCGGGAATGTACTGAACACTTCCCAGCTGGCGAGCTTTCAACTCGATGGTGGCGAGGTGCTCGACGAGTTCCATCCGCAAAAAGGCCTGTTCCAGCGTGCTCCCGACCGTCAGGACACCGTGGTTCTCCAGAAGTAGGGCGTCGTAGTTCACCAGGTGCTCCCTCACGTTCGCAACGAAGGCTGTGGAACCCGGCATCGAGTAAGGGACAAGCGGGACACGGGGCCCGATGGAGACAATAGCCTCGGCGATAATCGGGCGATCCAGTCCCTGGCCCGCCACCGCGAAGGCCGTCGCAGAAGGAGGGTGAGCGTGCAGCACAGCTTGGACATCGGGTCGGGCGTCGTAGGCCGCAAGGTGGAGCACCCGCTCCGAAAACGGCCGATATGTACCACTCAGTACCTTTCCGTTCCCGTCGATGACGATGAGCATATCGTCCCGAACCACGCCCTTACTCTCGGCCGTCGGAGTAGATAGGTACCGGTTGGCATCGAGTCGATATGTGGCGTTTCCGTCGTGGTTCGCGACCCAACCATTGCGGTGCAGGGCACCACAGATTTCCACCATCTCATGTCTGAGTGAGTGAGGAGTGGGCTTCAAAGTTGGTCTCCCTTCGAAAACGCGACACTCGCGGGCAGGTCGACTTCGTCGACTATTCCAATCACGATTGAGCGGATTGGCAGTAGCTCCTGCTTGAACAGCTGCCTGATACCCGTACCCTCACGCATGACGAGCACAAAGTCGCCCTCGCCAGCCTGAACTCTGTCCACCGCAAGAATGCTGGCTCCGGAGTATTCACCGGCCTCATCCAACGGTTGAACAGCGAGCAGTTTCTGCCCCACGTAGCTCGGGTGTTTGATCGTCGAAACAACCGGGCCGATGACCCTGCACAGTTTCATGGGGTATCCTGAATTGGTTTAGGGGATAGCATCTACAATACCCACAATGGCCGCATCCACCGGCACGAACCATGGCTCGAGAGCCAGCGAGGCTTCGCGGCTCCCTACCCAGTAAACGAGGTCACCCGAGCCCGCCTGAACGGTGTCGACCGCTACGAGGCTGGGCCCCGCAGAAACCAGTTCATGGGTGAGTGGTTCGAGTATGAGGAGTTTTTTGTCATCGAGGCCATCGACGCGCTGCTGCGCCACAACCGTTCCCACTACGCGCCCGAGTTGCATTCTATCGCTCACTGATAACGTTGGCGGGATTGTGCGGCATCCGGCTCTGCCAGTCAATCCGGGCCCGCACCAATTGGACGCCCCGAAGCGATCAGTCGAGGATTCTGCGACCGTCCCAATACTTCTTCTCAATCGTCGACTGGATGAAATACGACTTGCTCTGTGCCGTCTGTTCGGCGGTGAGACGTTGCCAGCGACCATCGAAGGCCACAAAAGACGGCATGACGTTGACACGCACTGGGAGGCCTGTTTCTGCCAACCAGTCGAGGACCGGCCGTGTACAACAATCGAAGTGGCCGGGCATTAGGAGGTGACGAACCCAAACATCCTCACTGTGGTCTGCCGCGAACTTCAATCCTTTTCTTAGAACAGCGCTATAGTCTTCAATCTGGGCGATTTGTTTCGCGCAGCTGTCGCTTCCAAATTTGAGGTCGACGACGAAGATATCGAACAGACCTGCTGCGACCTTCCAAGAGGCAGGGGTCAGGTAACCATTCGTATTGAGAAGCAACGGTGGGACTTGCTCGAGTTCGTCGAACAAAGCCACCGCCACATCACATAGATAGGGGAGGCTGACCGCCGGCTCTCCGCCCACAAAATTGATGTTGCGAACGTCCCGTTTGGACTTCCTGATTCCGACGGCAATGCGGTTCGCCAGTTCTTCAGCCGGCATCGAGCGGCCGGGAAGGGGAGGGCGGAGGGCGTGGTCGTCACTGCAGAAGGAGCAGAGGAAGTTACACCCGGCAAGCCAGACAGCGTAGGAGGGAACAAGCTCGAGTTCTTCCCCAAGATGAACCAAGTGCCTGTAGATCGGGGTCTCCGCTGCGAGTCCACACTCACCCGTCTGGCCGGAAGCCCGTTCTGCTCCGCATCGCACTTCGCACAGGTGACAGCTCGGCGCATAGAGGGCGCTGGCCCGAGCCTGTGCAGCGAGAATTCGAGCTAGCCTCTCTCCGCTCAATACGTTGTGATTTCCACTAGTTATTCTCTTGAATCTCGAGAGATCCTAGAAACTGGTCAATGGATGGTGACGACTCCATCCCGGAGTCGGGAAGTGAACCCACACCAAAAAACGCGATCTCGTCGCCGACGACGAATAGGCGGGCTCTGGTCGTAATCTCCTGGCCTTGATAAGGCATCGCGATGACCAGCTCGGTTCCCTGTCGTCCATTGTGAGATACGGGATGGGACTGGAAGGCGTCGCCTCCGCCCCCGAGCGCTCCAGTAATCGCCGGAGCGAGCTCCGCCGAATCGAACAGTTCGCTGAGGTTTGCGTCTGTTTGGGTGTCGACGATGGCCAGAAAGAAAACCAGCCCCTCGGCTTCTGAGGTTGACTCGAACACCAGAGCTTGGCCAACCGGCGTGTCCATCGTCTGATTGCTCTCGACAACCTCAGTCGAATTGGCTGGAAGGAGTGCGCTGTAGGTGAAGTCGTCGGTCGACTGGGTCAAACTGGGACCGGCGAAAGCGAGTCCTGGGGGGGGGGGGGGGGCCGCGCCCCCGCCCCCGGGCGGCGGGGGGGGCGGGCCCCCCCCCGCACGAAGCCAATGGTGCATGCGCTCAAAAGCAGTCGCCGACGGGCCAGATCGCCTCGCTCACTCACCTTCAGGTGCTGAGCACTGACGGGTTCGTCGCAGCGCGCGCATTGCTGACGGACTGCTACGGCAAAAACGATGGTCAACACAGCTGCGGTAGCGGCTAAAGCGAGTAGCGCTGCGGGGTAACCCCACGTAAAAACCAACCCCAGCGAGACGAGTCCGCCGAAGGCAGCGGTGGCATAATATACAATGGATAATCGGCTGTAGGTCAGCTGGGTGGCGCCACCACACTTGATGCATCGGCGAATGTGCCGGTCATTGTCCCATCCGCAGTGTCGACAAGTCCCTCCAGCGTAATCCCGTTGCCGATCACACGAGTCGCAACGGATTGCCACCCCTTGATGGCTGGCAGTTCCAACCGCCATTTTCTCGAAACTGCCACTCTCGGCGTTGGGATATGAACCGCTTGCGATGGCCGCTTCACGATTGCGTTGCACGTACTTCTGGAAGACGATTCCGCAGGCAGCACACATCGCCGCTTTTGGCTGGCGGACCCCGCACTTGGGGCACTCCACTTCTGAGTGCGTCGCTGTGAACCCACCACTGACGCTCTCGGGCACCGCGGGTTGGGCGCTCGAAGACCGTCTAGCAAACGGATTGCCGGAGGCGTGCTCGTAGCTCGGTTCGCTCAGGCTGGAATGGCTACCGCTCGGCGAATGCACTAATCCACTGTCACTGCGAGCGAACTGAGTGGCCGGTGGTTCGATCGCGTCCTGCCTAGTAGTCCTTTCACTCACGGCTGGAAGCGGAGCCGTTGGGGGTCGGTTGTGCTTCCCACTCGGTGGGCGGGCAGCAGGACCCGCCACTTGATAGGACCCACTCACCGTTCTCGCGCTGAACGATGGATCGCCAAAACGCTCGTCCGAGGAATCGCCAGTCGGAGTCCGCGACTCGGCGCTGTAGACTCTCTCCTCGCCGGTGCTATTGCACGAGACCCGCACGTCGGCCCCGGCGTTGAGCAGCATCGCCACATACGAGTCGGCATCTGTTCGCGTCAGATTGCTCTTGACGACCGTCGGGGCCCGGGCGATGAATTTGTTCGAGACATCAATAGGGAGCCCAAACGCCTTGGCTAGAGCTTGCGCCGCCTGGTCGTCGTCAAGTTCTGAAAACTGCAAGAGCTCAACGCTATAGCTTGCGTCTGTAGTCACGACGTCTCAACAACTTCTTCTTCTTGATCAATGGGGCCATTGTAAGTAAATGCCGCCTTGACTCAAGGACTCGCTGATTTTTTTGCCCGACCGGGTGTTTTCGGAGGCGGTAGGACGTAAGGGCGTAGCTTTTTTATCGCTCCAGCGTGGATTCTGCAGGCCCAGGAACGGCTGATCCCGAGCTTGGATGCAATCTTGGCCAGAGAATGTCCCAGGCCGTAGTGGCTGGTGAGCAAGAGCCGCTCTCGCTTGGTGAGGTACTTCATTCCTCGGCGTAGAGCGGGACGGAGCTCCGAGAGCTCGGCGGCCTCCTCCGGACTCGGTTGGTTGGCCGCAAGCTGCGTTTGATCGAGAGAGACCATGAACACCGCCGCAAGACCGTCGAGGGCCCCCGCAACGCTCTCGACGGTGGCGGTCCCACCAGCTTCTCGAATCGTCACCGACTCCTGTTCCAGAAGAGCGTTCGCCCCCGCCTCGAAGGCCGCTCGTTCCTGATAGGTACGCCTCATTTTTCCGAGGGCGCGCAAGTTGTCGATGACTGCTCCTTTGATCCGGTAGTACGCGAAAGTCGTAAAAGCTGCGCCACGGTCCGGATCGAAGGAACGAACTGCCTGCAGCAGGCCTTCGGTGCCAGCCGCAATCGCCTCCTCCCGGTCGCCTCCGCTCGGATAGCGCCGGAGGACATCGTTTACCACCGAGATTACAAGACGGCGGTGAGCGGCAAGAAGATCTCCAGTATTCTCGCCGGGTCGATGTTTCATCGTGACCTGGCGAGCAACGAGTCGGTGACGCGGTCCAGCGACCTCCAAAGCTGACTGGTAGTGACCCCAGAAGGGCTCAGGCTCACGGTCTCGCCGTCTGTGCTGACGACTATGGTGCCACCCGTGTCCGTCCGAGCCACCTCCGCACCACTGTCGTAAAGACGTTGAAGTGTGTCCGGGGCCGGATGGCCATAGCTGTTGTCGCGTCCGCAGGAAATCACGGCGTACTCGGGCTGGGTCAGGTCGAGAAACGACTGGATTGTCGCGTAGTCACTCCCATGGTGAGCAACCTTTAGGACGTCAATGTCACGGAGCCACCCCTCCCGAATGAGTTGAAGTTCGGTTTCAACCTCGGCGTCACCGACAAACAGGAATCGCACGTCGTTGTACTGGAGCATCACGACCAGACTGTTTGCGTTCACATCGCTCCGACTGCCCTCGATGAAGGTGTCACCGGGCGCTAGGACGAGGAGGTCCACGCCGTCCTCGACATGGATCCACTGTCCCGAATGTAGGGTGTAGGACTCTGTTTCGGACACTGCGAGCTGTTCCAGCAGGTTCGCGTACATCTGAGATGGGTGTGGGAACCCTGGATCCACAAAACGGGCGACCGGGACTTCGCGAAGGATGTCATCAAACGAACCGATGTGGTCGGCATGGGCGTGAGACATCAGCATCAGCGATATCTCGGAAACACCAAGACGCTGCAACTCCCACAGTAGATTCGTGGCCGCCTCCGGCGGACCCGCGTCAATGAGAATCGCCCGGCCCTCTGGGGTGACAATCAGCGATGCGTCGCCCTGACCGACGTCAAAGAAGTGAACGCGCAGGTCGTTTCTCGGGACATCGGGGACAACGTCCTGAGGGATGGGCGGAGCACCCGAGCACCCGGCCGTCAGTCCGATCGTGAAGAGCAACAAGAACGTGATCGAAACCCGCATTACTCTTCCTTGGTTGTCGAATCGGCCTCGCTATCTTCTTCTTGGGTAGCTTGGCTATCGTCTGGAACACCGACCTCCGCCAGGTCAGCAGAATCGGCTTCCTGTGGTTCTATCGCCGTCGATTGCTCATCATCTCCTGAATCTGAGCCACCAGGAGCGACCTCAGTCGTGATATCCAGGTCGGGGTCCTCGTCTGATTCCAGAATTGGATTGAGTTCTTCTCGAGTTGCGTCGTCGGGGTCCCAATCTACATCGACGGACTTGGGGCCAGCTCCGCTGCCGTCATCCTCCATGGAGAGCTCAAACTCAGCGACACTCACGTCAGAAAGATCCTGGTCCGACACGACCTGGTCATAGTCCAGAGTGAAGTCCCCCCGCGCGATGTCAATCGACGCTCGGAGTTCTGTGTAGCTCTCAGAAAGGAGGAACGACACGAGTTCCCGAACGTCTGTTGAGCGGCCTAAGCTTCCAGCGAGATCCTCGAACGAGTGCAGGCGCGCGCTTTCTCCTGGGCTGGTAGCCAAGACACATCCCAAGGCTGCAGCGATCGAATCGCACCACGTCAAGCCGACGCGGAGCGCAGTGCGACGGGCGCCCGAGCGCCAATCTGCTGGACTCGGAACGTGCTCTCTGTGAGTTCGGGCTTCAGCTACCGACAGTTCATTCCGCTGGGCGAAGACCTGACGCCAGTCGCTGACCCATCCGTCGACAGTGCGATCGCGGCCAAACTCGGCCTCTTCGATGAGCAGTGGCTCGAGTACGGCCTCATGGAAACCCACGTATCGAAACTCGTCGAGAACGGCGGTCATAACGAACTCGGGGCGCAGCTGCGTTGCTAGCACCCCCAACTGAAAGCGCTTCTCTTGCACAGGAAGCGACTCAAAAAGTGTGTCTGCCGCTACAACCACAGGCGGTTGGTCGTGAATAATCAGTGGTTCCGTTTGACTGTTGTCCGAGAGAACCAAGCCAGGGGCTGAGCCGAGCCAGTCAAACACCCTTCCAAACTCAGACGACAAATCGTGGTGGGGGAGCTCTGGGGTTTCCGCCAATACTGCGGTCGCGGCGCCACAAGCCCTGAACCGGTCAAGCAGAGCCGGTTCGACCGGTGGGACCCGCAAATGGGACTCGAATTGAGCGGGAGCGACTGGTGACAGCCGCGCCTCTTGGGCCCGGTCGGACGCGCGCAATAGCCAGCGGTCGGCCTCAGTAGCCTCGCCAATGGCCGCCAAGAGGCTGGTGATTAAGTAACAGCCGTCGCCGTTGTCGTCGCGTTTGTACAGATCTCTGAGAAAGAGAAGGTGGTCGACCTTGAGTGACCCCAATACGGCGAGTTGTTGCACCGTCTCGGCAGCCAGATTCGAATCGGCCTCCTCGTCGGCCACCAGGAGGTCGATGCGATACTGCCAACCACGTACGTCGTCTGGATAGAGTTCCAGCAAGGCGTCCAGAATAGTGTGGGCGGCTTCGGTTTCGTTCAGATTGTCGATGAGAAGCGAGGCGAGTTCTCTGAGAAGGGTTCCGCGCAGCGCCGGGCGTGCGTCTCCCACTCGCTCGAGGTGGTCGACCAGATGGTCTCTCAAGCCGGCCCAGTCCTGGGCGGCTCTGGCTCCTCGGATGGCGCCTTCGGTCGCGTGAAGGTCGAACGGGTCCTCAGCCAATAGAGCGCGAGAATGAATCCAAAGCGCCTCCCAGCTTCCGGTTTCGTTGGCAGCTGTGACCGCCTTTGAGAGGGCCTGCAACCGATCGGAGCT
>CAZDBH010000426.1:6841-7607 GCA_964503485.1 uncultured Bradymonadales bacterium | reverse complement strand
GGCTGAAAGACGCACTTCCGGGGTCCCGGACCGACTCAAGCGGCGGGCAAGGGCCACGGCTTCGGACCGGCCGGACGACACCGCTGCTTGGACGTATAACTCGCGAATCTCTGCCTCAGACTGTGCGGCTCGCTCCATCAGTTCGTAGACATCGCCATGTCCATGGAGAGCGATGTATCCCACCAGATCCCGCACGACGCTCGATTCGGTGGCTGCGTCTAGGGCACCTTCCAGCACCCGGGTCTGGTCTCGTTCCGACAGATGGCGAACGTAACGGTTGAGGATCCGATTGCGAGAGGCGGCTCCCGCTCCGTTCAACTCACCCGACAGCACACCCGCTCCGTCGCGGTTTCCCAGCTCGAGAAGCCCGACACCGGCGAACACTCGAACAAGTAAATCGGTGTTGTCCTGATTGTCGCTCAAGAGCGATCGAGCCGATCGGCCCAGAAGCGTCTTTGCCCGCAGGGCCCAAGCTCGCGCCTCGGGATTGTCCGAACCCAGTCCTTCTTCGACCACCGACTCCAGCTCGGTCACGAGGTCTCGCGGCACGCCGGCTAGAGCGCTCGTTGGCAGTAGAAACAGGGCGCAGCCCAACAACAGAGTCGCTCTCAGTTTTCCGTGAGAAAATGACGATCTCATTTTTGCTCCTGGGCACAGCTTCGCAAGAATTTGTAATCAGGCTTACAGAAGGAAATATATATATATAAACATATAATATAATCACCGAGTTTTGTATAACACATCACTGAGTTTAATACCAGTTAAG
>CAZDBH010000426.1:0-6831 GCA_964503485.1 uncultured Bradymonadales bacterium | reverse complement strand
GTGCTCCTCGATAGCTTGGTCAATTCGGCTCTCGATCTTACCCTTCACCAGTCCAGCAACCATCGACAGCTTGAGATCGATGTTGATGTCGGTCGCGTTTACCGCAAAGGTGCCTTTGACGTGTTTCCCTTTCAGTTTGGCTTCGGTCCGTGCGCCGTTCCAGTCGATCCGATCAATATACTTGTCCAAAGTCGAACGCATCGAGTCGATCACTTTCTCAATTCGTTCGACCCCCTCATCGGTTGTCGAACCACCATGTTTTCGAACGATCTTCAACGACGCCATCTGTCGACTCCTTCAACGCGAATCCCCTAAAGATCGGGTTCGTTCCGACCCAGGGTCCACTCTTGTTACAGCTTCGCCCTCTTATCAGCGAAGCCCCTTGTCGTCAACGCGCCCTACCGCCTACCAGCCCATCCCAGCGAGCGGTGGGCAGTCAAAATTACGTCGATATTCCGCAGCCCTAGCCGGATTTCCACCTGAAATCCGGCCACGCTGGCTCCTCGGAAACCCGACAGGAACCCAAAAACTTGAGACCAATCGCCTGATCTTCGTATACTCAGGTGTTCAGTTTCCGAACGGAGGTCTCTATGAAGTCATTGCGGATTCGACCGCTGCTCATCAGCTCAGCTCTGATGTTGCTCCCATTTTCAGTGCAGGCTCAGGAAGGGACCTATGTTCTTCCTACGACCACGACCCCTTCGGGGATGTTCGTGAACCCACTAACAAACGACCGATCCGACACGCTGGGCGGGTCGACCACCAGAACGCCGACGACATCGGACAACGACTCAGAGAGCACGACAGTCAGCGGATCGGAGGCATACGCCTCAGCGGTTGTCGCCGGGGTCGAGTTTTCCCAGTCCGTCGACCGGTTCAAATGGTTTTACAATGCCAGCGAACTCTACACAGGTATCATCCCCAACATCCGAGACACCCTCCCTCACCTGCGTCCCCACCAAACGGTGGGTAACGCTCGCCGCCCGCGAAACCAAATCACCTGGATCGGGTTTCAGCCCTTCGACGGTTACACGAGGGTTTTTGTTCAGTTAGCGGCCGCGCCTGCTTATACGATCTCCGAGCTGGAAGAAGGACATCTGGTGGAACTCATTTTTGAGAACACGACGATTTCACTGACCAATTTCCAGCGTTTCATCGACGCCAGCTACTTTGGTCGGTCGATTGATATTATTGATGCCCAGCCGCTTCCCAGTAGACGTTCCCGAATGATAATCTGGCGCGACCAATTGGCGCCCTACGAAGTGATCGTCGACGGCGATTATCTTTACATCGATTTTCATGATGTGGGGCATTAACTTGCCGCGCGGAATGAAGCGTCTTTTCCAGTGTACCGCCTCCTCATAGCCTTCACGTTCTGTTCATTGTTTCTCTGGGCGGGATCCAGCGTCGCTCAGCCACTCCTCAACTGTACAGTCCGCGCGAATGCGGCTCATTTCGACGGCACCGACAACGTCCTCGAAGAAGCGGCCATCGATTGCGCGGGTTTTCGGGGACAGGCTGAAACCGCTCGGATCGACAGCGACGGGACGGTCTCAACCTCGTCGGTCGAATTGTCCTTCGACTCTGGATGGGTTGTTTCGGGGACCTCCGGTACCATATCTGCCGACGGCGGGGTTGCGCTGCAAACTGCCTGTCTACAGTTCGCAACACGGGTCGAATCCCCTCTAGTCTGTGCGTCCGAACTGACATTCGATGGTAGTCGCTGGACTGGCGGAAGTGCCACGGTTGAGGTCAGCTCTTCGAACGGGCTCGATCGAACTTCCTATCTGGTTGCCACCGTTTCCTGTGACATGAATGCGTGTCAGCTAGAAGGCACCCAGGTTCAGCTGGGCGTGTCCCCACCTTACCCGGTTGGCGTCATCGACACTGCCGGCCGGTCAGCAGGCTGGCTTCCTCCGGCCCTCTCCTATCGAACCGATCGCGGCTTCCTCACTGACACGGGATGGTTACTTCCCCTGGGCGAGTCCAGTATTGCTGAGTTGAGGCTCGTCGGCGGCAGCGCGCCATTCATCGGCCTACGTGGTGAAGCCGAGTGGCCTGTAGTGGGTCAGCCCACATCTCATGTCGAAGTCCTGGCTGCGTACGATCCCAGCGCCCGAGACGAAGTCAGGCTGCGACTCTCATCCCGGGCGGGCCTGGCAGCGCGCGACAACACGCTGGGCGTTGCGTTGCTCGGCGAAGTCATCACTGACGGCCGGCTCGCTCCGGATTTCGGTGAGTTGACACTCCAACGCTTGCGTTCCGACCGGCCAATCGCCGCCGCCGTTTGGACAGGCTCTGAGACTTCCAGGTTCTGGGGCGCGACATACGGGCGCAGAACCGCACGCGCAGCCGGCACCGCCAGCATGATCGACGTTCTCTCAGCGCGCGACAGCGTGTCCCCGAGAATGGTCTACCGTGGGTCAGGCCCATCTTTTGGCTACCTCCATGGACTTTCGTGGCCCGGAATTGCTCAGGTGAGCAACCGGTTCCGTTTCGACCGCTGGATGGTCTTGGATTCGGGAGCACAACGTGCTCAATCCGAGCTTTCTTTGACGACTGGCGGCCAGTTCACAGGCCTACAGTTCCCAGGATTTGTTCTCACGCCGGGGCTCTGGCTCGACTTGAACGGAGAGTTCGGCGACCCGGCCGAGCTCGAGACGTTTCGCCGGTTTTCATCCCGCATAATCGCTACCGGGGATTTTTCGAGTTCGTGGGTGGGCGGCACCGGGGCTCGCCACTTTGTCGATCTGAGGAGTACGGTCCGCCTCGCAGCCTTTCGATATAGCGACACGACGGGATCGCCTCTGCGCCCAGACTATGAGGTGACCCAATTCGCTCCGGTCGCGGTGCGGACGGGCGTCGAACAGTGGCTGCGAACCGACGAGCTGACTATGCATCTCCCACTCTGGTGGATCGCCAGCGGCGAGTGGGATCAGCTCGGGAACTACTTTGTCACGGGTCTCGACCTCGATTGGACACTGGGTAGTGTCTTGTTGCAGCCCTCCGCTGAGTTCGCCCTCGATATGGACTCCGGAGACCTCATGCACGGAGAGGGTCGAGTCGACTTGGGCTTCGGCCACGACTCCGAAAGTGGAACGTTCGGTACGATAGGTGGCCGCATGGCGGCGATACGCTCAGGCTACGCGATCTCGCAGCGCCAGGTCTCACCTCTGCCCTCCCTCGCTAGGGGTTTACAGAGTGAGTTCCCTGAAGATCTCGAGCTGATTGGCGTCGTGGCTAGCCTTCAAGTCGGCCAGTTCGGCTGGTCTGCCTCTTCATACTGGGGACTTGGACTCGACCAACGCCCTGACGTGGTCTCGAGCGTGTGGTTGGGAAGCATGCGGGGAACCCGACTGGCGCTAGAAGGCCGCTACCTCGCCGACGGAACCGGCACCGTTGCCCTCTCGCTCGACCTCCACTAGTCGCACAAGTCGGCTGCTACTGACCCACACGCCGCAGCGCGGACCGAGCGTCGTGGTTCCCACCATTTAGCTTGACCGCTTTCTTCCAGCAATCTGTCGCTCTATCGAGGCGGCCAGCGTCCTCGTAGAGACATCCCAGGAAGTAGAGTGCGCGATCGTTGCGGCTATCGAGTTTCAGAACCGATAGCAAGGTCTGTTTGGCCTCGGCGACCTTGGACGGACTTTCACGCCCGGCCTGGTAGGTACACCATCCCTCGTAGGCCAAGTAACGGGGATTATCCCTGACCAATTCGGTCGAACGCGCAAAGTGGGTAAGCGCCTCTTGGACATCTCCGAGTTTCAGATAGGTGGAACCGTCCTCGAAAAAGACTTCTGCTAGCACCTTGGCGTCTGGCGATATGCCCTGCGATTCTGCCCCGAGCGTTCGTCGGTCCGCAGCTGATGCAGGTAGTTCGGCTGGTGCCGTGCCCAGGACCTCTGTGGCCGCGTTGCGAAATGCCGCGAGCAACTCGCGCGCCTTGGCAACCAACTCGTCGTCGCCTATTCGCTCGAAATTCTGTGGTCTGTAGAAGCGTGAGAAACGTTGGAAACGGGCTGTAACCTCAGCACGACCGGACCGTTCGGCGAGTCCCAAAACCTGGTATGGGCTCCTTGCGCGAGCGACGCGCCCCTGGTCTTCCTCGACCATGAGCCGGATCCGATCGAACTTTCTGCTGCCATCGCCGGTGGTTGTGGCGGCTGCTGCTCGCCTTTTCGCCCTGCCCTCCATGCGGACAGCGTCCAGCGTTCCCATTTCAACTAGAGCTGTCAGGACACTCTTAATGTCGTCTTGTCCGCGCTTCTCCACCGCCTCGGCGAAGCTCTGTTTGCCGTCAAAACGATCCGCTCCAGCGGGGAAGAGCTCAGTGTAGGCCGAAAGTAGGTGGTAGTGTTCGGCGAAGGCAGGCGTCGACTGCAGTGCCCGCGTGCTCAGATAGGCGGTCTTTCGATTCAGCACCGTCGAACTAGCCGGATCGCGCAGCCAAGTCGTGTAGACATCGAAAGGGTTGAGCATGACCGAGTCGCGGTGCTTCGCCGGAGTAATCCGTTCGCTGAATCGGAACGCGGCTGACGTCCATTTGAAGCACTGCAGCACGATCTCTCTGACGAGGCGTTGCTCTGCCTCCGCCAGCGTGGTGTGCGAGATTGCTCCGGAATCAACCAAGACCTCGGTTGGGTTCCAGTCCTGCTCCTGAGCTTTGGGCAGCAACGACCGGTACACATCAGGCGTGATAAACCCCAACCGCAATAAGAACCTCAAGAGATGCTCGGTAACGAGGTTGGACCTCGCGGCGACTGGGAACCCGTTACAGAAGTCGACCCTTCGCAGGGTACTGCCGGATTTGAGCGCGATAACACCGGTCGCAGCCTGCTTCCAATACATGCAGAAGATCTCGGAGAACGGCGTCTCCTCGAGTTTTCCGCGCTCGGGGACGCGAAGTTGGGGATGCTGCACAGCAGGCGGACTGCCGGAATCAGCCCGACGCAGCTTACCATCAACCCGCAGAGCGTCGATGACACGGAGAAGGCCCGAGAACTGGTAGGGCTTTCGCAGGTAGTAATCGACCAACGGCGCGTCGCCAGTAGGCGCTTGGGCAGCTCCGGTTGCGATGATCGGAAGTTCCTGCCCCTGCTGAGTCCTACGGGCCGTCGCGATCACGGTCTGCCCACTGCGAAGTTTCTTGTCCACCTCGCAGATGATCAACTGGGGAGCGCCCTCGTGAATCGCGCGAAGCGTCGCCAATTCGTCCTTCGCGGCGTCCACTGCAAAACCCGCGTCGCGTAAGAAGTTGAGCAATGCGTTGGATAGGTCCCGATCGGTGTCGAACAGGAGCAGTTTGGTCTTGTTGGTCTTCATTGGCATATTCTGAGTCCGGAAGTGTAACAGACCCACGTCGAGGTATGAATCCCGGCGTTAGCAAAGTTCTGTCGACCGCTTGGCTGGCCGAAAAGAGATCACTGGGGTAAAATCAGCGAGCGTCAGTTACGAGACATTATCGCTTGCTTCCGAAGTCCGCCTTTGAGTACTGTGGCCGGTGTGCTGCGATAAACACAGATTGGCAGTTGGAGAATTTTGATGTGTTTGAGAGTGAACTCCACCCTTGGTCTAATGATTATTGTGTGTGCTGTAATGTTCGGATGCGCTGGGGGCGGCGACGAAGTCACGCCAGACGCTGGGACCTCTACAGATAGTGAGAGCGACGCCACGAGAGATACTCGAACGGTGCCGGACACAACAACAGAAGATCCAGACACGACCACCGAGCCAGACAACAACGTCACCCAAGACTTGCCCGATCGGGAGCTTGCAGGTGAGTGCGAACCGTTTTCTGCGCTCTGCAGCGAGGACAATCGCTCGATTCAGCGATGCTCCGGTAGCGGCGAACTCTTCGACCCGACCTACTGCGAAGTCGGCCAGGTCTGTGACGAGCTGGAAAGAGGCCCCGAATGTGTCGTCTGCCGCCCCGGTATCGATTGCCCGGGTGAGGAACTCGATTGTGAGCCAGACCGCCCCTTCTGCCTCGACTTTGAGACAGCGGCTCAGTGCACGAGCGAAGGCGATGTTGGGAATGTGTCGTTGTGCAGCCCCGGACGCTGTTTCGGCGGCGGGTGCATGACCTCCGGTTTCTCGACAGGAGAGGCCTGTGACGCAAACGAAGCCTGCCACGGTCGCCGTTGCATCTGCGGATCAGACGACACAGCCAATCTCGACTCGGATCTGTGCGGAGGGAATATGGCGGCTGGCTACTGCACCACCAATGAATGTGAACTGAACGGCTGCGACCCAGAAACCGAGGTCTGTGCCGATTTCGGCCTCCAGGATGTCTTTGGTAGCGAACCCATCTGCGTTTTGCAGGACGACTGTTCCGAGCGATTGGGGGATTGCCGCGCCGGGCATAGAGGTGACAATTTCATCTGTCGATCCCTTCCTTATACAAACAAAGCTGGCGACGACCGCACATGGAGCTTGGGTTGTTGGGTGCCGGACTCTGGAAACCCCGATAGTCCCTGTCGCGACGACGACTGCCTCTCCCCGATTGGCGCGGCATGCAGCTCCAACGCCGATTGCATGGGCGGCCTTTGTCTCCTCGAAGGCGACATGTCTTATTGTGCCGCCATCTGCAACGAGGACCTGGGATGCCCTGACTACGCGGCCTGCGTCGAGTTGCCCGGGTCGACGTCAACCTACTGCCTCGCGAGAGCGACGGAAGATGATTGCCCCCGTCTGAGTTCCAACTTTGACATCGTCGCCTCTCCTCTGCCGGACGTGACCGGCACCGAATCAATCCAGGTTTGTTTTTTCCGAGACTGAGCTTCCTGGCCCCCTTCCCCGCTTTCGAGTAGGCTCGTTCCACTCACGCAAAAC
>CAZDBH010000425.1:0-7631 GCA_964503485.1 uncultured Bradymonadales bacterium | reverse complement strand
CGCTAAAAGCTAACGGCTGGAGTCCGGGGCGTTATACGCGACGGGCTCCTAGCGAAGACGAAGAGGAACTCGACGACCTCGGCGTCCCGCATGGGAAGTTGGCCTTACCTCGTTTCGACGACTAGTTACGACTGAGATAGCTCGAGCGTTCAGAGCTCGCAGCAATAGAGGCTGTAACTGCCATGATCCGAGTCGTTGCCGCTCCCGGCGCAGTCCTCGTTGTGATGCAGTTGAATACCTGCCATGAACTTGCCGCTCCCACAGGTTCGTTGGTTGCATCCAGCACCTTCCCACGCGCATGTGTCCCGGGTGTTGTGTGTCGCAACCAGGTTGGTCGCAACGTGGACGCCATCCGAGTTGACCGTCAGCTTTGTAGCGCCAGAATGCGAGAGGATGATCTGGTCGACGGGGTCGTTTCCAACACCGATTTCGATTTCGGTATTGTCCCCGTCGAACTCGGTGTAGCTCATGAATCCGAAGTCGCCTGATCCGGTTCCCGGGTCGGTTGGAAACTCGATAATCCCACCAACCCGGTCCCTTCCGCGCCTGTGTCCAATGGTGCCCGCCTCAATAACAAACCCATCCGGGTCGCCGGTGCCCACCCGCAGCTCGCCTGTGCTCACCACGAGGTTGTCGTCGAAGGTTGCTTCGCCGTCCACTCGCAGGGCGCCAAAGACCTCGAAGTCGCTGGCTGAGGTGGTCCAGATCGCGTACGGAGTCACGAACAGGCGCTGACGTTCCGACAGGGCGACCTGCGTATCCCCGTCCATGATGGTCAGTGCGAGATAGAGGTCATCTGCTCCATTGACGACATCGACGACATCGACGGACCCGCCCCCCACATTGCGCCCGGTCGGTCCGATCGTGGCAGTGAAGCGACCGCTGTAGACCTCGACCGTGACCTCCTGGATGTAGACGGGTGAAGCAGACCCCTCGCCATCAAAGATCGAGACTTCGAGCGTTTGGGTTCCAGTGACGGGAAGGCCGTCGTGCTCGAGGTAGCCCTCATATGGGAACATCCTCGGTACCGTATCATCTGTAGGATCGCCGTCGGCCAACGCGCTGATGGTCAGTACCGAAAACGCGCCTAAGACCGCACCCACTGCGAGCGCAAAGGCAAAGTTGTGCCGCGCTAGTCCGCTTCTCGTCATGTTTGAATGCTCCATACTGTTGTGGGTGAAGGGTACCTGAACCGTTGGTTTCGTTCCAGGAATGCGGTGGGGCGTCGAATAGACCCGAGTGCGTCGGGCGCTAGAACTCCAGACCCAAGAGAGCCCGATCGGAAGCATTCTCCAACGCGTTGTGGCTCCAATAGTCCATCATGATGGAGTTGGTGAGAACACCCGTGGTGGACAAGACCTCTGGGTCGCCGCCGCTTCGGTTGAACAGCGCTGTATAGGATTCCTCGAAACGGACAATGCGATGGGGAAAGGCCTCCTCGAAGTCTAGGGTCAGACTGCGGCCTTCTGGAAACACGACGGAATAGCGAAGGACCGGCCCATCCCAAGAATCGGTTGCGGCCAGGTTCTCGAGGCTTGCGGTGGCCCGGACTGGTGCGAGCGGCTGGTGCATCAGGCGCAAGAAGGCCAACGACGGAGTGACATCGAACGCGCCTACTGGTAACGAGCGGGGATCGCGCCGCCCGAGGACCCAGAGTTCATCCTCGAGCAGCGCGTTTGGAATCTCGTCCTGTGCGTCGCCCTCGGACTGGAAGTAAGAGAACGAAGTGGTTCGGTAACTGTCATCGTGTAGGTTCAGCTGTGTGAAGGCCATACCGCACCACTCCTGAATGCTAGCGGTCAGTTTGAGTGCCGAACCCCCCGCGGTCGGGCTGAAAACTGAGGTCATGATGGTGTACGGGTAGATGCCAGTATAGAAACGACGGGTGTGATTCAGTTTGAGGACGGGCAGGACGTTGTCTCGTGGTCCGTGATCCCACTTGACCTGTGCGTCTGACAGAAAATCCTCCGTGACGTAGATCAAGACCGCTTCACCCGGATGGACTTCCCCATAACGCGCTTGATTCAAGGTGTATCGGTCCATCTCGGCCACACCCTGGTACCAGTACGAGTCGAAGTCGCCGTGCTGAACTGCAAATTCTCCGGGTGTCGGCGCCTGCTGGGCGACCAACGGTCCACAGAATAGGATGGATGCGACAAGCAGCGCTCCGGCCGCCAGTTTTCGAGTGGGTTGATGGTTCACGGTGTCTCATTCCGAGTGTACGGTTGTCTGGTTCACCTCGACGAAAGAGCCCGATGACATCGTTTCGCCCTGGTGCGCTTCGCTCTAACACTCAAGGCGTCTTCCAGCATGTTGTCAAGCGCATCTTGTGTCCCGTCGACAACCAAGTCGCAACGGTCTATTTTTCATTGTCGGGAGTACGCTCCCCCACTGCGAAAAGGGACGACCGAGATGGCTGACTCAAAGGGCGACAAGACAGAGACAATGGCAATCCACGCCGGTGAACAAACACCACGGGTTCTGGGCTCGGTTAGTATGCCTGTGTTCCAGACCGCGATATACGAGTTCGATCGGGAGTCTCCCTACGACTCGATCCCGTATATTCGGCTCAACAATACGCCCAATGCACTGGCCGTGCAGGGCAAACTGGCAGCTCTCGAGAGCGCCGAATCCGCGTTGGTGACCGCCAGTGGAATGGCGGCAATATCAGCGGCTCTTCTCGCGTGCCTACGGACGGGGGACCACCTTTTGATACAGGATTGCCTGTACGGAGGGACGCACTCATTAGTCACGAGGGACCTCGTCGATCTCGGCATCACCTTTGACTTCATTGACGCAAACAGACCGGAGCAGTGGGCCACCAAGCTGCAGCCCACCACGAAAGTGATCTATGTGGAGTCAATGTCCAATCCACTGCTCGGCGTCGCTGATCTGGCGGCGGTTTCCCAGTTCGCGCAGGACAATGGCTTGGTTTCGATGGTCGACAACACGTTTCCGAGCCCGATCAACTTCCGCCCAGCGGAGTGGGGCTACGATCTGTCGCTGCATAGCTGCACCAAATACCTCAACGGACACTCTGACATCGTTGCGGGAGCGGTCGTAGGAAAATCCGAGCTCGTGGGGCGGGTTCGCAACAAGCTAAATCACCTCGGAGGTTCCCTCGACCCCCATGCCTGTTTCTTGCTGCACCGGGGGATGAAAACGCTGGCTGTCAGGATGAAAGCCCACAATGCCAACGCACAGATTCTCGCAGAAATGCTCCAAGACCATCCCGCAGTGAGTGCAGTCAACTATCCGGGCCTCGAACGGCATCCTGATTACGCCCGGTCAGCTCGCCTCTTCGACGGGTTTTCTGGGATGATGAGTGTCGAGCTAAAAGGTGGTGTCGAGGCGGCGAACAAGTTGATCAAACACCTTCGGCTGCCGATTCACGCCCCCAGTCTCGGCGGCGTCGAGTCGCTGATTACCCGTCCCGCGACGACTTCGCACCGGGGGATGACTCCAGAAGAGCGGGAATTCGCTGGCGTGACCGATAGCTTGGTGCGCATTTCAGTCGGGATCGAGAATCCGGCCGATCTGGTAGATGACTTTGCGAGAGTGCTCGATGGGTGACGTGCAAGGGCCGCCTCTTCAGAAACTCCTACAACGACTTGGCGTTGGATCCAAACGAGAAGTCAGGTCCATGATCCGGCAGGGGAGGGTGCTGGTGAACGGAACCAGCGTCACACGCTACGCTGAGCCCGTTCCGCCCGATGCCCGGCTAGAAGTAGGCGGACAGCTGATCTCGGCCGAGCTCAGCGGTGATCGCGTTCTGTTGCTCATGCACAAGCCGAAGAAACACCTGACTCAGCTGGCGGACAGTGCAGACGGTGAAGGGCTGGGGAAATACCTCCCCAAAGACTCTGGGCGGGTCTTTCCCGTGGGACGTCTCGACTACAACTCAGAGGGCGCGTTGCTTTTTACCAACGACGGTGAACTTGGTCGACGGGTCCTCCATCCAGACTGGTCGCTCCAAAAGCGGTACCGAGTGAAGATACGCGGTCATTTGGCCCCCGACGAGCCGGCGTTCGACCGAATGCGGGCCGGAATGACCATCGGTAAAAGCGTGTATCGCCCCGTAGCTGTCCGATTTGACGTCCTCAGAACTCGAGCCACCTGGGTGGAACTCACACTCACCGAGGGCAAAAATCGCCAAATTCGGAAGATGTGCGCCGCTTGTGGCTTTCAGATCGTCAAGTTGCGCCGGGAAGCGATCGGGCCAGTCGAGCTCGGTGAGCTGAAGCCCCGCTGTGTTCGGAGCGTGACTCCAGAGGAAGCAAATGACCTCTTGGCTTTGCTTCAACTTTAACCTGATTGTCACAGAAGGGCTCTGGTATTGCCCACACGTTTTTGGCAGTGTGAGCGCCGACCGAAACCGGAGAACGCAATGTCAGCCTCAGTAGTAACCGCAATTCTGGGAGGGGGGCGCGGTAGTCGTCTTCATCCGCTCACCCTACTTAGGGCCAAGCCAGCTGTTCCCCTCGGTGGGAAGTACCGTCTCATCGACATTCCCATCTCAAATGCGATCAACGCCGGCTTCCGCGAGATTTTTATACTGACCCAGTTCAACAGTGCGTCGCTGAACCGTCACATCAACCGCACGTTCCGCTTCGATCGATTCACGGGCGGTGGCGTCGAAGTGCTCGCCGCTGAACAGAGTGACCGAAGTGGGGATTGGTATCAGGGCACCGCGGACGCTATTAGAAAGCAGTTCCACCACCTCGATCGCCGCGGCGTAGAGCACGTACTCATTTTGAGCGGCGACCATCTGTATCGAATGGACTATCGTGAGCTCCTTGCACGCCATATCGAGGCAAATGCCGACGTCACGGTATCGACGGTCTGTGTCGATCGGGCGGCGTGTTCTGGGTTCGGAGTCGTGGCTGTAGACGACGACGGCCTCGTTAAGGGATTCGTCGAAAAGCCAGAAGCAGGCCTTGATATCTCGAGCAGTGCTGTGCCGACGGCCCTCCAGAGTAAGTGGAACCTAACCTCTGAATCGTACTTGGCCAGTATGGGCATCTACGTCTTTCGTTTGGGGGCCCTGCGCGAGGCATTGGAAAACACCACCGTTATCGACTTCGGTCGCGAAGTATTGCCGGCGATGGTCTCCACCCATACCTTCGCTGCATTTCGCTTTGACGGCTATTGGGAGGACATCGGGACCGTCGAGGCATTCTTCCGGGCGAATCTCGCGCTGTGCCAGGCGGAACCGCCTTTCTCGTTCTGGCACGAAACCGCTCCCATATATCACCGTCCCCGGGTCTTGCCGGCTTCAATCCTCAGCAATGTCCGGTCGCAGAACAGCATCATTTCCGACGGGTGCCTAGTTGAGGGCGCCCGCCTCGAGAGGTCCATTCTCGGGCTGAGGACCATGATCCGGAAGGATGTGCACGCCGAGAACAGCATCATCATGGGTGCAGACTTCTACGAAACCGACGGCACTAAGGTCGGGGTGGGAGTCGGTGCGGGTTGCACCTTAAAGAACGTCATCATCGACAAAAACGCTCGAATCGGTGAGGGATCGAGCCTCATCGGTCGACGAGATCGGCCAGATGAGGACGGTGATGGATGGGCAGTTCGCGATGGCATCGTCATCGTTCAGAAAAACGCATTGATACCGCCAGGGACGACCGTCTAACGAAGCGTCACTTCGGCGCCATTCGCAGAGACGCATCAAGACGAATCGTCTCGCCATTCAGATAGGCGTTGGCCACGATCGAGCTCACGAGTGCAGCGTACTCAGGCGGGTCGCCCAGGCGGTGGGGAAACGGAATATTGGTCACCAGCGCGTCTCGGGCTGCTTGAGGCAGCATTGCCAACAAGGGTGTGTCGAAGAGGCCCGGAGCGATCGTTACGACTCGAATGCCCGCCTTCGAGAGATCGCGAGCTGCGGGAAGCGTCATTCCAACGATTCCGCCCTTGGACGCTGCATAAGCTATTTGTCCGATTTGACCGTCATAGGCCGCAATCGAGGCGGTGTTGATGATCACACCGCGCTCTCCGCCTTCATCGGGTTCGATCGTGGACATCGCCGAAGCCGACAGCCGCAGAACGTTGAACGTCCCGATGAGGTTGACGTCGATCACCAGTTTGAAAGGATCGAGCCCGTGGGGCACACCCTGTCGGTTTATCGTTCGCTGAGCCCAGCCGATTCCTGCGCAATTTACCGACGCTCGAAGCTCCCCGAACGAGCTTGCGGCCTCGACTGCGCGAAGGACATCCGCCTCGACGGTTACGTCTCCGGCGACCGAAGTGGCAGAATCGCCCAATTCCGCAGCGACCGCCTGTGCTTTGTCACCATCGCGGTCGAAGATAACGACCTTTCCACCTTGGCTGACCAAGTTCGCCGCCGTGGCCCGACCCAGGCCCGATCCACCTCCAGTCACCAGGGCTACTTTTCCGTCGATCTTCATGATTCCTCCAACGCGTCAGGATTTTCGGGACGATTCAAGCCGAGGCAGATTACCCAGGCCCATAACCTGTTGCAATCAACTCGAGGTCGCAGGGCTGCAGAACAGACTCCTACGATATGACGTCGGTACGACGGTAAGATCGACCTGTACTGATTGTGTGGGTGATGGCTGACCAGCGACCCGCCCGTCAGAAGACCACGCGGTCTCTTCCCGCTTCTTTCGCCTCGTATAACCGTGAATCGACCAGAGCGATAAGCTCCGCTGGCGTGAGTTCAGAATCGGGCTTCTCGATGTGGTATTCGCTTCGATACTCGTTGAGGGTGGCCACCCCGGCCGAGCAGGTTACTTGAAACTCCGTCCCGTCGAAGACGAATGGGGCCCGGCGAATCTCGTCGAGAATCTGGTTAGCCAATGCACCGGCGGCCTCTTTCTCAGTCTCTGGCGCAAGTAGCAGGAACTCTTCACCGCCATAGCGACCGATGATGTCGTCTTCGCGCAGCGTTTTCTTTGCGCGCTGGGCGATCTGTTTGAGTACAGCGTCCCCAGTCAAATGGCCGTATTGATCGTTCACATCTTTGAAGCGATCGACGTCCAACATGATCAGCGCAAAGCTGCGACCGTATCGAAGAGAGCGGCTGAGCTCTTTTTCTAGGTTCACCATAACGTGGCGACGATTGTTAACGTCTGTAAGGGCATCCATCGTGTTGAGGCGGTAGAGTTCCTCGTAGTAGGCCGCTTCGACGTTCAAGCCAGCAAGGAATTTGAAAATGGTCCTACCAATCTTGAGCAAGTCACCATCACGAAGGATGACCTCCGCTGACCGACGGTCGTTTACGAAGGTACCGTTCGTACTGTCCAGGTCCTTCACAATGTGTTGGTCACCCAGATTCAAGACCATCGCGTGATTGCGAGAGACGGACTCGTCGTCGAGCTCGATATCGGCGTCGTCAGCTCGGCCGATAACAACCGACGGCCTCTCGAGTGGGTTCCGCTTCCCGAGGTCATCACCGTAGATCACCACCAGAAACGAGTCGCCCGAGGGCTTCATGCCTCCATGCGGGTTTACGACTGTAACGACCGTGCTGTCCTTAGCCATCTTCACACATTACTTTCGAGTGCCGCCCGACTCTGGCCAGTTCAATATACTGAAGCGTTCGGCTTGGCTAGGAGCCCGTCGCGTATAACGCCCCGGACTCCAGCCGTTAGCTTTTAGCG
>CAZDBH010000424.1:0-7649 GCA_964503485.1 uncultured Bradymonadales bacterium | reverse complement strand
TAAAAGCTAACGGCTGGAGTCCGGGGCGTTATACGCGACGGGCTCCTAGCTCGGGTGAGGGGTGGACGCACGAATCTTGACGCGCTGCGTCGTGCGCCCGTAGAACCTCATATACGCTCTGGGAGGGCATGAACATGTTTCGGGCAACTGACGACCTACGAGTTTCGCGGCTGCGTCCGCTGATACCCCCCGCAATCCTGCTCGAAGAACTCGAGTTGAGTGAAACCGCCGCCGAAACCGTGGCGACTGCGCGTGAAGGAGCCGACGCCATCATAAACGGCAAGGACGACCGACTACTCGTAGTGGTCGGCCCCTGCTCAATTCACGACGCCATGGCAGCATTGGAGTATGGCGCCCAACTTCGCGAGCAGGCCGAGCGTCTCAACGGAGAGCTGCTCGTCTTGATGCGGGTCTATTTCGAAAAGCCCCGCACAACGGTGGGCTGGAAGGGGCTGATCAACGACCCTGACTTGGATGGCTCCTTCAACATCAACCACGGCCTCAGAGTCGCGCGACAGCTTCTGTTGAGTTTTGCAGAGATGGGCTTGCCAGCAGGGCATGAATTCCTCGATGTGGTCACTCCCCAGTACATTGCCGACCTGGTCGGCTGGGGAGCAATCGGAGCGCGCACCACGGAAAGCCAGGTACACCGGCAGCTCGCTTCTGGTTTGTCCATGCCCGTCGGCTTCAAGAATGGGACCGGGGGGAGCGTCCAGATCGCCGCCGATGCGGTGCGGGCTGCCGCCCATCAACACCACTTCATGGGTGTGACGAAGCAGGGAATCTCTGCAATCGTCGCGACCGAGGGCAACCCGTCCTGCCACGTGATTCTGAGGGGCGCATCGAGTGGTCCCAACTACAGCGAGGCTGACGTTGCTGAAGCCGTAAGTCTACTCGAGGCCAGTCGTTTGCCGCCTCGCCTGATGGTCGATTGTAGCCACGGTAATAGCGTCAAAGACCACACCCGCCAAGCCGCGGTCGCAGGCGAGGTTTGTCGGCAGGTTTCAGGTGGCTCCCAGAAAATCCTCGGTGTCATGATCGAGAGTAATCTGGCAGCCGGGAAACAAACGTTCAAACCCGGCGCCAACCTGCGCTACGGGGTTAGCATCACTGACGCCTGCCTCGGTTGGGAAGACACGGTACCGCTGCTCGATCAGTTGGCCGAAGCCGTCCGCACACGCCGCGAGTTAGGTTGACCAGCTAGGGGCTCGTAGGAAAGATCTGCCGCCAAAAACGGCCTAATCGGGGCGTAGCGCCCCATACACAACGGCCGCTTGCAGACGAAACTCGGGCTAGGTAAAGTCTCGGCCCGACCCTGAACTCAGAACCATGGATACATCCAAATGTCGAATACTCCACTGCCCGCGGATATCGCTTTTCCCGCTGTAGCGGCCCCCCTGGTCCGCGAGATCGCAGAAGAGGCGCTACGATCGGTTGACTCACTGCGTAGGGAAGTGCTCGAGTATCGGACCACGGTCGCGCGTGAATCGGAGACAAACGCCGTCGTCGATACGGCCACGGCGTTTGCCCTGACCGAAGGCTGCCTCGCCCTGCTCGATCACCTCCAGCACGATTCGTCGACCGAAACTCACATGTTGATACAGCTTGCCTGCCGCTATTTCGTGCTTGAAGAAGACGCAGAGGGCGACCTGGATTCGTCGATTGGCTTCGACGACGACGCCGAGGTCTTTGATGTCATTTGCCGCTACCTTGGGCGGGACGACCTGGTACTGGAGCAACCGTGATGAACCGACTCGCTTTCCTTGCCGTTCTCACTGCCCTCTCGTCGACTTGGGTCGGTTGCCTCGGCTCGGAGGAAGAATCCGATATGACAAATGCGGAGGCGCTCGAGTCGCTTACTCAGGCTCTGACATCAGGCGAAGGTGAAAACGTGGTCACGGGTGTCATTGAGATAAGCACCAACTTCACGATCGGGAGTGCGATCGATGCCGCCGTTCAGGAGCTTCACAGCTTCCTGGAATCCCAGGTCGACTGTTCCACGGCCACCATTCAGGACGCGACCCTGACCATCGATTTCGGAACACTCGATGACCAGTGCGTCTATCGCGGCACAACCTATGCTGGAACAGCCGCCTCGACGGTGGTTCGAAACGATGAAGGAGAGGTACAAGTCGAACATGTTTGGACCGAACTCTCCAACGGTCGCACTGAGGTGTCAGGTACCGGAACGGTCACATGGTCGGCTGCTGACATGAGTCGAAGGGTCGTTCACCAGCTCGACTGGACCAAGAACTCAGTCGAATGGGTCGCCAGTGGGGACCGGACCCAAACCCTGGTAGACGCCACGGCAGGAATTGAAGCGGGTATCCAAATCGATGGGGTTCGCAGCTGGAGCAACGAACGTGGGGATTGGGTGCTGGCGATCGACTCGGTCTCGTTCCGGCTGGCGGATCCAATACCGTTCGCAGGGCAGTACAGCGTAACGACGCCCGATGATAAGGTTCTCACCATCTCGTTCACCGAAATCGACGATGACACGATCCAAGCCCGCCTGAGCGGCACACGCCGCGATTGGATCTTCAACGTATCCGGTACCGGTGCCGTGGAACTTCAGGACGAAGAAACGTCCTCATAGAGCCACGAAGTGCGTCTGCTGCACTGTACGCCCCCTCGAAGGGAAGTAACTCTGAAGTGCACTATTTGCCCCGGCAATGACTAGACATTCCCCAAGTCGCGCGTAGTTTTTCGTCTTTCCCGGAGGAGTTGAATGCTCCAGGTCCTGAAAGCAGTCGATCAAGCCGATAGACGATTCTCCGTCGCCGCGTTTTTTTCCCTCTTCGGGATCATGGCGTCGCACGTCATTCTCGAGACCGCTCGGGACGCCCTTTTTCTTGCTCGCATTCCCGCTAGCCACCTTCCCTGGGTCTATATTGCTATCGCCGCACTGTCTCTGTACATCGTTCAGGTTCAGCGAAACCGCTCAGTCAGGACTGGAGACTGCAAGACATTAGCGGGCTGGCTACTTACTTCCAGCCTCGTCACGCTTGGCTTCTGGCTCTTGTTGCCGGTTCTCGGAACCCTCGGGTTGTATCTGCTGTACATCTGGTCGGGCGTGTTTGCCACACTGGTTACGGTTCATTTCTGGACCCTACTGAGCGACCGATTTTCGATTACGCAGGCGAAAAAGGTCTATGCGTTTATCGGCGCGGGCAGCGGGCTGGGAGCAATTGCTGGTACGGCCTCCGCGCGGTTCGTTCTGGAATGGACCGAGCCCACGTCGTTGGTGCTCTTGGCTGCCTCTGTTTCTTTGGTCACAGCCTTCGGCGCAGTTCCCAGACTCCACACCGACTGCCTCGGACCGACGACTCGACTTCCGGACGGCGCAGTGAAGGGCAGTGTTTTCGACTCCCTCAGAGAGGTAGCTAAACATCGCTATGCAAGCCGAATCGGTGGATTCGTAGCACTCTCGGTCGTGACGCTGACCGTCGCTGACTTCCTATTCAAAAGTGTCGTTGCGTCAAAAGTGGAAGCGGCCGAGCTGGGCGCGTTTTTCGCGACGGTCTACCTGGGCTTGAACATCGTGTCGATTCTGGTTCAGCTGCTGGTCGTCCAGTGGCTCATCCGACGGGTCAACATCTCTTTTGTCCTGGCTCTCCTTCCGGCGCTGCTCCTGTTGGGCGGCCTAGGACTGCTCGCAGTTGGTACCGTGGGCATGGCTCTGGCCATCAAAGGCGCCGACGGCAGCCTTCGACATTCCCTGCACAGAACTGCCTCAGAGTTGCTCTACGTGCCAATGACCGAGGACCTGCGCGGAAAAGCAAAACTCGTAATCGAGCTATTCGCCACCCGCGGTGGCCAGGCCTTCGCGTCTGTGGCAATTTTGTTCGCCCTGGCTCTTGGCGCGAACACCGCTCTACTGGCTGGTTCGCTAGTCGCTCTTGCAGCACTTTGGACCATTCTCGCGATCGGACTGTACCAGCATTACGTGGGGAACTTCCGACAGACCCTCAGTGACGAAAAGGCAGCCCTGAAGCTTCGTTTTCCCGAGCTGGACGTCGCCTCGTTGGAAACACTGGTCCACACGCTGAATAGCAAAGACGACTCGCGGGTCGTAGCGGCCATGGACATTCTTCACGCCGACGGCAAGAGCCACCTGATTGGATCGCTGATCCTCCACCACTCCAGCCGGGACGTGGTTCGACGCGCACTGGAACTGTTCATCGAATCCGAGCGGAACGACTTCGTTGAAGTCGCAGACCAGGTCCTTGCGACAGCGCCCGCCGACCTCAGACCACAAATCATCCGTGCTCGGACGGCTGCGCTCCCGGAGCAGGACTTCCTCGAGTCCAGACTCGAAGACGACTGCATTCTCTGCAGTATGACCGCGATGGTCCACCTCGTCGCGCATGGTTGGGGTGACGTCGCCACCGCCGAGGTATATTTCGAGGAAGTGCTCGAAAGGGGCGATCCCACCATCCGTGGTGCTCTGGCTGAGGCGCTCGGCCATGCCCGAGCAGTTGACTGCGATGCGATTCTGCACCAACTGAGGACTCAGATGCCTCGGTGCGAGTGAAAGCAGTCGGCGCGATCAGCAAACTGGGCGATGGAACCTTCTTGCCCTTGCTCGTGCGACTGCTTCGGCACCGTCCAACGAGACCGGCTGTTCGTACTGCTCTGTGGGAGTTTGGCGAAGCCGGCCTCGCCCATCTTGATCGGGCACTCGACGATGGGGAGTTAGCCTCGGCTGTCCGGTGGGAACTGCCGAAGGCGATAGGTGGGTTCGGAACCCAATCCGCAGCCGATACGCTGCAGCGACATCTCGTGTCCTGTACGGACGGAATGATCCGCTACAGGATCGTTCGGGAACTTCAGAACCTCCTGCGCGACAATTCGCAAGTCACTGTCGACCCCAAGCTCGTGCAACCGATTGTCGAATCGCTTGTTGAGAGTGCGTTCCGCTACCTGCGCTGGCGAATTGAACTCGAACGGGGAAAACAAGAGGATGCACGCTATCAAACCGAGGTGATGGGGCTACTGAAACAGCTGTTGCGCGGTAAAGAGCAACACGCTCTCGACTCCATACTGAGGCTTCTTTCACTTCTGCATCCAACTGACGACTTCGATTCTATCTTGCTAGGTCTTCGCAGCCGCAATGCGATCGCCCGAGCCAGCGGAATCGAGCTGCTTGATTCGATACTCAAATCGCCCTTCAAAGACCTGGTTTTGGCACTGCTCGACGACGGCCCAGACGAGGGCCGTTATGCCAAATACCGGTCAAATGAACCAAACAATCGGCAGTATCAAGACCTCCTGCGTGAGCTTCTCGGTACGGAGAGCGAGACCCTGCGCACTCTGGTCGCCTATCATATTGGCGAGCTGGGCCTGTCCGGCTTCAAGGACACGCTCGAGGCACTACGGGAGCCGAGGACTCGGTTCTTCGAGGGAGTCATCGAGCGAGTACTGCGGTCGCTTAACCCCCCTCAACTGGAGGAGGCCACTCAGTGAGTCCGATCCACTTGATCAGCCCCAGGGAGAGCCTTCTCGTTCTCAAGTCGTCTCCTGTGTTGAAGGACCTGCGGCCCGCCGAGTTGGCCGGGCTTGCACAACACGCAAGAGAGAGGCGTTTCAAGGCAGGCGAACACTTCTTTCAACCCGACCAACCGGTTCGGTATGGCCATATTCTCGTCGAAGGGTCGGCGGACGTCTTCTGGAAAGACAAACTCATCATGACAGTCGGCCCGGCCGAGGCCGTAGGCTTCCTGGCCCTGATGGCGAGGATGCAAACTGGGATCACGGCAGTCGCGACCAGCGACTGTACAACACTCGAAATCGGCGCGGAGAACATTCTGAGTTCCTATGAACGCAATTTCGACTTGCATCTTCGGACTTTGCGGACCCTCTCGCGAGAGATCCTGGAGTACAGGCACGGTCTGCCGGGCGACCCCGATGATCCGCCCGAGGTCGAGGCCGGCACTGTCCCCACCGAGCCCCTGAGTCTTGTCGAGCAGATGCTCGAGTTCGTCCGCGAGCCCTTGTTCAGCCAGGCCAATCTCGATGCGATTGCCGAACTCTGTCACCTTCAAACCGAGGTGAGGCATGCGGCAGGGACCGTGCTGTGGGACAAAGGCGACAAGGCGGACCGCTTTTTTCGGATTCGATACGGGATCGTAAACTGCGACGCCGGTGACGGCGGGACGATGCGGGTGGGAACAGGCTATTCGGTCGGTCTCGATTGTATGACTGATTTACCTCGCTTCTTCAAAGCCACCTGCGAGACCGAGGTCGTGGGGCTGCAACAGGACTTCGAGGCGTTTCTCGCTGTCCTCGAAGACCACTTCGACCTCGCGATGGGGCTCACGACCACGCTGGCCCGAACTGTGGTCGAGCTGAGGTCCAACGGTATTCTCGATCCGAAATCGCTTCCATTCGCAAATCTTCCTGCGCGAGACCTCTACGCTTAGACAAAATGTCCAAGGTGGCGGATCGATTAGGCCGAGAGTGTGCCATTTTGTCGCACAACGTCAGACTCGTGAACACTAAACCGCTGTAATTGCTGGATTTCACATCATGGCATGGGTGTTGCGATAGGGTGGGTTCGGGCGGCTTCAGCGAGAAAATGGAATACGAATGACAATTCACACCGAACCAGTGCCTTATGCCTGGCAGTCCTTTCGACTAGATGGACCCGCCGCCGAACGTCTACTCTCAAACTTGAATGATCTTGCCATCGATATCGACGATCGGACCCGTGGTGGCTTCGTGAGCGTCCGTGTTGACACTGTCGATGGTCATATCGCGGCTTCTGGACCTATCCAAGATCCACAGTTGGTTCGGGAGTTCATCGCGAATCTGTCGTAGCGTTCCAGATCAGGACACAGCGAACCACTCTGCCCCGAAATGAAACACTTCTAGACCAGAATTTTACCTATATCCAGGTACCACTAACACCTACAATGAGCGCTTGCCCGGGTTTGGCAATTCTGGCATGGCCCTTGAAGTAGTGAATGCCTGTGACTGGTAGTAAGTGACCGTTCGCCGAGAATTCACGAGGAGGCGATTGCCTGGGGGCGCTGACTCGTAGGTGGAACACTGTGGCCTAAGATTGCGTCACGCTACATTGTTCGCCATTGAAAACAGGTCGGGACAGAAGTCTCGGCCTGTTTTCGTTTCGAACCTTACCTCAGATCAGTTTCTCCGCGCTCACCACGTATCCACCTAGCGACGTCGACAACATCAATGGCCAGCGATATGCAGTTGACCACAATGAGCGCTCTCAACCACTTCCCAATATCAGTATCCACTGGAAAGTGTCCGAGCCGGCTCACGAGGTAGGGAACAAGCCCAAACCAGTAGAAGTGCCCTACGCCAAGAATTCGGGCAAATCCGTATTTGGCTGTCAGGAGGCCCATCGTCACACCAGCAGCCGCAAACACGACGAGCACAACAATCGCTTCGCGGTGTCCTAGAAAGAACAGAGGAACCACACCATTCACGGCGAAGATCAGGAGGAGCCAACCTTTCCAGTGGAGCGGCAGACTGAGCAGTCCTTTGGTGAAGCGGGTCATACCTCGAATGAGCAATTCTCACCCCTGTGTGAACGGTGGTTGCTAGGCCGTACCCAGCTGGCCGAATTCTACGCCTGAAGCGGAGTTGAGGTTACCTTCGCTCGTGAAAGCAGTTTCAGACGG
>CAZDBH010000423.1:0-7656 GCA_964503485.1 uncultured Bradymonadales bacterium | reverse complement strand
GTCAAAGTCAACGATCTGCTTTGCTCCACTGATGTAGACCGTGGAACCCTCCACGTTTCCGCCAAACTGATCGCGCTCGACGAAGTTCGAGTACTCGGTACACCGATTCGACTCTTGGCAGATATCCCTGCACGCCTCCTCCTCAATTCCCGCGATCCGACCGCTTTCGTCGAGGTCGCAGTCCATGAAGCGATTCACTATCTCGACGTTTTCGACACGAACCACCGATGACTCGAGTGCCTCGAGCGCGTCGAGATTGTTGAGATCAGCCGGACTCAACACGTATGGGTCGACTTGCAGGACGTTGGCGTCATCAACTGTCTCGCAGCGCGCCAATTGCTCGCGGGTGGCATCCGTCAGCTCGTAGTCTTCGTCGACTTCCCAAGAGGGAAAGGTCAGTTGAGTGCCCCCGACGAATTCGTCGACCCCACCCGAAAACCAGAGCAACCGATCGCCCAAAAGAACACCTTCCGGGTAGTTGAAGTTAAACAGGAAGATGCTGTCGTAGCCCTCCGTCTCGGCCAAGTCCGTAACGAACATCCCGTTGAAGGTGACGTTGGTAACCAACAACTCGCCCCGCTCGACGACCACCTCCTCGCCCAGCAACGGCGAACCACCGCGGGCATCCTCAGGGTCGAATTGGACGTTTCGGATGTCGACCGGACTGAAGTCGATGGCTTCTGAAATCCCTGTGACGTAGGTCGCTCCACCCTCGGAGGGATCTTCGACACCAAAACAGCCAGGATCGCCCGGATAGTCAATCCGACCATTTCCGTCGTTATCGAAGCCGTCTCGACACTCGTTTTGCTGATCGAGTCCGACTTCTTCAACCCAGATTCGGGCCTCAGCGAAGCTGTAGCGCAGCTGGATTTCGTGAGAGGTGTTGACACCGTTTGTCAGTGAGACGAGACGCGTGTGATCTGCGATTTCACCCGGGACGACTCGGACCTGTACGGTTCCTACGTAGTCGTCCTTGAGAGCGCCATCTGCCAACAGTGCCTCAACGCTGATGGTGACCGGGGTGTAGACAGCTGGGAACTCGTAAGGCGCCTCACCCAACCCAGTGGCGTCCACCAACGTGACCTCGAAACCTGACAGGGCCTCTTCGGAAGGTGGATCCACCGTTTCAGTGCACGCAATGGCAAAGACGAGTGCCAAAGCCGGGATATATGTATAGATTTTCCCAATCATCAGTGACACGCCTCGTCGTTGTCGACCGACGACTGAATGCGACTCATGAGAGCGGCCGCATCTTCACCACTGAAGTCATCATCGTCCGTGGGCACGAAGTCGTTGGATGGCAGAATCCGCTGGATCCGCCCGTCAGACTCCGCATCGAGGCACGGCATGGTGACACAACTGGATTCGGCGTCCAAGCCGGCGTTGGCTGCACATTCCTCCATCGGGGAGACGCGATCCAATAGCATGCAACTGTCAGCTCCCGCCTGTTCCGCACAGGCCTCTCGGGGACTGACCGGCGACTGGTCGAGGCAGTCGGCCTCGGCTGCCGCAAAACAGTCGTCGCGATCAGCCGAAAAGTAGAGTTCCAGGCAGATCGGGTCGGCGTACTGGCGGCACAATTCAAAGTCGGAGATGTCACTCTCTTCGAGGCAAGCGGGCGCGCTGCTCTCTAAGCAGTGCTCGGCCGGGCTGAACGTCTCGAACCCAGCGCAAAATCCCGTGAAGAACTCCCCGATATCCTGAACGCAGGTTGTCAGCAGAGGACAGTCGTCGAAACCCAGACCATCTGCCTGGCACCTGTCGAAACAAGAGGGCTGGGCCTGCATGGCATCGTTGACGGCGTCGCGGATGGAGATGCCCGTGTCCTGTTGGGTGTTGTTGAAGCGAAGTACGCGGAATCCTGACCCGCCCTGCGCCATGTAGTTGTTGGTGGCCATCGTATAGAAGTGGTTATCCACAATCGGCTGTCCCTGCACCCGAATGTCGCGAGCGACCGCTGGGTACACACTGCAGTCCATCACAAACGAAAGACCGGACGCCTGCAGCTGGGTAGCGCAACCACGCCCTGCGCTGCGTTGCGCGTTGAAATCGAGGAGTTGCTGAATCTCATTGCCGGAGAGCGTCAGGGTCGTGATCGTGTTTGGGAACGGGAAGATGTTGTAGGTCTGGTCCAACACCACGGGGCCTTGCACGATATCCGATCTGATTCCCAAGCTGTTCGTTACCGCGAAGTCGGTCTCGACTCGGCGACGCGTTCGGATCGAGTCGGAGACGAAATTTCCAAGAGGTGAATCACCGCCGCTGGAACCGAACCGCCGAACCCGCTTCGGTGCGTGAGCCAAGATTCGAGTCAGATCGAGGCGCTGCCGAAGCTCCCTTACGTAGGGCTCCAACATTCGCAACATCTCCGGGTCTTCGGGGACGGTGGAGTCGATTGGGAAGGTCTCATAACGATGGCTTTCAACCTCGAAATCATTCGGGTCGTCCTCTCGAGCTCGCAGCACGGTGTCCATCCTTCCGAGGTACTTCAGGAACGCACCCGAGTGGGCCAAGACCACAGGGCGACCGCTCGCGTCGTGATGAATTCGTGGTGGATCCAAGACGACGTGCAAGTGTCCGCCGAAGATCATGTCGAGACCGACCGTGCTTTCGATGATTTCTTGATCGACGTCCAGACCAGCGTGACTGACCGCGATCACTAGGTTCACCTGGGGGTGGAGTAGATTGATGTAGGTCTGGACGGCCTGAAAGCTGTCCATCGGTTGAATCTCGGCACTATTGTCAGCGAAGCCGATGCTCGACAGGCTCGAAAAGTTCGCGATTCCGATGATGCCGATGGTCAGACCGTCGACGTTTACGATCGTATAGGGACGAGCGACGTCACCAAGGCTGAGGTCGTTGGGGTCTTCGGGTGCGTGGTAGTGGTAGTTGGCTGCTAGGAGGGGAAACCTGGCGAAGTTAGCAGCTTGCTCAACCAGGTTGCTCAGACCGTTGTCGAATTCGTGGTTGCCGATTACGACGCCGTCGGGCCGTAGGTAGCTCATCGCTCGAAACTCGACTTCCCCCTCGAAGGCGTTGAAGATCGGTGCGCCCTGAAAGCAATCGCCGCTGTCGACGTAGATGCTACGGCCCGCGTTTGCTCGTTCGCGCTGAATCAGATAGGCCAAGCGTGCAACACCGCCCTAGGGCCCCTTTTCAGGGTCCAGTCCCAACCGCTCATCTGTGAGCAGGACATCCATATCATATGGAAGAAGGCGGCCGTGCCAGTCGGTCGTATGCAAGATGGTCAGTCTGACGTCCTGGCTGGACAAGTCGGGTTGCTGTCCATCAATCGTGCAACTCATCAAGGGGAGCGCGATCGATATACATGCGAGAAACCCGACACAACGCAGTCGGAAATTGGTCATTCGGTCACGTCGTCAGCACTTCGCGGATTCAACTGAACCGCGTCGAAGGTATAAGTCAAAACGCCACGGATCGACTGGAAGGTCTGATCTTGGGTGGGGGCGGTCTCGAGTGTATACAACTCGTCGTCAATCTCGAGGCCACCGGTGACCTCAAACTTGCCGTAGCCCAGCTCGAGATCGGTCACTGTGACGTTCTCAACCTCAACCAACACACCCTCGTAGGCTTCAGCCTGCGAGCCGTCTGTCGCAATGTCTGCTGGATCCAGGACAACCGGGTCGATTGTTGTCAGTTCTTCGTCGACCACGACGACGGTGCGAAGGTTTATCTCCGTCAAGCCCTCGAATTCGGCGTATCGACCGGTCACTTCGACTGTCTGGCCTACTTCCAAATCGGAGACATCGACCGATCCACCTTGATTGAAGACCAGAACGCCGGAGTACGGCCCGCCAGCGCTATCCTGAATATAGAAAGAGCCCTCAGAGTCTGGAGAATCCTCCCAACCCGAGCTATCGATTGCGGTGACCACGCCCTCGACGATGACCTCTGCCCCGACGCTAGGGTGCGTCTCAGCGTCCTCGTCTTGTAGGGAAGCGATTGTCGCCTCAATTGCCTCAGGAGCCACAAATCCGCCCAAATCTGATTCTGTGCGCGGCAGCAGCTGAACAGCGTCGAACGAGTACGTCAGCACGCCCACGATTTCGTCAAACTGCTGGCCAACCGAGGGTAGGGGACTAACCTGAAAGAGCTCGTCATCGATTTCGAGGTTGCCAGTGACCGCGAACTTGCCATAGCCCAGATCATTGGCGACGACATCGATCGCCGCGACGGCAACAAGAACTCCCTCGTAGGATTCCGCGAGCGCGCCCCCAGTGGCAACGTCAGCCGGGGCTACAGCTTCGGGCGTCACGGTCGCAATGGAGTCGTCGACCACGGTGAACGAACTCAGGCGAATCTCGGACAGTTCGTAGAATTCAACGTAGGTTCCTGTAACTTCGACGGTTTGACCGACCTGAAGCGCACTGACGTCAATCCTTGCGCCTTCGTTGAAGACTTGGATCCCCGAATAGGGGCCACCATCAGCTGCTTGAAGCCAGAACGTGCCGGCCGTCATCGGGTCGTCTCCGCGAACGCTCGTATCCACGGCGCTTACTAACCCGGTAACGGTCACACTCGAGTCCGGCGCGGGGTGTCCGGAGCGGGTAGAATCCTGGAGGTCATAGATCGACAGCTCGCCATCCTCGGGGGGATTGGTCGTGTCGTCTGTGTCGTCTGTGTCGTCTGGGTTATCTGTATTGTTGTTGTCGTTGTCTGACGTCGTGCGGTCGACAACGCCGCTGTCGCCCTCGTCTCGCCCGCCGCAAGCGGCGAGAAGGCACACGAATAATACTATCAAGAGCTTCTTGATCACTTTGGGATCTCCCGTGTTCGTCTCAGATACCACCCTTCGGAGGGGCACTTTTAGGGGATGATCGCCGGGGATTCAACAAGAAAAATGAAACGCTCCCTGAAATAATCAGGGAGCGTTTTGGAAGGAAAGAATCGAGCTTTGAGACTAGAAGCGCCAGCCCGCGCCGAGCATGAACTGAACACCTGTGTTCATGGCGTCCGCGTCGCCCTCAGACGAGTTGAAACCCGCCGTGTTCGACGCCGAGGCGTTCTCGTCGCCTCGCACGGAGATAGAACCGTCATCTGACGTGCCCGACGTGAACTCTGGAACGACCGAGTCGCGATCGGGGCGCGATTGCATCATGAGGAATCGAATGTCGCTCGTGATCAGAATGCTTCCCAGACTGATTTCGAGGCCTCCACCAATGTGTCCCATAAACTGACTGTACTGTTCGACATCGGCGTAGTTGGGATCGTCGTACTCGGTGAGAATGATACCCAGGCCCGCAATGGCGTACGGGTCAATAACCGAGTCGGGAAACAGGTGAGCAATGGCACTCGCGGTAATCGGAGCCGAAATCTGTTCGATACCGTTTGCTTCTGCGCCAAGCACGTCAACGCCGAGTTCAATCATCCAGTTTGTGTCCAGATCGAAGCGAAGCGCTGCACCCACACCCAGAAGATCAGCACCCTGGATGGTCTCGAACGCCAAGTCAGTGTCACCCAGGTTCATGCCAGTCACGTGAACCTGAATGCTCGTGTTGTACGTCGGCTCTGGTGCCGGTTGCGGTGGCGCCTCTTCATAGACAACGGGGGTCTCGACATGTGCAACCTGCTGTTGAACGACCACGGGCTCTTGAACAACTACGGGGGGCTGCTGGACCACGACTGGTTCGTAGACGACTGGGGCGGGCGCTACAACAACATGTGGTACCGGATTAACTACGATTGGCGGGGTGTAGTAGCGAACCCGGGGGCGGTGATAGTGCCGCGTGTAGGTTCGAGTCACATGAGGAACGTAGTGAGACGAGCTCCTGCGATGTGTTCTGTGACTTCGAGTCCGAACGTGGGGCGTCCGATAGGAACGAGTCCTAGAACGCCTCCGTGACCGTGTCTGTTCCGCCGCAGGAGCCTCGCTCGCTGGCGCCTCCGTGGCTGTCGCTGGGTGGGCTTCGGCAGCAAAGACCGAGGTCGGTAGCGCCGAAAGCAAGAGAGTTGCCCCAAATAGTGGGGCGAGTCCGAGAACGAAAGGCTTCATTATTCTAATACTCCCCTCGGTTTGCGCGCTGCCGGTCATCCATGCCGGCGACGGGGGTCAGCCGTTACGCTTCGGAAATCGCGCGCAGTTCCGTAGTCGTACCTTTGACTCCTCTATACTTCAGAATATTCACTGACTTCTAAAAAAAACGCCGCGAAGGCAAAGAAAACCCATTTCCTACAGCAACTTTGCCGCGGGCCTCGACTCGAACTCAGTTTTCAGGCAATCTCTGCGTCCACGGCCTAGCGCATCGAATAGCGGGAGAGGCTTGGCCACCGTCGACATTTTTTGGGGATGTTCTAATGCTTCATATGGGCGCCAGTGAGTTCGTTCTCTTGGTATCCAATACCGAGGGAACCGGGTGGCTCACCAACGTGTTCCTCAATTCGATTCGCGGGGGAGCTGAGTGGGTTCTCTGGCTTCTCGTCATACTCAGTCTCCTCTCTGTAGCAGTCATGGTGGAGCGACTTCGCTTCTACTCGCGTCATTCGACCGACCCGCACATGCTTCGCACCAAGTTGATAGCCTGGTTGGACGACGGTCACTACGACGTGGCGCTGCAGGAGCTTCAGGCGGGCAGCCGAAGCATGGAGGAAAATGTCATAGCCTTTGGCTTCCAGCACATCGACCGCGGACCCAGGGCGGTCGAGGAACTCATGGCGGGAGCGGTAGCTCGTGAGCGAAGCCGCTACGAGCGCTATTTGGCGTTTCTGGGTACTCTCGGGAATAACGCGCCCTTCATAGGCCTCTTTGGTACAGTGCTCGGAGTCATCAACGCCTTCGACGGGTTGAGGGGACTCGATGTTTCAGACACCGACGCGGCTGGGTCGGCGGTCATGGGTCCAATTGCGGAGGCCTTGGTCGCAACTGGCGTCGGACTGCTCGTGGCAATCCCGGCGGTTGTGGCCTTCAACATCTTCCGGTCGCGGGTCAAACGAGTGACGTCGAATACTGAGCTACTCGCACGCACCATGGTCGCCTATCTCTTCGGCGAGAAAGAGGACTAAGTGGGACTGGGATCATCATACGACGACGACGAAATCATCAGCGGAATCAACGTGACTCCGCTCGTGGATATTGCGCTTGTTCTCCTAATCATCTTTATCGCGACCTCGGCCATCATCGTCCGAGCTGCAATCAACGTTGATCTGCCTACGGCGGCGACAGCTGAAGACGCACCGCCCGAGTTTGTAAGTGTGCTGCTCGACAACAGTGGAACACTCTATTTCAACGGCGAAGTCACGACCCGCACCGAGCTGGTCGGACAGCTCGCTGTCGAGGTGGGGAACAACCCGGAGGTACGGGCGCTGATCGCGGCCGGCCGAGCGGTGGACTACGGCCAGGTCATGCAGATAATCGATATGGTGCGAGCCGCGGGCGTCGCGGGCTTTTCGCTAAACGTCGATCCCGATCCAGATGCCCTCGAGGCACCGGCCCAATGAAACAGGCCAATGCATCCGGTAGGTACGATCCACTCGAGCAGGAATCCGGGAGTGGGAAACAAATCGTGTTTGCCGTCTTTGCAGCATTGCTTATCCACGCTGCGATCGTTCCCTCGGTGATCGTCGCGCGCTCCCTCGACACGGGGGAAGACGAGACCGAACGCGAGTGGGTCGAGGCAGAGTGGTCCCAGCCCGAACCGG
>CAZDBH010000422.1:0-7658 GCA_964503485.1 uncultured Bradymonadales bacterium | reverse complement strand
CATGAACAATACTGTGCGGACCACATAGGCCGCGGCAAACCCGTCTTGCCACCTCTCTGAGGCACTGGTAGACAGAACGGTGGACGGGCGAATTCATGGGGAGCGCTGTGGCGAAGGACGTCGTATTTGTAACAGGTGGGGCCGGTTATCTGGGTGAGTCGGTGGTCGCCGGCCTGACCCGCGCTGGATATCGAGCGACCGCGATCGATGATCTGTCCCGCGGAACGCCGAATGCAGATACCCTCGCTGACCCCTTCATTCGGGTCGACGTGCGTGATCGCAGCGCGCTGCACGCCCTGATGTCACAACATCGTCCAGTGGCCGTCGTTCATCTTGCGGGACGACATTGCCCGAAATCAGCAAGTGAGCGGCCCGAGGTCGCCCACGAGGTCAATGTGGGCGGCACTGCGGCACTGCTAGCCGCGATGCAAACCCGGTCGACACGCGTGCTGGTACACGGATCGGACATTCGGCTGTATGGCCGGGTAGGACAGGAGTTCGCCGAGAACGCACCACTGAATCCCTTTTGTCCCCTGGGCCACGCCGCAAAAGCGACCGAACAGTTGGTAGCCAGCTGTTCAGACGCCTGGGGATTGCGGGCGTGTTCGCTCCGGTATTCGGACCTCGGGGGAGCCGACCAGTCAACCGGAGTCGCGCCTGGAACACACCGTTCGAGCCTATTCAGTCGGTTGCTGAAGGCCGCGGTCCTCAACAAGGCGCGCCACCCGCTGGCCATTCACGACCCCGATACGGCTATCGATCTGCTGCACGTTGAGGAGGCGGCCGACGCAACGGTTCGTGCAGTGCAGGTATTGCTGGCGGGCGGCGAGTCGCCGCCCGCTCTGAATGTCACAAGCGGCCGTACCGTATCCCAGTCAGTGCTGCGCGCAGCGATGGAGGCGCATGTCGGGGGGCCATTGGCGGTCAAGAAGATCGCCCAACCGAGTTGGCAGACCCAGAACTTGTCTGCGTCCAATGAACTCGCTTCGACCTGGCTCGGTTGGCGGCCTGAACGCTCCGCCGAAGACTGCCTCAGTAGTGCCTGGCAAAAACTCAGAGCCTAGAAACACCCGAAATCAGTTTTCGAGAGCCGTCGTCAACAGTTTGGAACGACACCTGGAAGGCGAGCTCCAGAGTTTTCGAGGACAGCACCTCGGACGGTTTGCCCGACGCAACGATCTTCCCGTCACTGATGACCCACACGCGATCGAAGTGAGTCAGAGCGAAGTTCAGATCGTGAACGGCTGCGACAACGCCTTTCCCGCCATCAACCAGCTCTCGAATGCCCTCGGCGATCAGCTGCTGGCCGCGCGGGTCTTGAGCGCTGGTCGGCTCGTCGAGCAACGAGAAGAGCGCGTCTTGCATCAGTACGCGTCCGAACATCAGTCGTTGGAGTTCACCACCACTGACCGCCGTTACCGGGCGTTGGGCCAAATTCGTCACCTCGAGCTTGTCCATCACCTTTGAAGCCCACTCGATATCTGAGCGATCTGCCAGTCCCAGACCCCGTTTGTGCGGACTCCGGCCGAGCAACACGGCCTCGATGCAGCTCAAGGGGAATTGTATCGCCAACTTCTGCTGCATGTAGGCGATACGTTTGGCGAGTTCGCGGCGGGAGGTCTCGCTGGTCAGAGACCCGCAGACAGTCACGCGTCCCGTGGTGGGTTCAATCAGGCCTGCGAGCAGCCGAAGCAGGGTGGACTTGCCCGAGCCATTAGGGCCAACGACGGCCACGGACTCGCCCGCGCCGACCGACAACTCGACGTCCGTTAGGACGCTGTTCGGACCCAGTTTCACCGAGGCAGAATGGGCCTGAAGCACCTGACTGGACTGATCGGGTGTCACTTGGGCACGGGCTTGAGATACACTTTGTTTTTCTTGGTGACGACCTGGAAGTCGACGTCGCGAGCATCGTGTTTTTCGCGCAGTTTTGGGACCTGCTTAGCCATCGACTTGACGATCTTCTGGAAAGAGAGTGAGTCCACCGACTCGCCTTGTTTCTTACGCGCCTCGACGAGGTCGCCGAAGATCTTCCTCGCGCGATCTTCCGATATGCCGGCGCCACCCAGTACCTTCGCTGCGCCTCCGATCGTCTCGGGAACATCTCCCCATTTCGGTTGGCTTAGTTGGGGGACGCGGCGTTCTTTTTCTACCCTCTTATCGTCGTCGTTGACTGCCTGGACGGTTGCCAGCGGGGTTCCCCGCAATTGGTTGGTCCGCTTTTTCTTGCGCGAGACGGCGGGTACGTAGGGCTGTCTCTCGGGTACCGCGGCGTAGTCTGAACTCGCGATCCGTTTCTGGCGCTCCTCCACCGCTCCGTCACCCAACGTGCTTCGCAGGGTGACCTGTTTCGCCAGTTCTGAGTTGTCGATGGCTCGCCCAGTCCGCTCGATTTCTCGGCGCTGTACTCGGTTCTGGTGTTTCCGAAAGGTCCCGTTCTCGATTTCTCGGGTGGTGCGAATCCAGTAGGCTCGGTGCACATTAAAGCGCTGGATCAACGCGCTGTATCGGAACTTATGGGTCGCTTTGCGAAGATTGTAGTTCCCAATTGAGCGAGCTATGCGTACAACTTCGCGTTGTAACGTCAGAGGCGGTCGTTTTTCGATACCGATGAAATACTGTTCATACAGCACCCTTAGCCGGCTGAGCTTGTTTTCAAAGTCGCTCAGCTGCTCGTCGAGGTCTTCAGGTGCGTCGGTTCGTCTGGCCATTACCCATCCATGATAACTACGGTGCGTGTGTTACGACAACCGACACTGACATTGTTGTTGCTAAGTCTTGTGCTGAGCGCCTGTAACCGGTCTGGGCAATCCGCCAACTCCGAAACGGCAGCCCACCCGCAGCGCATTATTTCGACAATGCCTAGCACCACAGAGATGCTGTGGCGATTTGGCGCGTGGGATCGCGTGGTCGGAGTCAGTATCTTCTGTGACGTCCCCGCCGCAGCGACCGAGCTCCCCAAAATCGGGAGTGGCATGGACCCGGACATCGAACGGATCCTCGCCTTGGCGCCCGATCTGGTCGTGGGTTCCATCATCCAAGAGGACTATCCTTTCGTGCGGATTCTGCGAGATGCGGGCGTCGAGGTGCTGCTTGTTCACGACCAAGGCCTAGAGGATGTCCTGAACGACATGCCACGTTTCGCGGGCAGACTCGGTCCCGCGGAGCTCGAGGTCGCCGAAGAGTTGATTGGCGGGGTGCGACTCGAACTCGATTCGCTCAGACGGGCAATCCCAGATGGCGAGCGACCTCGGGTGCTGATCGTGTATGACCACGATCCTATCTACGTTGCGGGCCCGGACACGTTCATAAATCAACTTCTGACTGCGGCGGGTGGAGAGAACGTCGTGCGCACCGGTGACTGGGTACAGCTCGATCGCGAAGCGGTCGTCCAGCTGGCCCCCGAGTTTGTCTTTCAGCCTGGAATTGGTACTCACGAAGACCTTCGCAGGGCCTGGGCCGATATGGTCGTCGTTCCGGCGGTGCGGGACGGGCGAATCTACAGCCTCGAATCGCCCGCGATCGCTCGCCCGGGCGTTGGCGTGGCCGACGCGGCTCGAGAGATGTCACACCTGTTGTGGGGAACGGACAGCGCCCAGTGAAGACCCTGACCCTCAGCCGCATCGTCCTGTCCATGGTCGGCCTTCTTGCCGTCTTGCTGGTCTGCGCGGCGCTCGGGGTCGCCTTTGGGTCGACGACCATCGATCTGTGGGGAGCGATTGCCGAGTGGTTCTCCGGAGACGTCACGAGTCCCGACGGATACATCTTTGCCAACTATCGTCTGCCTCGCGTCGGCCTCGCAATCCTGGTCGGCGCGGCGCTGGCATCAGTGGGTGCCGTTTTCCAGGGACTGCTTGGGAATCCCTTGGCGGATCCTTATATCCTGGGTGTTTCTGGGGGGGCATCGGTCGGCGTGGTCAGTGCGATAGCCTTGGGTTTCGGCGGGACCTTCTTAGGCCTGTCGATCTTGCCGGCATCCGCTTTCGCAGGCGCACTGCTCGCCGTAGCGGTGATCTACGGCGTTGCCTCGGTTTTGCCGGGCGGAGTGCGCGGGCAGCACGCCGTCTACACGCTGTTGCTGGTCGGTGTAGTCTTCAATGCCTTCACGATGGCCTTCGTGCTCTTTGTTCGGACCCTAATGAGTCCGCTGAACTCGCAGCGCATTTTGTTTTGGATGATGGGTTCTCTCGAGGCCGGCCACCTGTCGCGCGCCGAGCTGTGGACCATCACGATCTGCATCGTGGCCGGGCTTGGCTTCCTCATCGTCAGGGCAAGGACGCTCAACCTGTTGGCGTTGGGTGACGACACGGCCGAATCTCTCGGCGTCGACGCCCCTCGAACCCGGCTCATCCTGTTCCTGGTTTCCTCGGTTGTTGTCGGGGCGGCGGTCGCTGTGAGCGGCGTAATCGGTTTCGTCGGTTTGGTGGTTCCCCACTCCCTCAGGCTTCTATTGGGCGCGGACAATCGCCTCTTGGTACCTGCCGCGGCAGTGGGCGGAGCTGCATTCTTGGTGCTCTCGGACCTCGCCAGTCGAATGGTGCTACCGGTACTCGAATCGACCCTGCCGGTGGGTGTGGTTACGGCGTTTGTCGGCGCGCCACTTTTCTTTGTCTTCTTGGTGCGCAATCTGAAAAACGAGGAAATAAACAGAATTTGACAGCGTGTTGCCTCCAATGTAGTTCATGGTGCGTATGTGGAAGTGGTTGTCGGTGATACGCGTTATCGTCGATGAGAGGTTCATGATGAACGGTCAAAAAACGAAGTTCGCCAACTCCTTGCTCTTGGCTTTCCTTCTGCTGTTGACGCCCGCAGTGGCGTCAGCTCAGAACGAGATTACAGGTGTTAGAGCCATGGGTATGGGCGAGGCGTTTACGGCCAGCGCCACAGGGACGGGCGCACTCTTCCACAACCCAGCCGGCATAAGCGCCTTGATGATGTATTCAATGGAGGCTGCTTACGTTCACGACATGTCCACAGGGGTTAACTCGCTGCACGCCTCCATTACGGATGGCAAGAGCAATCCCTACTTGGGCGGTGGCACCGGCTATACCTTCTCGACCTCATCTGACGAGGCCGATTTCGCCGGGTTCACCGGACATGATTTCTACGGAGCGCTGTCTTTCCCGATCGTGCCGGGCTGGCTGATTGGAGGCTCCACCATCCACTGGTTGGATTACTCGACCTTCGACGACAACTACGCGACCGGGCTGACGCTCGATGCCGGCCTGCTGGCATTCCTCGGCGACTTCGTGAGCCTCGGGGTTAGTGCTCGTAACTTGCTCGAAGTCGAGGGCGCAAATCGTCCAATCCAGACTCGTTTTGGACTCAACTACCACGCCTACGGCTTTCAGATCGGCGCAGACGCCATTGTGGATTTCCTCGACGAGGAGACCGCCGTGAGCTACGCCGCCGGTGCAGAGTTGATGGTGGGCGAAGTCGTACCGCTGCGGGCGGGCTATTTGAACGACCAGCGCACTGGCCACTCCAGCCTCTCCGCTGGCGTGGGTTACCGAAGCTCTCTGGTCGGCGGGGACATCCTCTTTCGCCAAGACCTGAGTGACGGCGATCGCCGGATGTTGGGCTTGGCGCTCAATCTCTATCTCTAGACCGTCCCTGGTTGGGTTCTAGGCCCAGCGAAATCCTTCCATCGTTTGAACTTCATCAAAGTCGGGTGAAAACCCTGTTGCTTCGCCAAACGACGAGTGGTCGATCACGATCGGGTGTTTGATGTGACTGATCGCGCCGCGCGGTAGCCTAGGAAATCCAAAACGGCCCAGCGCCCAGTGGTAGAGGGATTCAGGTACTGGAACAGCCTTCCGACCGGTCGCCTTACATAGCAGCGATAGAGGGACGGGTGAGGGGCCTGCAACGTTGTAGACGCCCTCGACCTTGTTCTCCAACGCCATCACGATTGCCTTGGCCGCGTCCCGTTCGTGCATGAACTGAAAGAGTGGATCAAACCCCATGACGAGGGGAACACGGGTGCCTGAGAGAAACGAGGCCAAGGTCCCACGCCGTGTTGGCCCGAGCGTGTATACCAGCCGAAGTACGGCGGTCTTCATTTTGGGACAGCGCCAAATCGCCGACGCGGCGAAGAGATCGGCCGCAACCAGGTCCGCCAGCTCTGGGAAGGTGGCAGCGGCCAGGGGCGGTTCAGCTTCAGTACGATACAGTGGCGCGTCGGGTGCGGCACCGTACACGGTGTGGCGCCCCACGAAGACCGCATGTTTCACGCCGTACGCCGCGCAGTGATCGAAGAGCGCACGGGTGCCGCCCAAATTGATCCGGTAGCGCTCCTCCATGCTGGTTGTGAAGTGGGTCACGGTCGCCATATGGATCAGGGCGTCGATCTTCTGCGTTCTGAATACGTCCTCAGCAGGTCGTTTTCGGATGTCGGCTTTGACGATTTCAACGCCCTTGGGCGCATCTGGCCAGGGTCGTCGATCGATTCCGATGACCTTGTGCTTCTTGGCGACGAGCACGTCTGCCACGACCCGGGCGAGGGCGCCAGTGATGCCACTGATGACAACTTTCATGGCCGGCCTCCATCGTCTCTGCCGAGTTTACGGCGTCGATTGCGCCTTCCGTCGGCGATGAGGGTCGTGATCCGTTGCTTCACCTGTTCGACGTAGTGCTCGATCACTTCATCTGATTCGGTCCCATCGCCCTTGAACTCCATGGGTTCGCTGTACAGAACCGAACAGGTTTTCGGCAGTGGGACTGGGAGAATGTACGGTGGCACCGGCCAGTAGGGCGCACCCACCAGCTTCGCAAGTGCTTTGGCGTGAAACATCGCGGGCAGTGCTTCTTCACCACCGATAAAGGCGAAGGGGACGATGGGTGTTCGCGTCTTCAGCGCAATTCGTAGAAAGCCAGTCCCAAAGCGAACCATCTGGTAGCGGTTTTTGTACAGCTTGCCGGTTCCGCGGGCACCCTCCGGGAACACCATCAACGCCCGGTCCTCCTCGAGCAACCGGATGGCATGTTCTGGAAGACCGGGGAGCTGCCCGACGCGCGAGAAAAGGGGGGATAGGAACGGCCAGTGCTGAGCGAATTTCTCGACCATACCGTGGACGAAAAGGGGCGGTTCGCGTTCGAAAAAGAGCGACGCCAATACCATCCCGCCATCAACTGGGAGACTTCCTGAGTGGTTGCCGATGAGTAGGGTCCTCCCACTCTCGGGGACCTTGTCGACGTTATACGCTTTGACTTTGAAGTAGTGGCGGTAGAGCCGACCGAGGAACGTATAGAAGAACCCGAGATGCTCCTTTGATACCCCGTAGGGATCCAGGCCATAGTGATTGAAGGGAACGTTGACCCGATCCAACCGATCGCGAACTTCATCGCTGACAAAGAAGCGCCACATTCAAACGATCCTCCGATTACAGAGCCCGGCGAAGGGTAACTCAGCATCAGTCCTCGCACCAGCCCGCCGCCCGTGCCCCCTCCGCCCTTTCCCCTTTCTCCTTTCCCCTTTCCCTCCGCCCCTTCCCTTCCCTTTCTCCTTTCTCCTTTCCCCTTTCCCTCCGCCCCTTCCCTTCCCTTTCTCCTTTCCCCTTTCCCTCCGCCCTTTGTCCTTTCTCCTTTCGCCTCGTCCCTTCTCCCTTTGTCCTTTCTCCTTTCGCCTCGTCCTTTCTCCTTCTCCCTTTCTCCTTTCC
>CAZDBH010000421.1:0-7684 GCA_964503485.1 uncultured Bradymonadales bacterium | reverse complement strand
TAGCAAAATCGGCGGTCAACGGGAGTCACGGGCAGCTGGGCAAATATGGGCCGCCAGATTTGCCATTTGCGATTTGCCATTTGCCTTGCGCCAATCGGGTTGTCCGCAGGCTGGAACCTAGCAAATGGCTCCGATCAGTCCGCTCGAGTCAAAACGCCAAACCAATATCCGTACTCCGGCTGATTTCCTGCGTCCTTTTCAAGTTCTTTCGTCTTCCAAGGCGAACGAAACAGGAGATTCACAATGGAAGACATTCGAAGCAAAGTCAGAGAGACCTACGGCAAGATCGGAGCTCGAGAGCAAAACTCATGTTGCTCACCCAGCTGTTGCTCGCCCGCCGACGTGGAACAAACCGTCGAACAAACATCCCAGAAGCTTGGCTACAGCGCCGAAGACGTCGCCAACGTTCCCGACGGAGCAAATCTCGGGCTCGGCTGCGGCAATCCCCAAGCAATCGCTCACCTGAAGTCAGGAGAAACGGTCCTCGATTTGGGCAGCGGAGGTGGTTTTGACTGTTTCCTCGCCGCCCAGCAAGTCGGCTCGACCGGCACGGTCATTGGCGTGGACATGACAGCTGAGATGATCACGCTGGCCCGGAGCAACGCTGCGAAGTCGGGTTCGACGAATGTCCAGTTCCGTTTGGGAGAAATCGAGAACCTACCTGTGGCCGACAATACGGTCGACGTGATCCTCTCGAACTGTGTGATCAACCTATCGCCGGACAAACCAGCCGTATTCAGAGAGGCCTTTCGGGTCCTCAAGAGCGGCGGCCGACTCGCCATCTCGGATGTGCTGGCAACGGCTACGTTGCCCGAGAGTATTCGGGCTGACCTGGACTTGCACGCGGGGTGTGTCGCTGGAGCCGCGCAGATCGACGAAGTGATCGCGATGCTCGATGCCGCCGGCTTCGTTGAAGTGCGCGTCGAACCCAAAGACGGTAGCCGTGAGATCATCCGAAACTGGAACCCTGACCTCGGCTTGGATGCTTTCATCTTGTCAGCCTCAATTGAAGGAGTAAAACCGTGAAGGAACTGGCGCCATCGACCGCGGTTCACGAAGAGGGACATTTGACGACTTCAATCGACTCCGAAGCGATCTGGAATGAGTTTCATACTCGCCTGCTGTCGTACGTACGTCGTCGTGTCGCCACAGAAGACGACGCTCTCGACCTCTTGCAGGACGTGTTCACTCGAATTGAAACCAGCGCCGCGCAGGGAAACAGAATCGAGAGCGTCAGCGGATGGGTCTTCCAAATCACGCGAAACGCGATTACGGACTACTACCGGTCGCAGGCAAAGGCCGCTGACACGGTGAGAGAATTGGCTGACCAGCACTCTTCCGAAGATGAAGACGACAACGCCAAGGCCGAACTCGCCAGCTGCCTACGCCCCCTGGTTGATCAACTCCCAGATGACTACAAGCAGGCAGTCGCGCTGACTGACCTGGGTGGGCTTTCGCAAGTTCGGGCCGCCGAACAGGTCGGACTGTCAGTTTCAGGCATGAAATCACGAGTTCAAAGGGGGCGGGCCAAGCTTCGCGACCTACTACTCGAATGCTGTCACGTTGAGTTGGATGGACGAAAAGGGGTGGTGGGCTTCGAGCCGCACGGAGGCAGTTCGGACGACGGCTGCAGTTGCTGCTAGGCGAGGGATCGCCCGTACAGAGACTGACCTCAATCTGCCTCAGACGGCGCTCCTTTGAGGGCCGTCATCACAAACAACACACCGGTCGCAACCGTCGCCAGAACGAATAGACTAGACGACGGCAAGGCAAGCCAGGCCAGCGATTCCTTCGCAGCCCCGGTGCTGCCTAAGCCGGGCGCCCTGCACCCTGCCCACATCCAAAACAGGCCGTAGCCGAGACTGCCAAAGCCCAATCCGAAAGCAACCAGTTGGCGAGCGATCTTGGGACCCTGAACAAAACCGAGCAACAACAACAAGACCAGCGCGGTGGTGGCCATGGCATTGCCGTGGAGGTGGGCCCGTTTGTAATAGACCCACGACTTGGACACGACTTTGTCTGCCTTGGCCTGATCACCTTCGTACACCGTGTCGATAACCTCGGCGGCACTTTCGGCGAGGCCAGCCTTTATATCGTCTTCGACCGCTCCAAAGGCGATGCCTAACCCCTGGGCAAATATCAGACCGGCGAAGGCCAATATCCAGCCGAACAAATGTTGTCGAAACCGCTTTCGTGCGTTGTCCATAGCTCCCCCAAAAGGCATTTTCCGCCCGCTACTCTGCGAGCAAACCGCCGAAAAGGAAAGGTTGTTGCTCAACCGCGAGACCTCTCTGAAAAACGGCGGACACGGGCACCGGGCCGGCGGGATCTCGAACGACACTCGGAACCTGTTGGCAATCGCGAGTCCGAGTCTCTATCCTAATGAATGGCGTCTTTGATTGTGGGCTGCAAAGACGCTCAGGAGGGTTCAAATGAAAAGAGTCGTTGCTTTGGTCGTCGTCGCTGCATGGTTGTTACCCGCAACGGCGAACGCACAGAAAGATGGTGGTGTCCTCGAATTGGAACCAGAACACATTCAAGCAACTCTCGAACAGCCGGCCGACTTCATAATTCAGGTCGACAGTATCGAGTATAAGTCACCAGAACTCGAGACTAGCTTCGTGCCAGACCTGCTGCAGAGCGTGACCGGAGCGCCGTTTTAGTCTCATTCAATCCACTGCCAAACCGTGCAGAAGATGTTCTGCAACGCGCTCCAAGACCGAGTCGATGTCACCAGACTCAACGATCAATCTAACCTGGCCGTCCACACACAGCACAGCCAGCCCGTGCACCGCGGCCCAAGCTGTTAGCGCTACCGCCTCGGCGTCGTCCTGTCGAACTCGGCCCGCTGCCTGGCTGTCACCGATCGCGCGCAACAGATAGTCGAAGGCTCGGCGTGCCAGGCTTCTCAAAGTTGGATAGGGGGTTTTGTCGACGAGCAATGCGCTAAACATCACTCGGAAGTGGGCGGGTTGATCGATGGCAAATCGTACGTATTCGACGCCCAAAGCGGCAAAACGTGCCACCGGGTCGTCACTATTGGCCGCCTCGACCGCGCCCATTCGCTCGCACATCAACCCATAGCCATCTTCAGCCACGGCGGCCAGGAGTGCCTGTTTGTCTGAAAAGTGGCGGTATGGTGCTGCAGCGCTCACACCGGCGAGTCGGGCCGCTCCCCGCAGTGTGAAGGCCTCCGGAGTCCCGTCGGCCGCGACCAGTTCAAGAGCCGCGTTGATCAACGCCTGCTTCAGTTCACCGTGGTGGTAGCTATTCGGAAGTTTGGATTTGACGCTTTCACTCATACTATGTTAACAGTGTTAACATCCGAGTGGTCGAAGATCAACAGTCAAACGTCCTGAGTGGCATTCGAGTGAGAACCCAATGAGCAAGATTTACGACAACATTATCGTGGGAACCGGAATCGGCGGCTTGACCGCAGGACTATCTGTGGCGAGGAAAGGGCATTCGGTGCTGCTTCTCGAGGCGGGCAAGCAGTTTGGCGGCATGCTCAACCCCTTTGCTCGACGCCACTATCATTTTGACGTGGGGATCCACTACGTGGGTGAGGCCGGCGAGGGCCAGGCCATGCGCAGGATGTTGGACGGTTTGGGTCTGGACGACATCAAGTTCCGAGAGATCAATCCTGACTGCATCGATCGCTACGTATTCGACGGCTACGAGTCGAAGCTCGTCAAAGGCCACGATCGTTGGGCAGATACCCTGGTTGCCGACTTCCCAAAGGAGGAGCGCAACATCCGGCGGTTCATCGAGTTTATGAAGGCCATCCAGGACGTGCAGCGAATCGCCATCAATGGTCCGTCCTTCCGTCGTTTGAAATCACCCATGCGCTGGCTTCCTTCGATTCTCAGGTCGCTCAACGCCCCATTTTCAAAGATCCTGGAACGGTTCTTCGACGATCCGTTGCTTCGCAACGTGTTTGCCGGGCCCGGCGGCGATATCGGTCTGCCGCCCGGTCGCGCCAGCGGTATGATCTCGATGATGGTGCTCAACCACTTCCTAGGGGGTGCATACTATCCAATTGGTGGAAGCGGAGCGATTCGGGACTCGTATGTGAAGGCTCTCAAGGGGCACGGCGCCGAGCTCATGCGAAATCGTCTGGTATCGAAGATTGAAGTGCTGGGCGATCGGCGTTTCGCCGTCGAGACGACCAAGGGAGAGCGATTCGAGGCTCGGTCAGTCGTCTCGAATGTGGATGCAACGCACACCATGGAGATGGTCGAAGGTGCCAAACCGAGCCGCTCGGTGCGCAAGAAAGCCGCCAACTTCCGACCCAGTTTCGGCTCGTTCTGCGTATTTCTAGGGACTGATCTCGACCTGAATCAGACCGAGCTGACCGATGCCAACATCTGGCACTACGGAACCAACGACCTAGATTACGGATACGAAGAGGCGTTCAAGGGCAAAATGCCCGAGAACCCGTTCTTCTTTGTGACAGCGCCCTCCCTAAAAGACCCCGAAACAGTGCGAGCCCCGAACGGCCACCACACCCTCGAGATGATCACGTTTGTTCCGTCTGAGCCGTTCAAGCCCTACTTCGACATGCCGGCCATGAAACGGGGCGCCGAGTACGATGCACTCAAGAACGAGTACGCAGACAAACTGATCGCGGGCGCAGAGCGTTATGTCCCCGGTTTGAGCGACCACATTGTGATTCAAGAAAACGCGACACCGGCCACTGTCTGGAGCTTCGTACGGGGCCGCGATGGCGGCATCTACGGACCCGAACACTCCCCCGACCAGATGTTGCACAATCGCCTCGGCGTCAAGACTGGAATTGACGGTCTCTATCTGGCGGGCGCCAGCGTCCTTGGTGCCGGGATTCAGACCTGCCTTACTAGTGGTGTCATGGCCGGAATCGCCTGCAAGAAGTACCTGCGGGCCAACAGCCCAGCTCCGTCAAGAATCGCCACCGCCGCAGCCAGCTAACTCAGAGAGTCGGTGATCCAGACGATTCACCGCTGACTCAAGCGGAGCGCGATGTGGTTTCTAGGGCTCTGACTAGAAGATCGGAGCAGGTTAGTAGCGTTTCATCTCGACGTGATTCACGAACGTGAACTTGGGTGGACCGGTGACCCCGGCGTTTTCCATAGCTGCCTTGAGCTCGGCCGAACTGAACAACGCACGAAGCTTGTCCATACTGTCACTTTGAGCGAGGGCGACGACTTCTTTGTCGGAACCCGCAACGGTGTTGACTGAGTGACCGAGTACGCCAGCTTCTTTGCGCACGCCATCGTGCTCGTCAAAGGCGACCTTCCAGGTATCGTAGTCTGCGATCGGGTGCTGAACGATGCAGCCAGCCTTTGCTGAGCCATCGGTACTGATGTTCATCTCGCGACTCTGGACAAAGAGGATCTCGGGAGGACCTGTAACACCGGCCTCACTCATCGCCTCCTTCAGCTTGGGCGAGCTCACAAAACTCTGCATACCCGCCAGATTGGGGCTGGCGAGGTAGACGACGACTTCATTTGGGTTTTCGTCGTTGCGGTGAAGGTTGTGCATCACAAAACCGCCTTCGCGGCGAGCCCCTTCGTGAGCATCGAAGGCAGCCTTCCAAACGTCGTAGTCAGCCACTTCGTGGCGAATCAGCGTTCCGTACATTGGTGCATCAGACATGGTTTAGTCCCCCTCTAAGGTTTCGATTTTTCTTCTCTCGCTGTGCCCAGAACATACTCTCGAAGCTCACCTTTTTCCATGACTTTTCGGCCAACTGGATCGGAAAATGGTCGCCGTAAAAGCGAGAATTGGGTATAAGTAGACTCGCTCTCAATAGCGAGAATAGTTATCTGAAACGGGCAGTTGATAGGTTCGCAACGCCCGTTCGCTGTGATGTTCGTGTTCGGGGTTGAATGCAGCACCTACCTACAGACCTGACCGCGTTGAACGCTGTGCCAGAAGCCATCTTGTTGGTGGGACGGGAAGGCGACGTGCTTTATGCGAATCATTCGGCGGCAACCATGTTCGGTCTCTCCCGGGCCACCCTCATGGACATGATGGTCGACCAGTTGGTCCCAGCAGCACAACGGATGGCACACAGCGCCCATCGAGAGGAATTCCAGTCTCTGCTGACCGCAGAGCACGCAATGGGAAACGGTCGCCCAGTCTACGCGCGACACAGCGAAGGTCACCACATCCCAATAACAGTGACTTTGCGAGTTTGCAGCTGGAAGGACGAACCTACAACGCTGTGCGCCGTACGCGATATCTCACGCCTAATAGCCGACCAGGACAAGCTTCGAACTCAGTCAGCAGCGCTGGAGGCGACAGCCGACGGAGTAGTCATTACTGACGCAGACGGTCGAATCGAATGGGCGAATGCCGCCTTCTGCGCCCTTTCCGGCTATCAATTCAATGAACTCGACGGTAAGTCGACCGCCTTGCTCCGGTCTGGGGTCCACAGCGACGCTTTCTACGCTGAGTTGTGGGAAACCATCAAACGGGGGGACACCTGGCGAGGCGAAATCGTCAACCGAAAGAAGGATGGCCACCTTTACACGGAGCAGCAAACCATAACGCCCGTCGCAGACCACAAAGGCGACATCAACCAGTTTGTCGCAATCAAAAGAGACGTAACAGACAGGAAGCAGAGCCAATACCGACTACAACAACAGCTCCGGCAAGCTGAAGTCCTCAATCGCGTTGCGACATTGGCCAACAAGGCACACGAGGTTCTGGTCTTCGTAGATGCGGTGCTCGAGATAATAGGCGAGGAGCTGTTTCTCGACAGGACGTTCGCCCTCGTACAGCTAACGGATGGAAGAGACGCTGTTGCGCGGGGGTGGGGATACCCGCCCGGCAACCTCGTTCACCCAACCATCGCCAGCACGGTGGTGACCTCGAACCGGACGTTGGAGCTACCCGCCGCGGGGGCTTCCCCGGAATCATCCCTGAGCAAAGGTATGCAGTCAGGAATCGCTCTGCCGATGCGTGCACAGCGATTTCAAGGGGCTCTGGTTCTCGAGAGTCGTCGTCCCGTGAGCTTTGACGAGCTGGGCCGTCGGTTCCTGAACACGTTGGCCCGTCAGATCACCAACGCGATCGAACGACTCTTGTTGTTCGATGAGGTGCAGGCTCTCGCTGCCACAGACCCGCTCACCGGCATTTTTAATCGGAGGCGATTTCAGGAGCTGGGAGAACGAGAATTGGCTCGATCGAAGCGATCTGGCCGCCCGCTATCAGCCGTTCTGATAGACGTCGACCATTTCAAAGAGATCAACGACTCTCACGGCCACGAGGTCGGCGATCAAGCTCTCGAGCGACTTTCCGAAACCCTGGTTGGTGGTTTGAGGACCACCGACGTCATTGGTCGCCTCGGTGGGGAGGAGTTCGCGATCCTAATGCCCGAGACCGGAGCTGACGGGGCGCGAGAGGTTGCCGACCGCCTATTGGAACGAGTGGCCAAAATCATGTTCCCGGGTGTTGATGGACTCAGTATGACAATTTCAGCTGGAGTCGCGGAGTACACCACTCCCGAAGCGCTGAGTGGCCTGATTCGCAGAGCAGACCAAGCGATGTATCAGGCCAAGGATCTGGGGCGTAATCGAGTCGAGATTTGGTCAGCGAGCGACGTACCGCAGAGCACGCCCGTGTCGCCGCAGAGCGCGCCCGAGTTGCCGCATAGCGCGCCCGAGTTGCCGCATAGCGCGTCCGAGCTAACCGAAGAACG
>CAZDBH010000420.1:0-7692 GCA_964503485.1 uncultured Bradymonadales bacterium | reverse complement strand
AACAGTGACAATATCGTCGACGTAGCGTTGAACCAGGTCGAATGACAGTTCGCCGACTCGTCTTACGGCGATTCCATCGGCCATGGTCCGACCGACCGGAAAATCCACGATCTTGCCCGCTTCGCGAGAGGCCTTCATCGCTGCCATTTCTTCGGACTCGACTCCGACGACGCGAATTCTGGGATTCGTCTCTTTGAGCGCGATAGCAATCCCGGCAATCAGACCGCCTCCACCCACCGGGACTAATACACAATCGAGGTATGGGTTCTGCTCGAGCAACTCCAACCCGATGGTCCCCTGCCCCGCGATGACCGCTTCATCATCGAAGGCGTGAACAAAGGTCCGCCCTTCGTCTTCGGATATGTCTCGAGCTGACTTGTAGGCTTCGTCGTAGTCCCTGCCCTGCAGCACGACGTTCGCGCCGAAGTTTCGCGTATTCGTCACTTTGATTAGCGGCGTGTACTCGGGCATGACAATGGTGGCCGAGATACCGAGCCGAGTGGCGTGGTACGCGACTCCCTGGGCATGATTCCCCGCGCTCGCAGCCACAACGCCTCGAGCGCGCTGCTCAGCGCTCATCGAAGCGAGGCAGTTTAGCGCGCCCCGTTCCTTGAACGAACCCGACATTTGCAGGTTCTCGAGCTTGAAGTGTATGCGATTCGAGCACCACCCAGAGAAGGTCTCCGAAACTGCGCAAGGAGTCTCGTACACTGCCCCTCGCACACGCTCGCGAGCGCGTTCGATGTCTTTGAAAGTCACTGACATGCACCGATAGTACAGGCTCGCCTGGCACGGGGGAAGTCAACCCTACTCGAACCTCACGCACGCTGCGCCTCCGCGCGTCTTCGGCTGTTCCCCACTCTCGGCTGGTGTTCGAGACCTGCGCACCCCAATCAGCTTTGCGTCTTTGCGCCTTTGCGTTAAATAGGTACGACTGAGGAGGAAGCGCATGCAGATTGAACAGGACATTCGACCTGACCAATTCGGACAGTCCGGGCACGGCTTTGCGTCGCCCAACATGGCGCTCGTCTCAGAGAATCATGACGGCACCCCTACTCACCCTGGCGACGTGTTCTTCGCGCCACCACCGGAGTCAATTGGGCAGATCATCACCGGAACCACCAACGTCAATCAGGCATTCAAGAGCGGTGTGGCCAAGCCTTGGACTGGTGGACGTATTGGCATCGGCCTACTGGGTGCTATTGCTGGCTCAATCGCCGGGGTCATAGTCGCCGGCTCGTCGCAGAGTCTGCAGTCGCTCGAACTGGTGATCATCATCGCATTCGGAGTGCTTGGCTTCTTCATGTTGGCTCTGCCAGTGAAGCCGAAGCACATCTGTAGCTACATCGGAACCGACGGGCTGGGTGTCTTCACGAGGAAGGGGTTCGGCGGATCGGTGAAGGCCAACGTCTTTGAGTTCAGGAATGCCGTTCAGCTGCGCACACAACAGATCACTCACTATACGAACGGTGCCTACACCGGCGACTCGTTCAACTATACGTGGCACGGTTCTAGTGGGCAGCGGGTTCACAATCTCAGCGGTCGTTACTATCGGCCCAAGAAGGCCAACAAAGTGATTCCGCGGGACAACACCGTTCACCTCGCTTGGGGCGCCGATCGCGCTTGGAGCCTCTACCGGCTCCCCCACGTACTCGATCAGCTCGATCAGGGCCAGGTCGTGCCGTTCAACATTGGCAAGAAGGATTGGGTCGGATTCGGGAACGGATTCATCGACCTAACCTTCAAGGGGACAACCCAAAGGCTTCAGAGAAGCGAGATTGGTGGTATCACCCTCGCCCGCGGATTCATGACGATTCAGGCGGTAGGCGCAAAGAAGTCGATGTTCAACAAGCAGGGTATCTTCACCTTCGGCGTGGCAAACGTGCAGGATTTTCGGCTGTTCCTCCTGTTGATTGAAAAACAACTAGGGATTCGGGTGTGAATGCAATGGGAACCAGAAGCCTCATTTTGATTGCGACAGCGACGCTTTGCTGTGGCGTAACTTCTACAAGCTGCCGAAGCGACTCGTCGAACGACGAGGTGGGGGTGTCGGCTGGCGGGCAAACGACGGGTGATCTGCCCGTAGGCTCGACCAGCCAGACCGAAGAGGCTCCGGTGCGGCACCCATACCCCGAGTTCGTCACGAGTCAAATCGAGACCCTCGTCGCCCAAACCCAGGAGCAAGACCAAACCGATCGATTGGCACTTTGCGCAGCCGTGTTGGGCTACGCGGGGGAGATTGCCCGCGAAACCAATTCCCAGCTCGTCGCCACACGCCAACTGGCCTACCAGACCTGTCGTCTTGACGTGCCCCTCGGTGACCTGGAACAACGCATTGCTGCCCAATCCGAGGCTGGATCAGCCGCCGATAGCGACGAGTTTTGCTATCTGGCCAGCCATCGACTCGGGGATTTGGCGGCCCACTACCCCGATCACGAGCGTGTAGCCTCTGCCCGAACCGAGATTCAATCGCTCTGCAACTAGCGCTGAGAATGAACCTTCTTGTGTGACATTCGAACGGGTCGGAATCGTATTTGTTACACATTCCCGGCCCTCCCCTGAAAACGCAAGAACGGCCTAACCACCTAGTTTTACAAGCCATACCCCGCCTACCATCCAATAATCCGCCATCGAAACCCGATTCGGCACGCATCCTGCTAATACCTTCCAGCGTTCGCCATACACCGTTCGTTGCGTTGCAGCCTAATGAATGGATTGGCGGGAGATTTGAACAATGAATTGCAGATACCACTCATATTGTGTTTTGGCCTCTTTCCTAATGTTGACCGCGCTCACAGGAGTAGCCTGTTCTTCTGCTGACGAGCCTTCCTATGGGACGGCTGAGCAGCCTATCTATTATGGCTCCCGCGCACCGTCGGTAGTCAGTCTGACGGCGGGCGAGAAGCTGGCCATTGGGTATCTTTCTGATCCCTACGGAAACCCCTTTTGCTCGGGAACCCTCATTGACCGTGATGTCGTCGTGACCGCCGAGCACTGCACTACCGGCTCGAATGCAAACTCGATTCGATTTGGTGTGGGCACACCCGAGCAGCCGGACGCCATCTTTCAAGTCCAGAGTATTCGCGAACACTCGAGTCGAGACGTAGCCCTGCTCTTCCTTACAGAGGATGCCGTCAGCCGAGTCCCTCGAATCGAACCCCTACCATTCCTTCGCCAGGCGCTCCCAAACTCGATGATTGGGTCCCGGGTCGAAGCCGCAGGCTATGGGCAGACTCACGACAATAGCACTGGACGTTACTTTGCGGCGCTGACGCTGTCCGCCATCGACGACACCTTCTATACGGTGGACGGTGGCGGACAGCGCGGTATCTGCTTCGGTGATTCGGGCGGTCCGCTGCTCGTCAGTGTGAGCGGAAACACCGTTGTCGCCGGCGTCGAGTCGAATGGCGACTCGTCCTGCGTCGATGTCGACCATCTGACACGGCTCGACCGGGTTCAAGATTGGATCGACTCGAGCAATGGCGACTTCAACCCGAACGACAGCGGCCAGAGTTGGGAAGACACAGACAAGCCGCCGGTCGACGGCGGTCAGCAGACAACAGGTGGGAATTCGACTACTGGCAAACCCCCTGGGGACCAGGACACCGGTTCGAGCACGTCCACGGGCTCAACGGGTAAACCTCCGGTTCAGGAACCAGGTCAAGAGACTGGGCAGGACGTTCCGAGTGGTGACTCCGAGGAAGAGCCGAGCCAGGATGACGGCCCCTTGTCTGGTCCCATCTTCACTGGTTGTTCAGCCGCGCAGGGTGGATCGATTGACGCCGCCTGGTTGGCGCTGGTTCCACTCTTCATTGGTATGGTTCGACGCCGCCGAGCCGCCCGCAGCTAGCCATATCTCCCTAGGAACCCATCTTGGGGCGACCATCCGTAGCCATCATTCCAAGTCCCGTCTGACTTCTTGACGACACGAGTCACGCTAACGCTGGTGCCTAGCTCGCAATCGCCTCGGGACTGGATCGGCTTCACTTCTCGTGGATCACCCGCCATCGTCGGCTAGTCACAAGCGCCTACGACGATTCTCGGATTGATGTCATCGACGACCGCAACGGACTCGCCTAAGCAATCGGGGAGATCTTCGGTGAAGGAGTATAGGACATCGCGGAGCAGTGGGCCTTGGTCGACTACCGGCGCCAAGTGGCAAGCGGGCGCTGAGTGATCGCCTCCCGTGTAGATGAAGTCGGTGAGGACCACTTTGTAAAGCTGGTCGTGTACGATTGGCGCACCGGCGACTGTGGCCGAGCACAATCGGTCGAGTTCCCAATCGGCGACCACACCGTCCATATCCAGATCGGTTCCGCCAGTCCGTTCGGGGTCGAAGTGGTAGCTACCGCCGGCGACCTGGAACACGCCGTGGACTCCAGACGCGCCGAGTCTCAGAAGCAAGAGAAGCCGCTCACCCGTCATTTCGACCAATAGCAGGCGATTCTCGAAAGGCATAACCGCGTGCAGGTGCTCTCGTCGCAACTCACCGTCCGGCAGATCGGCTCGCAGGCCGCCTGAATTCTGAATGGCGAAATCAGCCTCCGGGAAGGCAGCGAGCATCGCATCGGCCACGAAGTTCCCCACTTCTGACTCCCGACTGCTGTTTCTCAACAACATCCGGTCGCTGCAACCGACCGGTACGCATAGACCGCCGACCTCGTCTTCGAGGCGACGCACCAGGTCGAGTGCGGGGCGGCTTGGCTCAACCAGGCGGCCGCCGACATCCAGCGCGGCCATGGGATACTCGACCGGTCCGCAGCCGGGATCGACTCGATCGTGCAGCAACACCCACGGATCGTGTAGCACTGTTGCATCGAAATCGATGCCATCCGGCCCCAACACCAGGTCCAGGCGACTCAACGCGCGACCCTCAGCGCCGCTCGACAGGATGAATGTATCGTCGATTCGGTGCGCCATCAGGGTGTGATCGTGACCGGCAACGAGCACATCGATCGACCCGCGTGGAAGCTCAGTTAAAAGCCGAGACATTTCGGAATTGAGGGAGCAGACCTCGGCGATCTCGGAGTGGCTCCCCCGACAGGCACCTGCTAAATGCCCGAGCACCACGATTACTTCGGCTCCAGCAGCCCTGACTTCGGGGAGCGTTCGGCGCACTGTTTCGACGGGATCGGCAAACTCCAGATCGAACACGTGGGCCGCCAGAGTAGTTTGCGGGGTCTGAGTCGTGGTCAATCCGATCAGGCCTACTCGTACGCCGGCCCGTTCTAGGATGGTCCAAGGCTCGATCCCGGGCGGGTTCCAGGGCACGCGCGTGCCGTCGGGGTTTACTTGGACGACGTTGGCACTCAACCAAGCGTAGTCGGCAGCTTCGGCGGCCTCCTCGAGAGCCCCCCGAAGCGGGTGAGAACCGGGGCCGCCGGCACCATAGTCAAACTCGTGGTTCCCAACGCATGTTGCATCCACCTGTAGAAGTTCGAAAAACTCGACTGCGCCCAGGCCTCGTGTTGCGTTCACCGGCCACGACCCCTGAAAAGTGTCGCCCCCGTCTAACAGGAGCATATCTGGGACCTCGGCTCTCAGGGTTGCGATTGCACCTGCTAGCCAGGGGGCACCACCAAAGGCGGTCTCCGGATCGTATCTGTTGGCCTTCTCGTACAGGGCACCGTGGAAGTCGTTCATCGAGACAATCGTGAGAGTTCGGGGGCTGTCGGCTGGGGTTTCAACCTCCAGTGGAGCGGGCTGAGGCGCACTGCACCCAAGGCCCAGCCCACAGGCAAGAGCGATAAGACATACAATTTCGAACGACCCCTTCACCATTGCCCGAAGAGCATAACCGCTTGACCGATGGGTTCCAAGTGGACGTGGAAAGCGCCACTTTTCTATTGACCTGCGAATTCTTCCAGCTAGGTTGTTGAGCCATCGGAGCGCTCTGCGGTCCGGCAGCGATTTGAGTCACATCGGTACGAGCCCACAACATGCTGAAAGATGACGTTTTGAAACTCACTGATCCCGTCCACGACAAGAACCTGAAGCTGGGCCCCATCAACAGCTACCTCGCACGCTTTGTCAGGGATCAGCGCGATTTACCCTTCGTGCGTCTGAGCCTGTTTTTGGCGGCTATTTTCATCCCGTTCGCGGTCTTCATGATCATTCCCGGCAACTTTCGCTGGTGGATGGCGCCGATCTATTGGGCTCTGTATCTGTGGTATCTCGGTCCTTTCGTTTTGATGCTTCACAACACCTCCCATCGCGTGTTGTTCAAGCGTGAATACGGCATCTTGAATCGGTTCATCCCCTGGGTGGTCGGACCCCACTTGGGGCAGACCCCAGAAACCTATTTTGCTCATCATATGGGCATGCACCACGCCGAGGGGAACTTGGCGCCCGATCTGAGTTCGACGATGAAGTACCAGAGGGATAGCTTCGTCGATTTTATGAAGTATTACCTCAGCTTCGCCATCTTCGGCTTGATCCAGTTGGGCCAGTATCTCCATCGAAACGGCAAGAAGAAACTGCTCAAGCGAATGATAATCGGCGAAGCGGCCTTCTATCTCGTGGCGGCGACTGCTTGCGCCATCACTTGGCAGGCTGGGGTAACCGTGTATGTCGTTCCCTTTGTCCTGACTCGCTTCTTACTCATGACTGGAAACTGGACTCAACATGCGTTTGTCGATCCAGAAGGCTGGGACAACGATTATCGGACCGTCGTCAGCTTCATTAACAGCCCGTATAACTGGCGCTGTTTCAACGACGGATACCACCTTGGTCACCATCTCAAGGCGAGCCGCCACTGGCTTGATATGCCACAGGACCTCTTGGACAAGAAGCAGAAGATGATCGAGAACCAGTCGCTGGTGTTTCGCAAGGTCGACTACTTCATGATCTGGGTCCTGCTGATGCTCAAGCGATACAACACGTTGGCCAAGTTCTACGTACAGCTCGATCCCGAAAACCCGCTGTCCGAGGACGAAATCGTCGCGCTGTTGAAGCGGCGCACTGCCAAGTTCGACATGGCGACCCTCGAGTCCAGCCCAGCTCCCGCTTAGGGGGAACAGAACGCACTGGCTGTTCTCCAAATCTCCAACATGAAGTAGTTTTGGGGCCTGTTTCTCAGCCGAATCGAGGACTCCGAATGACCGGCCCAGAAGTAGTCGAATTGCTCGGATTAGAGCCGTTGCCTGATGAAGGCGGGCTTTTTAGGGAGACCTATCGCTCCCCCTCTCGAGTGGCAGTCGATGGTACGATGCGGTCGGCATCCACAGCGATCTACTACTTGCTAACGTCCGAAACCCGGTCCCTTCTACACCGGCTTCGCTTCAGTGAGGTGTTTCACTTCTACCTAGGCGATCCGGTGGAGATGCTGCACTTGCACGAGGATGGGTCCAGCGAGCGGGTGCTGTTGGGACCCGATCTAGCGACTCAACGACCCCAAGTGGTTGTGCCTGCGGGTTCGTGGCAAGGTGCACGCGTGCTTTCGGGAGGGCGCTTCGCCTTGATGGGAACCACCATGGGACCGGGCTTCGAGTTCGAGGATTTTGAACTCGGTCCGAGAGCCGAGCTGCTGAAGCGCTACCCGAACGAGGCCAGTCTGATCACAGCGCTGACCGAGGCTGACTAGTCGAAGCGACTCTTGGACGCTAGACCTCCTCTCAAAACGGGAACTTACCACCCGCGCTACGAGGGATTTATTGTCCCCCCGCTGGGGGGACCGCGCCCAAGGCGCGGGGG
>CAZDBH010000419.1:0-7709 GCA_964503485.1 uncultured Bradymonadales bacterium | reverse complement strand
GCTCAACGGGAGCTGCTTGAGCTAATCGCTTACCGCTAAACGCTAACGGCTGGAGTCCGGGGCGTTATACGCGACGGGCTCCTAGCTGCTGGGGACGACGATCAACTCCACTTCGGGATCGAGCCGATAGCCTTCCGGCGTGCTGATTATCAAGTCGCCGATACCCATTTTCCTCAGTGTATTCACCGTGAAATAGACTCTGCTCACCGCAGCCTCGGCGATGATCCTCTCGCCCGGCCAGAGGTAGTCAATCACATCCTGGGTCGATACGGGTGGCGACTCAGTCTCCTTTTGCTCAATCAGCAGCTTCAGCAGACGCTGGACGAGCCGTTTTCTGCCAGTCGAGATAATCTCACTGCCTGGAGGTCGGAACCAGCCGGCTTCCCGATCAACTGCAAGCCCGGTGCCCTCGGGATCGTGCACGGTGAGATAGGCAGAGATCCGAAAAGCGTCGGGCAGAACCCGGACCAGAAACGACGTCGCGAATCGAACAAAATAGGACCGCTTCGCGGGTGCGGGCATTCCGTGAGTATCCGAATAGGCCCAGAGGATGGTCTCCATGATCTTCTGGCCGGCCTCCTCAGACGCGTCTTGGTTGCCTTGTTCGGGCGCCACTGACGGCACGTGACCGAAAGCTAGATACACCTTGGTGGCCAACTCGAGCGGGTCGTGTTCCGCCTGAACCGGTATTGCGGACACGTCCTCGCGAAGTGCCTTTGCCTCATCGAGACGTCCGGTAACCGCGGCGACCGCCTGCAGTTGAGCAAGACAGAAGCGCTCGTTGCTGGCCACTCCCTTGATATGGGGCATCTCCATCAGACTCTCGAGGCTTCGCTGGGCGGCAGGGTAATCGCCTGCATGCCAGGCTCTGTGGGCTCTCGTGATCGCCAGGTCAGCCTGCACTCCCATCAGATTCTTAGGAGTCATCCCAACAGCCCGTTCGAAGGACCTGCGGGACAGGTCCTCGTCGCCCATCTCCATGGCGACCTCCGAGAGGCATCTGAGGCACCAGCAGAGTGACATCCTCGAGCCCAACCGCTCACATTCGGCGGCGGCTTCGAGCAAGGCCACTTTAGTCTCTTCCAGTTGACCCTGGTGGTAAAAGTACTCAGCGAGAGAACCAAGCGCCCATCCCAGACGGGGGTTTTCGGACGCCCTGAAGAGGTCGACTGCTTCTTGGGCGTGTTCCGCCGCCGCGCGCGGTCGCCCGAGTCGGTCGTTGGCCGAAGCCAGCGTGATCAGGATGTTCCCTAGGATTAGATTGTTGCCGAGTTCTCGGCACAGATAGACAGCCTCTTCGCTGACGGCTACAGAAGCCTCGAACTCGCCCACACAGCGCAGGGTCCAGCCATTCAGTAAAGCATGCTGCAGCGCGCCGGCCTGAGTTTCTTTCAGGTACTCGCCAGCTTTGGTGACTAAGTGATTCGCTCGCTCGAAGTCCCCTTTCACGACCGAGACGGCGGCCGAGGTCGCGTAGAAGGTGCCCACCAGCTGACTGTCGTCCTGACCGGGAAGCATTGACTCAGTGTTGTCGAGCAAGTCTTGGGCAACGCCCAGTCGGCCGAGAAAGCGATTGAGTTTGGCCAGCAGAATACTCAGGCGAGCGCGTTCCGCGCCGGTCTTTGATACGCGGCGCAGTAAGCCGTCGAGCAACTCAGCAGTCCTCGGGATCGGTCCGAAGAGCGAGGCTCTTTCAGCCATCGCCTCGCCCGCTTCAACCGCCATTGGCCACCAGTCTGGGTTATCGTCTCCTCGGCTGTGCGCACGCGTGACGACCGCCTCGAGGTTAGCCCACTCGTCACGTATCCAAACCAGAGCTTGCAGCGACCCAGTTTCGCGGATGTCACGTGCTCGTTCCTTGGCTTGTTCGTGAAAATAGTCCGCATGCCTTCGGAAAAGGAGCTCGATATCGTCGGTCCCATCTTGGTTCACGGCGAAGTCACGAACGAGGCCAAAGACTTCGAGCCGTCCATCAGAGCGCAACCTCAGTAGAGACTGGTCGCGCAAAACCTGGAGCAGGTTCAAGGTTCGCCCAGCCCCCCAGGTCTCAGTGACGGCCTCCACAGCGTCGACCGTAAAGCCGTCGCTGAATATCGAAACCGTTCGCAGCATCCGCTGTTCGTCCGCCGCGAGCAGTTTCCACGACCAGGATACGGCGTTTCGAGCGACGTCGTTTCCACCGCCTTGAAGAACGGCCAGAGATTCTCTGAGCCGGCTCAACAGGGTCTTGACGTCGAAGAGGCGTAGCCGAGCCGCCGCTAGTTCGAGTGGTAGTGGTAGACCTTCAGTCAGCTGGACGATTTCTCGTACCGTGTCATGATCCAGGTTCTCCCAATCCAACCCCGCCCGCACTGCCTTTGCGCGGGCGGCAAACAAGCGAACGCTCGAAAGAGTCAGGAGATCGTCCGCGGCCGTGCTCTGATCGGGAAGGTCCAGACAACCGAGCTCGAGAAGTTGCTCGCCTTGCTCCTGCAGTCGACCTCGGGATGTACACAGAACAGAGAGTCCATCACATTCACTGAGCCACTTCCCGATCAGCCCACTCATGTGCGGCCCCAGGTGCTCCAGATTGTCGAGCACGAGCAGTGCTTTGGGATGACTCGCCAACGCAGTGACGAGCTGTTCTTCAGAATTCGCGGCGGTCAGCGCGATCGCGGCGGCGGCGGCCACGGTTACGGCCACGTTCTCGATCTGTTCCACAGCAGTGAGATCAACAAACCAGAGATCCTCGAAGCCGGCGAATCGAGCGGAGAACTCGGCCGCCAGCCTGCTCTTACCGGCGCCGGGCGGCCCCACGATCGTGACAAGTCGCCGACCGGACTCGAACCAGTCGGACAGCTGTTCGAGCTCTCGCTCTCTTCCGACGAACTCATCTAAGGGTTTTGGGACCTTAGATTTCAATCGACTCACACCCCTTTTGGAACCTACCACCAGCAAGAAGGGCGCCGCTGCTGCGCGACCCTGAAAACGTTCGCTACTGTCTCGGTAGTTGAAAGAATACCGCGTGGGAGCGAATCCGGCCAGCTATTGCCCTTCTCTGTAGCGATGTTCGAGTTTGCCCGGCCCCCTCTGCGCTGCGCGGAGGAATTGTGCTCGGTTGTCGGTCAGACTATTCTCGACCGGCATGACGAGTCCCAACGCCACAGATGCGGCCCCACGGTCAGCTCAAATCAGCCACAACCTGACTGCGGACCTACCACCACTGGTCGGACGGCGTGAGGAGATCGGACGTATCGCAGGTTGGGTGGCGGAAGGAGCTCGCCTCATTACGCTATTGGGTCCCCCTGGCATTGGAAAGAGTCGGGTGCTGCGCGAGCTAGCTCAGGCCGAAGTGCTTCCGCCGTTCTTAGACTTCGTCAATCTGTCGTTGACTACCGCCCTGGTCGAAATGAGGAGCCGATTTGCCGATGAGTTGGGATTCGATTCGGTAGTCGCCGAGACGAGTTGGGGCGAGGCATTGGCTCTGCGCCTCAAGGAGCAGGGTCCCGGACTTCTTCTGTTGGACCACGCGGAAGGAGTCGCCCAAGATCTCGGCCAACTCTGCAGTATCCTGCTGGCGGCGGCGCCCGGGCTGGTCATTGTTGTTGGCTCTCAGAGGCGTCTCGAGAGTGGTCAGGAACAGGTCCTCGAACTCGCTCCGCTCGAGGTTCCAGACGATTCCTGCTGCACGATGGACGGCTTGCTCGCTTCGGAATCCGGCTGTTTCTTGATGGAGCGGTTGCGTCGCTTGAACCTGGGCTTCGACCCCTCTGAGGACGAGATTCGTTCCCTCTGCACCATTGCAATAGGCCTCGAGGGAGTCCCGCTCTCTCTCGAACTCGCAGCAGGACGGTTGGCTGTCATGCGGCCAGATGAGCTGAGTGTTCATCTGCAGCACAGCACCGCCGTAGTTACATCCGGGAGACGACGCGATCACCACTTCGACACCTTGCGAGTTTCAATTGAAGCCGCCCTCGAGGCCGCGGCAGAATCCGAACGAGCGGTGCTCGCGCAAGCTACCGTATTCGCCGGCGGGTTCGACGCCACTGCCGCACGCACCATTATCAAAGTGCCGGGTTCGGAGGCTGATGAAATGGCGGTACTCGATGTGCTTGAGTCGCTGTGGAGCCGATCGCTACTGTTCAGAGAAACAGGACCGAATGGCCAGCTCAGACTGAGCCTGCTCCGTTCGGTCTCCCAAGTGCTCACTGAGTCCCCCGAATACTCGGCCTTGGTGGCCAAGGCTGGTGTTCGTCAAATCCAATACTTCGCGTCTTTCGGTCACCAGCACAGCGACTCCTTTCGTTTCGACGGATCAGCCCTCGCCATCAGGACACTTCAGCGGGAAAGGGAGAACCTCACTAGGGCCTTCGAGTCAACCCACGGACAGGCGCATTTCGCGGCTCAGCGGGCGATGCTCGCCCTAGGCCTCTCTACCGCCGAGCGCGGTCGCGTCCCCTTCAAAGAGCTTCAGCAGCGCCTAGACGAGTGCCAACGGAAACTGGACGGAGTGCCCGGAGCAGAGGCACTCCGAGCGAGGCTGCTGTGCGACGCGGCGAGTTGCTGTGAGAAAGCACACGGCAGCAGGGAGGCCTACCCGCTCTTCGAGCAAGCTGGAGACCTAGCGGCTGCCCATGGCGAACGTCGTTTGGAGTGTCTGACGTTTCTGAGGCGTTCCAGCTCAGCGTGGAACCTGGGACAAACCGTAAGGGCGGCCGCGGACCTGCGGCGGGCAACCGACCTGCTCATTGTCGAGGATCACTACATGAACGCCCTCGCGTTTCGGGCTTCCGAGCACGTGAGGTCGCACGGCTATGGGCGAGTAGATTGGCAGGCAATCTGGGAGCGGTTGAAGCACTTCAGCGAGCACGAAGCATGGTCGGCCTACATCAACCTCGCACTGAGTCGCACACGTAATCTAATGCTCGGGGACGCTTTCGAGATGCTCACCGCGGCGCGAGGGTTCGCCCTCGAGCGGGGTCTTCCTGCCATGTTGGGATTCGTCGAGCGCTATCGTGCAAATCTGCTCTTGGAACTCGGCAGAGAAGACGAAGCTGCAGAGCTGGTTGACCTGTACGAATCGATGGATCGAACATTCGAGTTGCGACACGGAGCGTATCAGCTCCTCTGCGTGAAGGGCTATCTCACCGCCCGCCGAGGCGATCTTGCAAAGGCCGTGAATCTACTACGGCGTGCGCTGACGGAAGTCTCCAAGACCGAGATGACGGGCTTGGTGTACCAAAGCTGCTGCACTGACTACGCCATTACGCTGTGGGTCGCCGAGGGGCCCGATGCGGTCGACCGTTTCTTGGCCAGCACACCGGACCTTATTGCCCCACGACTGTTCGCTGTTGCCGGAGGGGTCTGCCTCCTTGCAGGGCGAACGGACGCCGCGAAAGTACTGCTAGAGATCGCCAGCTCCTGTCCAACGGGCGGCGAAGAGCAGGCAATCGTCACGACTATCAACGAGTTCGCCCGCTGTACGCTCGAAGATGGCACCGAGAGTGCTGCCAGTCTGATCGCGACCCTGGCCCGGCGGGAGTGGGATGCCGTAGGGCTCGATTTTCCGAGAGGCAGTCTGACCACCTCGGTCGGACTGGTCATTTTCGCCCTCGCTCAGTCACTCGGAGGTGAGCAGTCGCGGCGAGTCTGGGCGGAACTTTGGACAACTGCGGACGCGCTGCTCGTCAAAGAGGACGGGACCGCGTTCCGCCTGCCCACCGGCGAGTGGTTCGATCTCTCGAAACGAAAGCAGCTCACTCGCCTACTTCTCGGCCTCGCGTTGCGAGCACAACAAGAAGGCGAACCCCTCACCGCCGACGAGGTTCAGGAACTGCTGTGGCCCGGCGAACGGATGCTCGCTACCGCCGCAACTAACCGAATCTACAAAGCAATTTCTCTTCTCCGCGGAGTCGGTCTGGGGGACTTGGTGCAGGGCGGCGACGGCTATCGGCTGGACGAAACGGTAACCGTCCGAATCGTCAGTTTGGACGGCCCGTTGGGTTGACTGCCCCTGCTCAGAGGGTGGTACTTCAGATCGCGTCAGCCCAGTTCAGCGTGATTCAGTAACTATTCTCCTACCGTTTTGCGAGTCTGATTTCACGACCACAAAGGTCGTTCGTTTGACGACAATGTTTGATGTGGAGAATGGAATTGAAACTAGAAGATCTGTTAAAAATCTCATGTTTATCGTTAGTTTTAGCAGGGTTTGGCTGCACCGGTTTGGACTCAGCTTCCGGCGACGCCGACGGCAGCTCGCCGAGCCCGGCTGTCCAAAGCGAGTGCCAAGAGTCCTGCGACACACTCCTCTCCTTTGACTGCATCGACGTGTCACGACACGACTGGTGCTACGACAGATGCAACGCTTCTGACGCGGACCAGGAGCGATTCTCGACTTGTGAACAGTCAGCCAATTTGTGCGACGCCGAGCCGTGTACCGACCACCTCATCGCAAACGTCGACACCACACCCGACGACAACGTGACGACTACGACCACAGACGATGCGGTGACTGCCGGAGATCAGACAGCCTGCGAGGAGTCGTGCGACTTTCTGCTGAACTTCAGCTGTGTGGAGGTTTCTACTTACGACTGGTGCTACGACCACTGCAGCGTCGCCGCGGCCGACCAGGCACGATTTGTGAGCTGCCAACAGGCGGCACCGATTTGCAACGGAACAGACTGCCTCCACCACCTCGACATAGAAGACACCGCTTCGGCAGACCCAAGTGATGTTGTGGCAGGGGACGATGGAGCGGTCGCATCATGCAAGTCGATCTGTGACGAATTGCAGTCTGCGGGTTGTCTGGTCTCCGGGGAGTTGTCCACATGTCGCAACGCCTGCGAGAATGCCGACAACTTCGACCTGGGCGACTTCGAGAGCTGTGTGGAAGACGCCGTCGAGTGTCAGGGCGCAGCCAGCTGCATTTCCGAAATTGACCCGAACTTCGTTCTATGGGTTCCAACTCCAGAGGAAACCTGCCTCATGGCGTGTGAGGGCCTTCAGGCATCTGGATGTGTGACCGCCGCTGAGGCAATCAGCTGCTCAGCCAGCTGCGAGGGTGCACACGAGGATGCGATTACACGCTTCGCAGTTTGCGCCGCGACCTCCGCGGAGTGCCACGAAACCCACGACTGCCTGGCAGGATTTGATGCGAACTTCGAGGGGCGTGCCGAGGTCGGTGAATCGTGTACGTACGCGTCGGACTGCACAATCCCCGACTTTCCCGAGGATTCAGCCTGTGTCAGCGTTCGCGGTTCTGCGAGCTTCTGCACCTGGACGTGCGACTACAACGAGGCGAGTTGCCCAGGTGGGACCTTCTGCGAAGAGCTGGATTTTGCCACCAGCGTCTGCGTTCCCGCAGAGATCTAACCCCTACCGCCTTCCCCTCACGAGTTTGGGTAATTTGTAAATTCATTTAACAATTCACTCTCCGACGGGTCGGACTTGAACTCGAGTGTACTGAGGATGGTCTCAGTTCGATTTGTTGAAAAACGGCGTTCTCTGGAGAGTTGGAATGAAGAAAATGTTTGCTGTCGCGGTTGTTGCCCTCATGCTTGGTGGTGCTTGCGCAGAGTTGGATGATCCGGTGGTCGAGACGGTCGATGAAGCGACCGTTACCACCGGCGAGGAATCCCTCGTACTGGGCGGCAGGCGGCGTACCTGCGGTGGGATACTAGGCGATGTCTACTGTCGCTCGAACGAGTACTGCGATCACCCAGACGACAGCT
>CAZDBH010000418.1:0-7759 GCA_964503485.1 uncultured Bradymonadales bacterium | reverse complement strand
ACGACCACGATCTCCCAGTGAGGCCGCTTTCTCACGACAGAGCAGCCCTCGTCGACCGGTGGGGGTTCGGCCGTCTCGAACATACAGGCCATCTCGCCGGGATTGATGGCGTTGGGCAGGCAGTCCTCAAAACCGGGGCACAGTGCTCCGTCGTTACACGCGAAGGTGCAATTTCCGGTTGTTCCAGCCTTCGCGCCACAAACGCCAACCAGACATTCGAGGTCAGACGAGCATGCGTCACCGGGCGCTCCAGGTGATTGGGGAAACCAGAGGCAATAAGAGTCCCCGAATTCGTCCAAAAGGCAGCTCATACCCGAGGCGCAGTCGCCATCGTCTACGCAACGGGTCGAACAAAATCGAGCATCCGGAAAGTCGACCGCGGGCACACACAACCCAGTTGCACAATTCCATGGGTCAAGGCAGCGATTTCCCATAGGGACGCTCGCCTGTCTCGTCCGGATGAGCTCGGGCTCAATAAAGGACTCGACCCGGCTATCCACCCGTGTCGACCGCCCGAGCTCACCGCATAGACCGTCGCCTATCGAAACCACTCCCACGATCTGTTCAACCCCGTCGACGGTCATAAAGAGCGGTCCACCCGAGTCGCCACTGCAACTCATGTTTGGATCGGTCGAGTAGAGAATCGCGTCATCGTCGAAGTCTACGAATCGAGCAAAACCCTGCTTTTTGACCCCGATCGGATTCTCGTTGTCCTCCCTGTCGAGGCCGAATCCCACCAGACGAATCTGATTGCCCACCTCATCGTCTGAGAGAGGGCTTCGTAGAATCGGCACTGGTGAGACGGATGAAGGGGCACGTTCCGATAGGATGAGCAATGCAATGTCATCCAACGTGTCGACTGGCGACAGAGTCGAGTCATAATCTGGATGAGCCACGAAATCATACACGTACCGAATCTCGCCCTCGTCCTCTATGTCGTTGACGAAGATGACGGCAGAAAGTTGGCTCGTGAGGCAGTGTGCCGCTGTGAGCACGACGAACGGTGAGATGAGCGTCCCAGTGCACATCGAACCGTTCGAGTTGTACATCACAAGGACCGCTGGATCGCCGGTGTGGACCGTGCCACCCGTGATGGACTGTTCGACTACTCCCAGCCCGTCTTGGGCGCTCGAAAGCCCGCAGACGAGCGATACCCACAAACACACAGATAACCCGAGAAGCCTACTCATCGGCTACCCCGTTTCCAGTGACCAGTCCGGTGAGGAACTCTTCGCGCGGGTGGTCGCTCACCACATAGAAGGTCGCAAACGCGAGCCGTTCAGTTTGGGGCGAGTAAGTGATCGGTATCGACAGGCTCCCGCCGGCCTCGATTCTCAACGGTGTCTCTGTATGGACCTGTGCCTCCTCCCCTTCGTCGGCGAGCCCCGTGAAGCGAATGTCGGTTGTCCCAACTACTGTGAGAGACAAGATATTCTCGACGCACCCGCCCGGGTTCACGATCTCCATCGTTGACTCGACCGACTCACCGATCGCCACGCGCCCAAACTCCAGTGGGTCGGGTTCGATTCGCACATCGCTAGCGAGGTTGTCAGGTCGTAGATAAACGGTAACTGGTTCGTCGGTGCCCGTGGCTTCGATCTCGATATCACCCTCGAGGTTGTAGCAGCTGGTCGGACGAAACGAGACTTCGGTGGCTTGGGTTTCACCTGGCAGCAGCTGAAAGGGAGTTTCCGGGAACTCAACCTCAAAGGCGTCCCCAGGGCTCGTCAGTCTCATCGAGACCACAACCAGGCGGTCATCCCCAGCGTTGGTAATCACGAAGGAGTCCGTGAGCCTGACACCTTCATCGTCGTAGTAGAACTTCAACAGCGTCGAATCAATCTCGAAGACCGGAGCGGGTTCGACAACCGGCGGAGTGACCTCATCGCCGCACCCAAAACCGGTGATGAAAAGTGTGAGAACCAATGCTGATCGGCACCTGTGCAATTCTGTTTTCCCGTTGGTTAGCCCCCTACCTTGGTAGCAAACAACCGGGCCAACGACAACGCCGGAGTAGTCGTCTCTACAAGGGTCGCCACCCCGCTTCGGCGATGGTCAATGACTGAGTGGGGCTGTACAAGTCGGCCACGACCGACTACTTGAAGCGTCGTGGGTTATGATGTCCTCATTATCGGAGCAGGAACAGCCGGGGCTACGGCCGCGTGGAAATGCGCTGAGAACGGCCTCGACGTTGTTGTCATCGATCACAGGAAGCGCAGCAATGTGGGGGCATCCTGGGTCAACGGCGTAGAAACGCGTCTCTTCTCTGACTTGGCCTTCGGTGATCCGACTCATCCGGTCGTATTCCACAAAACGCCTGCCTTCCACATGGTCTCACCTGGCGGTTTTAGGGTGACCGCCACCGATGCCCCAGTACTCGAAATCAATATGGGGGCACTCAACAGCGCTCTGCTGGAACGGGCAGAGAGCGCGGGAGTGAGCTTTCGTTTCGGAACGAAGTGCATCGATCCAATCTTCGAATCGGGTCGAGTCGCCGGAACGAGGACGAAAGTCTCCGGGGGTGCCGAGGAGCGCTGTGAAGCTGCGGTCACGGTTGACGCCAGTGGAATCGCCGGGGTCCTTCGAAGTCGCCTGCCTCGGTCGATGTGGCGCTCCGAAACGCTACTGGAAACTGATATCTGCGTGGCGGCACAGCAGGTCCGAGAGATTTCGGACGAGCCAGCGGCCCATCGCTTCATCTCCGCCAATAATATCAAGGGTGGTGAGACACTGACTTGGTCGAGCGTTCGAGGCGGTTACTCCATACTCAACGTCAACGTCGATCCTGAACACGGACAGGTCGCAATCCTGACCGGCGCTATGCGCGCGTCACAGGGGCCCCAGGTTGGGGTTGAATTGATGCAAAAGGCAATTGCGACGACAGGTTGTACAGAGAAAAAGTCCTTTGGAGGCGGCGGGTTGATACCCGTAAGGCGGGCATTCGACCAGCTCGTGGGCGATGGATACGCTCTTCTTGGGGACGCCGCGAGCCAAGTGTTCCCAGCGCACGGATCGGGAGTCGCCGCCGGCATGCGTGCCGCCGAGATTCTTGCTCGCACCCTGGTCCGAGCACTGGCATCTGGCGCCGCCGATACCGCAGCGCTCTGGCCCTATGCCGCTGAGTACCAGCGGGAACGGGGCGCCCTTTGTGCGAGCCATGAGTGGGTGCGAAGACTGACCGAGACGATGACTCCAGCTCAAGTGGACACGATGTTCCGGACGGGGCTGCTGAACGGCAAGGCCACAGCACGGACTTTGGCCTGCCTGCCTTTGCGATTTTCGCCGTCGCAGTTTTCTGCAGCTGCCCGTGCGGCAATCACTGCGCCGGGAACCACGAAGGCGATACTGACCTGTGTCTATCGCGCCGCCCGCACTCAGCTGCACTACCAGCGGTATCCTGAAGTCTACGATGAACGCCTTTTTCGGACTTGGTGCGAGGGCACGAGGCGACTCTTCAGTGCGACATTCTGACACCTCACAGCCACGTCTGCCTCATTCGAGGCCCCTTTGCACCACCACCGGACTGGAACCCGCCTGAACACCTTGCTACCTTGTCAACGCCGAGGCGTCTCGGTTTCGTCGGAAGAAACAAACGGGTAAGGATACGAGCGATGCGTTCCAACCATGCGAACCGTCTAAATTCGTGCGTACTGATGGCTCTCTTGCTTGCAGTTCTCGGGATCTCCTGTGGGGATCCAGTGGAACCGTCAGCGGACGCCTCTGATGACGCAACCACAGACACATCGATCGACGACGGGCAGGACGATCCCACCTGCGAAGAGGATCCTGAGGGAGTCGGTTGCGAATGCGAGAATGACGCGGACTGCGCAAGTGGCCATTGTGGTCCTTCCAGTCTAGGCGGCATGGCCTGTGCGAGCGTCTGCGAAGACGATTGTGACGCGGGGTGGGATTGCGTTTCATTTCCCGACCCCGACGATGAGCCCACCTGCCTCGAGAGTTACGACCTCTGCCGCCCCTGCCAGTCGAATGACGAGTGCGGCCTCGAGGGAGACAGCTGTGTGGTGGTCGATCCAAACGAAGGCGCATTCTGTGGATCGGCCTGCGACACCGATGCCGACTGCGAGCCCGGTTACGAGTGCGGCAGCGCAACCGATATCGACGGTGAGCAAAGTGATCAGTGTCTACCGACAACGGGACAGTGCGGATGCAGTTACGCGGCCATCGAAGACGAGGCAAGCACGACGTGCGAATTCGAGGGTTGCGCCGGAACCCGAAGCTGTGGGCTCGATGGTCTCACAGAGTGCGATGCTGCAGCCCCCTCTGATGAAGTCTGCGACGGTCTCGACAACGACTGTGATGGGGAGATAGACAATGATTTTGACGATCTAGATTCGGACTCAATCGCTGACTGCGTCGATCCAGACGATGACGGCGACGAGGTGCTCGATGGCGATGACAACTGTCCACGGATTGCCAACGGCGATCAAACCGACTGGGATGAAGATGAGATCGGCGACGCCTGTGACCCGCCTTCGCCGCCGACGCTATTGGCAACCGCTCCAGACGGAATTGGAAACGTGGACGCAATTGAAGTGTTGGGGCAGGCTCAGCCCTTGTCGACGATTTCCCTTTTCACAGACGACGAGTGCAGTGACGGGACCTCGTTCGAAGCGTCCACCGATAACGACGGTGACTTTACGGTAGAGGCCACTGTTGGCGACGACACGAGTACGACCTTTTGGGCAGTGGCGACGACCGGGGCGGGCTCTTCAGATTGTTCGCCCACTAGCGTCACGTTCATCGAGGATAGCACCAACCCCGATCCACCAGCGCTCGATAGCACGAGCCCGGCGACTCGCGGCAATACCCGGCGGCCGATGATCAACGGCTCGGCCGAGGCTGATTCGACAGTCGAACTGTTCTTCGATTCTGCCTGCAGCGGCGATGCCACGGGAACGGGCCCAGCCGCCGATCTGGCGGGCTCGGGCCTCGCACTCGGTACGGATGTTGCGGAGAACGATACGACGACGATCTACGGCGTGGCCATCGATCTGGCAGGCAATCGTTCTTCGTGTTCGAGCGGAGTCAGCTACTTGCACGACGCAGAGGCGCCCGCAACGCCGGAGCTGCTCGAGGCGGAACCGGATTCGCCGTCACAAGATGCGGAGCCCACCCTCAGTGGCACGAGCGAAGCAGGTTCGACGGTGACGATCCATGCCGTAGATACATGCACCGACGATGCCTTGGGAACCGTGGTAGCCGACTCTGACGGCAACTTCACTCTCGACGTCGAAGTATCCACAAACATGACCAACAGGCTGTACGCGAGGGCTGCAGACGAGGTGGGGAATCGTTCGGCTTGCTCGTCCCCGGCACTCGAGTATGTGCATGACGATGAGCCCCCGACCTTCGGCGGTGTGGACGCGATTTCCACAGACGAAACCGACGAGGTCACGATAAGTTGGTCAGCCGCCTCAGACGGCGCAACCGAAGACGAAGCGATACAGTACGTGCTATGCGTCGATTCCACCCCGATCGACCCGGCCGACTGCACGAGCGATACCGCAACAGATGGTCCGCTCACTGGTGTGACCGAGCACACGATTGACTCGTTGCGCGGGGGCGTCCGTTACTTTGCTGTGGTCAAGGCCATCGATGAAGCGGGCAATGAGGACACCAATACGGCGAGTACGAGTGGCCTGACTTTGAGCAGTGGGGTTGTTTCGTCTTTCACCGGCGGCGACCGGGACGCGAGTGACACGGTAGGTTGCGGAGTTTTCGCAAGCGGGATCCCCTTTTGTTTGGGGACCGATGGGGACAGCTCCTTCGACCTGTCCGGCCTCAGCGGCGTGCTCAACGTAACCCGGGGCCCAAGTAGTAACTCGCGTCCAGATCAGTACTGTGCACGGCATGGCGATGGAACAGCGTCGTGTTGGGGAGGAAACGAGGCGCTGCAATTAGGATCGGATACAAGCGGATCGTACCTCACCCCAGTCGGGCTAAAATTTGGCAACACGTCGGTCAGGTCGGTTAGCTTTCTCGAGGATGCCGTGTGCGCTGCCTCGTTCACCGACCAAGAGGACCCCAATCGAATCCACTGCTGGGGCTCCGGTTTCAATGACAATGACCAGCCCGATTTCGAGGGTGTGCTCATCGACAGCGTTTTGTTCCCATGGGCAAACCAGACACAACTACCCATGTCCCAGGGATGCTCGATCGGGACACAGGGTTTGATTGCCTGCTGGGAACAGGCGGGCGACGCTGCTCCCGCACGAATCTCAACGACTGGCAGTGTAGTGAGTATCGCGGGCGGTCGCCTGGCCATTCAAGCTAACGGCAGCGCATACACGTGGGAATTCCCAACCGAAGGGTCGACCTCGCTTACTCCGGTCAACGGTCTATTCAGTTTGACCGACATTGCTGCTAGTGCCGGCCACTCCTGTGCCCGCAGAACGGACGGGCACGTGCTCTGTTGGGGCGACAATTCAGAAGACCAACTCACCGACAACGATGCCAATGGTCTGGGAATTGTCGACACCGGGGTCGCTGGCGCGCGCTCTGTAACGGTAGGCGACGATTTCAGCTGCTCGATCGGCGGTGACGGTCGCCTGTCTTGCTTTGGGGGAGGTTTTAGCGCCACGCCGACCGTGATTGACGGGCTGGTTTCCGATGTCGCGATCAGGCAGGCTTCTGCGGGCGACAGCCACTCATGTGCCGTTCGCTCCGATGGCACCGGTCGATGCTGGGGATCCTCCGAGAACGGCCAGCTTGGTAACCCTGAGGCTGTCGGCTACCCCGGTCTGCCGATGCCGACCTTGAACGACAGCGGCGTAGAGATTGGCATCGGCGACAACGAGCGCATCACCCGAATATCTGCCGGGACTGGCTACACGTGTTTAGCCACGGCAACGGGTAAGGTCTTTTGCACAGGACAAAACTCCTCCGACCAACTCGGATTGGGAGATGATGCAGACGATCAGGTCGACCAGTTCACCCATGTGGTGGGAATGACCAACACGGTCGCTGTCTCAGCCGGACTGAATCATACATGTGCTTCAAAAGGCGACGGTACGGCCCGTTGCTGGGGTGAAAACGCAGACGGCCAGCTGGGGAACAACAGCGTTGCGCCCAGTTCGACCCCAACTCAAGTCGCAGGCCTCGTAACGGTCCATGAAATACATGTCGGCGATCGGTTTACCTGCGCCCGCGACTTCAAGTCCCAAGTCAAGTGTTGGGGCCATCGCTTTGGCCAAACGCCCGCGCCAGTTATCGGCGGCATCGAAGCGCATTCACTCACAGTCGGAGGGGACCACGCCTGCGCTTCCTATCACGATGGCAGTGTCGCTTGCTGGGGTGATAACTCATCCGATCAGCTCGGGGCATCCGAGTTAGCCCAGAGCGCAGAGGCCGTTCCAATCGACGGTGTTGGGCACGTCGTAGCGGTGGCAGCGGGCGGCGCCCACACCTGCGCACTCAGGGCAGATGGTCGCGTGTTGTGCTGGGGTGCCAACGACAGCGGTCAACTCGGAAACGAGACTTTCGAGGACACGCCGACGCCCACCTTGGTGGATGGGCTCTCGAGCATTCAGCAGATCGAAGCTGGCCAGAACCACACGTGTGCGCTGGACAGCGACGGAGTCGTCTCTTGTTTTGGAGAGGGTGGGGACTGGCAGCTTGGTGGTCCAGAAGCCGACGACCGGCACAGCCCAGAACCGATAATGAACCTACCTTAGAACGTTTTCGGAAGGCTAGGAGCCTGTCGCGCATAGCGCTCCAGGCTCCGCCATTGGCTTTTAGC
>CAZDBH010000417.1:0-7802 GCA_964503485.1 uncultured Bradymonadales bacterium | reverse complement strand
CGCTAAAAGCCAATGGCGGAGCCTGGAGCGCTATGCGCGACAGGCTCCTAGGCCAATACTTCGAAGCTGAGGCCGGCGTTTTGGGTCAGGCGCTCTATAAGGCGTTCGTCGAAGATACTTGCGGTGGTCCAAAGGCCCCCGGGTTTTTCGTCCTTGGACATATCAGTAACAAGGCACATGCCCGTCTCGGCGAGCATCTTCGCGGTTGATCCGTAGCCTGGGTCCCGGTCTCCGGTGACTTTGGTCTTGATGGTCTGGCCACTGGGGGTCCTGCCAAATAGACGAAAATCGAAGTAACCGTTCTTCTGAGCCTCAGGGGTCGGACCCTCACCGGGAGAGGGCAGTACAAACTTCTCGAGTGCCCAGCGCGACGGGGGGATGACGACGCCCACAGCGAAGGCCCCCATTGCAGCCACAATCCCATTGGCCGCCAGCGCTCCGCGAACGCCCCGGCCCGCCATGACCGCTTCGTCGTAGCGAAAGTTGTCGGCGTAGTTCTCGAATGCGTTGGATCGAAGCACGATCCGTTCGTTGATCGTCGCCATGACAAACGGCGCGATCCATCCGCCGCTCACTGTGTCTCTCTTGGCTGACATGATGGACCGCTGTTTCGGATTCCTCTTGGTTCCACCAGGGCACAGGGAGTACGGGTCCGCCATTTGCCGGCGGAGCGAGCTGTCCCTGGCAGCCTCCTTCACTACGTTCATGACGGTGGCGATGCTTCCGCCCGAAGGTCCACCTTTGGCCGCTTTCACACGCGTCGACACCCTGTTGCAGTTTTGGCCAAACCGTTCTCGTGCATGTTTCTGCAGGTGCCACACCCCCATGTCACTCGGAATGGAATCGAATCCACAACAGGGGACGATTCGTGCGCCGGATTCCTGCGCCTGTGTCTCGTACCGGTCGAGCATCTCCTTGACCCAGTGAGCCTCGCCCGTGAGATCGAGGTAGTCGGTGCCGGTTTCGGCGCAGGCCCTTACCAAGGGCTCGCCGTAGAGCGCATAGGGACCGACCGTCGACATGACCAGGCCGGCCTGGTTGCACAAGGCCGTCATGTCAGCGTCAGAGAGCGCGTCGGCGACGAGCAACGGCAGCTCGTTCGCCCTCGCTCCGAGGGAGCGCTTCAAGCTCTCGAGCTTCTTTTGGGAACGACCTGCAGCAGCCCAGCTGACCGTGTCCGAGATGCCGTAGTTCTCGACCAGATACTCGCAGAGAATCCGGCCAACGAAGCTGGTGGCACCAAAGACGATAATGTCGAAACTGCTGTCGCTCATGAGTTGCTCCGAGGCTGGTAACGCCTGCGCTTCAGGACTTCCTTCCGAACTTGGTCACCACCGAAAGCATGCGTTGATAGAACGTGGGGAAGGCACGCTGGGTTGCATCGATGAGGTGCGCGTCGGCGCCGATTAGCAGACGCCGCTGGTTCCGCACGACCGCCTGAATAATCTGCCGGGCGGCCTCGTCGGGGCTTGTGCGCGCGATTTTCTCAAAATGACTGGCCATGCTTTCTTTGTCGAAGCCCAGCACGTCATCGCGCACCATCCGAGCACTCCGGGCGATATTCGTATTGATGCCACCCGGGTGAACACAGGTGCAACTGACGGAGCTGTCCTCGAGTTCGAGCTCCTGGCGCAGAGCCTCCGTAAAGCCGCGCACAGCGAATTTCGCTGCGTTGTAGGCACTCTGCGAAGGCGCAGCGATCAGTCCGAACACACTCGAGATGTTGACGATATGGCCCTCGCCTGCACGCTCTAGATGGGGGAGGAAGGCCTTGGTGCCATAGACGACGCCCCAGAAGTTGATGCCTATCAACCACTCGAGGTCTTCGATGGACATCTCTTTGACCGTGCCGCCCATGGCAACCCCGGCGTTGTTGATGACCAGATGGACGGCGTCAAAGTGTTGTGAAACGGTCTCAGCGTAGGCGTAGAACGCCTTGCGATCGGCGACATCGAGGCGCTGAAGGTGCATGTCGACGGCACCGCGTTCACGCGCCATCCGACCGGTCTCTTCGAGGGCCTCCTCGTTGAGGTCGCTCAACGCCAGGTGACACCCCTTGTCCGCCAGGCGAAGTGCCAGAGCTCGTCCGATTCCCGATGCCGCGCCTGTGACGACTGCGACCTTGCCACGCAAATGCTTCATGCCACGTACGCTAGATCGCTGCTGGGAATAGGTCAACGAGCCTCGCTGTACCGCTTCGAGGTTGTGCGGATTCTCGCTATTTCCCGGTGGTGCGGAACAGGATGTCGAAGACAGGTGAAATCGACGCGTAGTGGCCCGCTTTCATAGACGTGTGATGGGTGTCGTGGTTGTCGACCAACGAAGTGAGGGTCTTGAAGGGGAAGACAGGAATGTGAAAGGCCGAGTGGATGAACAGGTTCAACACCGAGTAGACAAAGAAGCAGACGCCGAACGAGTAGATGCTCACCGGACCGACGATCCACGTGCAGAACAAGAACAAACCCAGGCCCAACATGGTCTCGACGGGATGAATGTAGAGGCTGTCCACCGCATAGGGCGTTCGAATTCGGTGATGAACGGCGTGAATTCGACGGCCCCACTTCCATTCGTGGAACGCGAAGCGGTGCAGCAAGTAATAACCAAAGTCGTAAAGCGCCAGGATCGCCACGACCTCGAACAGCATATGAAACGGTCCGCGCACTTCGGATACGAAGAGCGCGTCGTGGGCCAGCCAGGCCACGCCGAACACCATGACCGTGGATACCGCCGAGTTGCTCACCACACTGAGACGATGCTCCTTGGGTGGCACCTTGGTGGGTTTGTCGGTGCGCGGGCGCTTTTGCTTCATCCACTCTGAGTCGGCGAGCGCCGAGAAACCACTCATTGCGAGTCCAGAGAGGGTCATGCAGATGATTATGATGATATAGATTGACATGATACTTGCCGTTCTGTTTTGAGTAATTCATATTACTCAAGCTGTGGTGTTGTCAAGAGTCAGGAAGGAACCGAGTGGCTGGTGAAGCGAAAACAAAGTTGAAAGAAGCAAAGGGGGCGATGTACCGGGAGCACATCCTAGACACCGCCGAAGAGGTCTTCGCCGAGTCTGGGTTCGACGGCACAAAAATGAAAGCGGTTGCCACCGCCGCTGCGATCTCGCTGTCGACTCTATACAGCCACTTCGAGACCAAGTTGGCGCTCTACCGCGGTGTCCATGCCAGACGCCTGACAGCGCTGATGGCTCAGCTAAAGGCTGCAGGTCGACCCGAGGCGACTCGGCTTACCCAGATGCTCGACGGAATCGCGGTCTATGTGGCGTTCCATATCGAACACCCGAATTACTTGCGGATGCATTTGCGAGATGATCTGGCCTGGTCGCAGCCCGACAGGTTGCGCAGTCCAGAACAGCTCGGCACCTGGAAGCGTGGCATCGAGCGAATGGCGCGGACTTTTGGGGGAGGCATGCGCGACGGTATCTTCGTGGAAGATGACCCGATTCTGTGTGCTCGCACGACCAACGCCATGCATCAGGTTGCGCTTTCTCACTGGGTCGATACAGGTATGGAAGAATCCGCATCCGCGGTAATCGGTCGGATTCACCAGCGTTTTTTGCGCACGTTTTGCACGCCGGATCGGGTTCCGGCTCTACTCGCTGAACTCGACGAACGGGGAACGGTCGACAATGAGTAAACAAACTAGAAGCCTGGTCACCGGCGCGCTCGGTTTCGTTGGCAGTCACCTGGTGCGCGCCCTCGCGGCTCGGGGCGATGACGTGATCGCGTCTGATTTGAGGCCTACCGGTCCAGACCCCGACGTCGAATACGCAGGCTGTGACGTCACCGATGACGAGGCCATGTCAGAGCTCGTGAGTGGTTGCGATGTGGTGTTTCATGTCGCGTCGCTGGTTCAGACCAAACAGGCGGGTGCGAAGGCGGTTTGGGCGGTCAACCTCGGTGGGACTGAGAATGTCATCGCCGCCTGTCGCAAGCATGGTGTGAAGCGCCTAATCTACGTCAGCTCGGCGAGTGTGGTCTACGAGGGCCGCGACATCGAGAACGGCGACGAGACGTTGCCCTACGCGGGCACCTCGCAGGCGCCCTATGCCGACAGCAAGATTGCAGCCGAGCGTGCCGTGCTCGAAGCCAATGACAGCACCGGCTTGAGGACCTGTGCGATTCGTCCCCATGTCGTCTATGGCCCGGGTGACGGCCGCTTCCTGCCAGCGATCGTGAAACGCGCGCGGGCCGGCAAGCTTCGTACAGGAGTTGGAAAGGGAGTCAAGTTGAGCGACTTCACGTTCATCGACAACCTTATTGATGGGTTGTTGGCTGCCGATGAACACCTTGCCAGCGACGAGTCAGTCGGAGGGCAGTCTTACTTCGTGACTAACGGCGAACCGTTGCCATTCTGGGACTTCATCGACAAGGTTCTGGTCGAGATGGGCCAGCCAGCGACAAAGGGCAGAGTGCCATTCCGTTTGGCCTGGACAGTTGCTGCCCTAGCTGAGGGCTGGAACGCCATGCTCGGGCGCTCCAAGGCGGAAGACGGTTTGACGCGATTCGCCGTGCGCTACATGTGCACGCACCACTACTTCAGCATCGAAAAGGCGCGCCGGGATTTCGGGTACGAACCCGCGGTAAGCATCGACGAGGGTATTCGGCGCACGATCGCGGCGCTAGAGGCTGAAGGCTAGGGCCGCACCGTTGCGTTCGGGTTAGTAACAGACCTCGTCATCCAGGATGAGCCGGTCAAAGAGCGCACTGATGATTTCATCGTAAGAGCCATCGGAGTCGCGAATTTCGTCACAGGTGACCAGGTCGTCGCCATCTGTATCCAAGTCGAGGCTGCCTCCCTGACCGTCGACCCGCTGCCGGGCGAAGGTGCCGCGGGGGCTGTTCGGCCGGTTGATGTAACCCGTTCTACAGAAGGCGGTCGAGGCGTCGATGACGAATTGTGAAGACGCGGAGATAACCGTCCCTTCGATGCGGTCGAAGGTCTCGTAGCTACCCGAATAGATGGTGGACGTTCGCTGTGTCACGAAGGCCTCACAGATGTCTGTCCCAAAGACCAGGGTCGCTCCAGGATTGCCGTCACCGTCGGAGTCGATGATTCGGTCGTCGTCCCCCGACACGGGGAGGATATCGTTGACTGGGTCGTCCAGATCGACGCCCCAGAGCTCGGCGACTGGTGCTGAGGCGTAGCCGCCCTCGAGTGTCGTGTTGTCGACCAGGCCGCCGGCGGTCACGACAGGGTAGATGGTGTCCAGATTCTCGCGGCGCAAGGCGGGCACTAGGTTCAAGACGGGGCTCAGCTCGACATCGCAACCTCGCCAGGTCTCTTCGATTACACCGAAGTCGTCCTGAACGACGTCGACCAAGTATAGGGTCCGGTTGAGGTTGTCGAAGGACTGGCTGCCAATGTCGACACAGCTGCCGAGCTGGCTGTAGTGGATCCAGGTCCCGTCGGCGACTTCCACCTGTTCGGCGCCCGTCTCGCGGGTGAGTTCTTGTACTGAGCTTGTGTCGGCACCCGCATCGAACACCTGTTCGTGAAACTCACCCTGGTCGATGGCGTTCGGTCCGCAGGCGCAGACCGCGAGCGCGAACAGGAGGACTCCGAATGAGACTAACTCAGTTTGCCGTTGCATGTTGTGTGTCCGGTCGCAGTTTCGGGGAACACCGGCATCCTACAACAGTTTTGGTTCGATTGAGTAGGAGCCCTTGATGTTCGTCCCAGGACGACGGCGGGTGAGCACCTGTGGATCGCCGTCACTGCACATGGCAAAGGATGGTGAATCCGCGTGCGAGCGACGATCGAGAGCAGTGTCTCCACTCGAGTATTAGTACCCAGCTCGACTCTAGTCTTGGCAAGCTCTCGTCAATTCTCCGCGGCTATGTCGTCGCGAATAATCATGTAGTCGCTGTTTCCGACCGCTGTCGGCAAAGTCTCTCGTTCGACAACCTCGTCGAAGGCGGGCCCGCCGAGGGCGTCGAGGCTCGTTAGTCCGTACCGATCATACTCAACGACTAGGATGCTTCGTTCGGAGCGACCGTCGTCGCCTAGCAAGGTTCGGGGACCTGAACCGAGGCAGGCCATACTGGCGACCCGCAGATCATCATGTTGCCCCGGGTAGTAGGCATGGTGATGACCACTAATGAAGAGTGTGACGTCGCTATCAACCAACAGGTCTTCCAACTCCCGATCGGCCAAAATCTCGCTTTCTCGTCCCTCTGTGAATGGATGCAGTGGAACATGGCCGTAGACGATTTTGACCGGGAAGTCCTTTCCAAGTTCGAGTTGGTCACTCACCCAGTCGAACTGCTCCTGGTCGAGTGGGCCGACTAACGTGGCGTCAAGTGAGATGAAGAGCGCGGGTCCCACCGTGAAGGAGTACATGAACGGATAATGTTGGTCATCGAGGAAGTCGACTTCGGGGATGCGCTGCAACCACTGCTGTTGATAGATGGTCCTCTCGCCCGTGTACGCGGCATATCCGGATGCATCGTGATTCCCCGGGGTCACCGCGAAGGGGATGCCGGCGGCGCTGAGCGGTTCGGTCACTGTTTCGTGAAACGCACTCCACATCGCCTCGTAATCCAGTCCAGCTCGTTGCCCGGCAACCATGTCCCCAGCAGTGAGAACCACGTGAGGCTCGAGCTGGATGGTAGCCCTCACAGCCTGCTCGACCGGATCGCCGTATGAGGTTGAGCCGTACGAGCCGTTCATGTCCGAGAGGACTACGATTCGGTACTGGTCGTTCGGTGGAGAGAGGTACTCACCCGCGATAGTGCGCGGTACTTCCAGCTCATGAGTGACAAACTCGCCAGTGGTTTGATTGGGGGGTTCATCTGCCGTCTGATTGGGGGGCTCGTCTGATGTCTGATCGGGGGTTTCGTCAGCTGTCTGGTTCGAGACTTGTTCTACAGGCGAGTCGTCGTCCAACTCGAATTTCGTACTGGTTGTTTCGAGGCATCCGACGGACCCCAGCGACCACAGGGCGATGGAGATGAGCACGTCGTAGGACGTTCTTGGTCGCATGTTTGGTTCTCGCAGAAGGTGCCGCCTTCCCGCAAACGGGACGATAGCACAACAGCGCCAGGGGCGACATTGAATCCTGCTTATTGAAAAAAGTGGGCGGTCCAGAACGGGTTGGAGTAGCCACACCGATGTCTACTTTTTCTGACCAATGGCCATGATGTGGGCGCTTGCACCTATCAAGGAGGGGTCTGATTCGACGGACCCGAGAGAAGAGCCACGAACCTCGTCGAGTGCTACAATCCACTGCATGTCGGATAGCTCGAAAGTAGTGGCAGCCGTGGTCGCGGTGTGCGCCATCGCCCTCATTCTACTGCTGTTGAACCGACCCAGTCGGCCACCGTCAGAACCACGGCCGGAACCAACCGACGTTACTGACGAAATGGACTCCGAAGTCCACCGCGACGACGAGGCTTCTCGGACCTCGCAGCAGCCAACCAACAGAGGAACCGAGGTTCCTGGGCTAAGCCGCGACGACAATCCGCTTCAAACACCGCCCGCTTCCTCGGGCGAGGGACACTCGGACAGCCCAGAGCACTCGACCTCTCCTGAATCCAACACGGACCAACATCGCCCGCTATACGCAGAACGCTATGAGCAGGCGCTCGACCAACTCACTCGGCCCTGGACGCGACCCGAGCCCGGCGACTTGTCCTGGGAACTGGTCGAGGGTGAGGCCTCTGCCCATTACGCCGAGGCGCTGGCCAGCTGCGACATACGACAAGCGCCTTCGACGGCATTCGACTTGGTGATCGAAGTCCTGGAGGGCAAGACACTGCTGCTGGACGTCGCAATGGAGTCACCCGCCT
>CAZDBH010000416.1:0-7808 GCA_964503485.1 uncultured Bradymonadales bacterium | reverse complement strand
CCTAGTCCTTGTGGGACATGCTTCAACGGATTTCGAATTGACCTGCGCGACGACTCAGACGACCCAGACGGATTCGATGACGACATTATCCTCCACGAGGTAGGGCACTTCGTGCAGTCGACCCTCTCGGTCGATGACAGTCCGGGTGGCAGTCACGATGGAACACCCACCGATCCAACGCTTGCCTATGGAGAGGGGTTCGCCCATTTCTTTTCGGCCTGGGTCCGCGGTCTAGAGAGCTATCTCGACTACCGTGCAGACGACTGGCGTATCAAGAACCTCGAGACTCTGGAGGATGGGTACCTGGGAACGAGCGACGGTACGCAAGAGGGCGACGTTTCAGAGTTCCTCGTCGCGGCCTTTCTTTGGGATCTCGTCGACGACGACAGCGAGGAGCCTTTCGATGGTTTCAGCGACGAGCAATGGGTCGTGGAGACCCTCTTTGAGTGGATGCCGACCAACCCGGGAAACTCGGGCGTCACGGGGGTCGATCTCACCGACCTCGTCGAGGCGCTTCGCTGCACGAACGACGAGGCTGATGAGGTCGTCACAGCGCTTTTGGCCGAGTATCAGTTCCCGTTCAATCCGGACGTGGCGCCTGATTGCTCGCAATGAACAGGACCGTTGATTCCCCGCCGTTGGTCAATCGAAGTGAATGTCCTTGACGCAGGCGACCGGTTGACTATGTTCTCTTTGTGCGACTTGGTTCGGACTACGGCAACCCTCGGGTGTCGAAAGTTATGGTGAGCCCAGCCGCCCTAGATCACAGCGATTCCTACCAGAAAGGAGGAAATCCATGAGTAGCCACGTGAGCACTGGTCCGGTGCGACCAGTCACCACCCGACACCTAATCAACTGGAAGTCCAAAGGCCGCAAGATTGTGGCAGTCACAGCGTATGACTACACAAGTGCGCGGCTTGTCGATCAGTCCGGTGTCGACCTGATCTTGGTAGGCGATAGCCTCGGCAACGTAATCCAAGGTCTGGATTCAACCATACCCGTTACGCTCGAAGATGTGATCTACCACTCGAGGGCTGTGCGCCGCGGAATTCAGCGCGCTCACCTCGTCGGGGATATGCCCTTTTTGAGCTATCAAATCAGCCCGGAAGAGGCCATCCGCAATGCGGGAAGGTTACTCAAGGAAGGTGCCGTTCACTCCGTGAAACTAGAAGGTGGACGAGAGCACGCCGAGTCGATCAGTCGGATGACCACAGCCGGGATTCCGGTAATGGGCCATCTCGGCTTGACCCCGCAATCAGTACACGCATTGGGCGGCTATCGCGTCCAAGGAAGGGATGACGACGGTGCCAAGCGCATCATAGAAGACGCCAAAATCCTCGAGGAAGCAGGTGCTTACGCGGTAGTCCTCGAGTGCGTTCCGGAGCGCCTGGCACGAGAGGTCAGCAGTACACTGACAATCCCGACAATCGGGATCGGCGCGGGAGCGCACTGTGACGGCCAAATCCTAGTCCTCCAAGACATGCTTGGCCTCAATATGGACTTCAGTCCGAAGTTCGTGCGGCGATTTGGCAACCTGGGTGAGGCGGCAATTGAGGCTCTGACCGACTACGCCTCGTCGGTGAAGGACGGCTCCTTTCCCGCAGTCGAAGAGACCTTCGACCCGCAGCCCGCACTGGTGGTCGCGAACTAGTTCCTCCCTCAATGCGCCCGACTCGGGCCATCTGACGATCCCCACGTCTTATTGTGTTCAAAGTGCTGACGTGGAATGATACCGCCCATGATAGGTTTCGCTAGAAGCACACTCCTGTTGGCAGCGCTCGCCCTGAGCGCGACCTCGTTTGGCTGTTTCGGTCGTTCCGGTGTTACCGGTATCGCCTACGCAGACGGCGGAGAGGGAGACATATGCACTATCGACGCGCACTGCCAGCTTCAACTGGTCTGCATCGACGACCAATGTCGGGTAGCGGGTCAGCCGCCACGCCAGCCGCGGACGAATCCCGACGCCGGAAGTACGGAAGACCGAGATTCGGCCGACGATCCGGTGGTTGACCAAGGTGAAGAGTGTCTGTTGGCCGGCGAACTCACCCTGAACCAATGGGAGTCGGGTACCACCTTAAACGACACCTCCAGCGGGTCATGCGGTGGCGATGGCGGCCGAGATGAGCAGTGGCTTCTTCGGCTCGATCAACCGACACAGGTGTTCTTGACCACAGCTGGAAGCAGTTTTGACACCGTTCTCTATGTCCGCACGGGATGCGACGATTTTTCGCCGGAACTGGCCTGCAACGATGATTGGGAGGGTGTTCACGCGGCTCTCGATCTGTTCTTAGAAGCGGGATCCTACATCGTCTATGTCGACGGTTTTGGTTCCGAGGGTGGCGAGTATCAGCTCGCTGCAGAGACCTTTATCGAGCCCTGAACGGTTTTACCTTGAGTAACGAGGTCCACAAAGACGAGTCATTGCCGATGATCGTCGCGCTGGGGAGCGGCGCCGGCGGGAGTGGGCGCACAACCTTGGCCATGGAAATGGCGAAGGTATTCGTGCGCCGCGGCGTCTCGACGGTGTTGGTCGATTGTGCCGTCAGGATGCCCATCATCGCAGATCTGCTGCGCCGCGGTGATCGTAGAATCCATCGGCAAGCGAGTCTCTTTTCGCCGGGAGCACACCTGGTCGACTTCATCGAGCGCACGGATGAGACTGCCCCCGCGATTCTCACGTTGGCAGACGCTGTGGGCGATACCAACAAGGCGTTGGCGACGGCACCCGAGAAGCTGTTGCGGCGTTTTCGCCGACTGGATGACCGATTGATTGTGCTGGACCTACCAGCGGGCTCAGATCCGTTCTGGTCCGATTTGTTCGTCCTGTCGGATGTGCCCATTATCGTTTCACAGCCGGACCCGTGGTCCGTTCGCAGCACCTTGCCGTTTCTGACGGCAGCGACGGACCGGGCCACGCTCATGACGGGTGGGCCATCGGGTTCGGGCCGATTGAGGACGTATCTGCTTCTCAACGGCTGCAGGGACGCCAGTGAGCGAGATCTCGGCGAGGTCCTCTGTCACGCGATCTGGCGCAGGCTGAAGCAGTACCCTCGCTACTTGGGACACGTGGACTTCGACGATCGACGTTGGTTCCATCTTCGCCACACCGAAGAGGTCCCACCCCTGTCCAGCAGCGAGGGGCTAGGGGTGCAGGTCGAAGAAATCGCCAAACGTATCCTCGCTTTGCGCGAGTTTGACGAAAGCCGCCCCAGAACCGGCTCGGGTGTGGGAGCACTGTCAGGAGCCCGCTGGTTGGGGCTCAGTGAAATGGCCGATCACTCGACGATGCGCGCCCAGTATCGACGGTTGTGGGAGGGCTATCGCCGAGAATCCGCGATCTCCCGGGTGATGCTAGACAGCGACGAACGGGCCGAGCTGATAAGTGAACTCGAACAGACCTACAGGGCCCTCCAGACCGCGATGGATTCCCCGGCAGCGCCCGTCGAAGAGGAAGCGCCGAGCCAGTCCGACGAGCAGTCGCAACCCGAAGTCGAGCCAGAGCCTCCCAAAGCGAGCCATGCGGGCGAAAAGGTGAAATACGAACGCGAGAAGTTGGGCCTGAGTCTGAGGGAATTCTCATTGCAGACTCGCATTGGTTTGCGATATCTCGAAGCAATTGAAGCCATGGAGGTCGAGGCGCTCCCTCGTCCCGTCTATTTGCGCGGCTATCTGAGAGAAATTGCGAGAGTCCTCGACTTTCCGATAGATTCGTTACTTAATGACTACTTGACTGAACTAACCGACAGTTCACGGAGGTCCGATGTCACAGAACGCTGACCCATCCGCGCAAGGTGCTGAATACGCGCGAGCGAACCGACTGGCACGGGCGATCGCCAGCGATATCTCGATCTATTACGGAGAGAAGATCCAGAAGGGGCTCGAAAACGACACCCTATTCGAGGAACTGCAATCCGAGCTGCAGGAAGGCGTGAATCTCTTTCAGCAGAAGGTCTCCCACGAGATCGTCAACAATACCAACATCTTCGAACAGGCGATTATCGATATCATCATCGCCAGCCGTGGTCACGTTCGGACCCAGATCTTCTAGCTCCGTGTTCGCCGCCGATGGCACCAGAAACAACTGTCACTGCCGAATACGATAAGACGCGGGCGGATGCCTATATCGGTACGATCGCAGGGATTTCTCGCTCGCAGGCCCAAAAGTTGATCGAGAGAGGTCTGGTCGAGATCAACGGAAAGGTCGTGTCAAAAGTGTCTCAGAAGGTCCGCCTCGCTGACAATGTGAGCTACCGAATCCCAGAACCGATTCCGTTGAATCTCGAAGCACGCGACATCCCGATCGACGTCCTTTTCGAGGACGCTCACCTTATCGTAGTGAACAAACAGTCCGGATTGGTGGTGCACCCGGCACCGGGCCACCCAAACGATACGCTGGTCAACGCCCTACTGTTCCACGTTGATGACCTGCCTGGAATCGGGGGGACGATGAGGCCAGGAATTGTCCACCGACTCGACCAAGATACCAGCGGTGTGATGGTGGTGGCCAAGAGCGACGCAGCCCATCAGGGGTTGAGCCGTCAATTCGCGGCCCACACCGTGGAGCGCGCCTACGCGGCTCTGGTCGTCAGGCTGAGGGGCGCCGGACTCGAGGAGTCAGGGACTTTCGACACGTTCCACGGTCGCCACCCAGGGGACCGCAAACGCTACACCGGCCAGCTCAGCGAGGGGAGGCGAGCAGTAACCCATTACCGAACACTGGAACGGTTTGGGTCGAATGCAGTAAAAGTAGAGTGTCGATTGGAGACGGGTCGGACCCATCAGATTAGGGTCCATTTCTCAGAGTTCGGTTGCCCCATACTCGGTGACCGAGTTTACGGTGGACGTGCCATGAAGGCCTGTCGGTTGATGGGCCGACAAGCGTTACATGCACGGACACTGGGCTTCGAGCACCCCGTAACGGAAGAACGCCTCCGTTTCGAAGGCGAGTTTCCCGAGGATTTCAAGAATGCCGAAGACACCCTTAGACGTGGCGGAAACTGGCGATAGGGCGCTAGCCCAGGATACCGGTACCGTGACCGCGGCTCGAGCCGACATTACCCGCCTCGGGAGAATCGTGGCTGTTCTCACCCGTCATGGATTTCACCAGTTTGTGAAGCGGCGCCGTTTGCTGGGGTTTCTCGGAAAAGCGTTCATCCCGGCGGACGACGAAGAGCTGCTCGCAGTTGACCAGCCGGGGATGGCGGCGGTGCGCTTCAGAAAGGTCCTTTCGGAATTGGGGCCGACCTTCATCAAGTTGGGCCAGGTTCTGTCGACGCGCCCCGACTTATTGCCGGCCGAGTTCGTTCGAGAGCTCGAACGACTGCAGGATGATGCACCACCGCTCCCGGTCGAACAGATCAAACAGAAGATCGAGAGCGAACTGGGCATCCCGCTTACGGAAGCGTTCGCCCACTTCGAGGAGGAACCACTTGCTTCGGCCAGCATCGGCCAAGTGCACCGAGCCCGGACCCACGATGGAGACGAAGTCGTCGTCAAAGTAGTTCGTCCTGGCGTCAACGAGCTGATCGAGGCGGACCTCGACCTTCTGCACTTGATGGCCCGCATACTCGAGGCAACCTTCCAAGAGATGGAACTCTACGCTCCTGGCGAGTTGGTGGAGACGTTCGACAAAGCGCTGAAACGCGAGCTGGATCTCAGCGAGGAAGCAGATGTCCTGGAAGAGTTCGCCCAGAATATGGCGGATTTGGACGATTTGGCGATACCTCGCGTCTTCCGCGACCTGTGCGGGAAGCAGGTCCTGACGATCGAGTTTTTCAAAGCGAACAAGTTAACTTCGGTCGAGCCCGGTTCGCCCATGGCAAAGAAGTTGGTCAAGGTTGGACTCGAATCGACATTTAGACAGATTTTCGACAACGGGCTCTTTCATGGCGACCCCCACCCGGGAAACATGCTCGTCCTAGACGACGGACGTTTTGGCCTCATCGACTTTGGCCTGGTAGGCCGCCTCACGCCGCCACAGCAGGACGTCCTGGTTACGTTGCTCGTGAGCGTAATTGCCGGTGATATAGACGGGATCGCCCGCGTTGTACTGCGAATGGGACGGCCACTCGGCCGAATCGACATGCGGGCGCTAAAAGAGACGATCGCGACCATCCGCGAGACTCATCTGAGGCGCTCACTGGCCGAGGTCGACGCCAGCCAGTTCGTTCAAGACCTGCTTCAAGCAGGCCAGCGATTCCGAATCCGTATCACGCCGGAGTTCGCCATTTTGGCCAAAGCCTCGGTCACGACGGAAGGCGTGCTCCGGGCAATCGACCCGGAGCTGGATATCGTTGCGACGGCGCGCCCTTTCGCGACGCGCCTAATCCAACGGCGCTTCTCCTATCGCCGCTTGGCTGGAATGGGAGTCTCGGGGCTCATGGCTGTGACCTCGTTGGTCCGGGACGCACCGGAGCAGGTCGATCAACTATTAATGGACCTGAATTCGGGGCAGCTCCGATTTCAGTTTCAAAACGACAAGCTGGAAGAAGTCGGCAATCACATCAACGTTCTGACCACGAGGTTGTCGATGGCTTTGATCGCTGCCGCCCTTTTCATTTCGGCGGCTGTTCTCGTACCCCACGACCCGTGGCATTGGCTCGGGGTGCCATGGGCGACGACCATTGCGCTTCTGGTGGCTGTTTTTCTGAGCGTAGTCGGTCTCGGGTGGCACGCAGTCGGAGCCGGATCGGGCAAGATTAGTCTCAATTTTCTCGTAAAACTGGTGCGACGTCGCCGACGTGTGGAACATTGAGTTCCTAGGGAAGACGGTTCACATCTGATATGTTTTGTGGCGATGTAAACCGAAAAGTTGAAGTTGAGCCAGAGGATGGCTCTGACCATAACGTGACGGAGAGTGAAGGTGCCGAAGCTCGTCTACGTCGATGACGGTGAAGAAAAGGTCCAACTGGTTGACGCGGAAGTCAGGGAAGTCACCGTTGGCCGTAATCCACGAAATGCAATCCGGGTAAACCGGAATTCGATTTCTCGGCGTCACGCCGAGATTCGGTTCGATCCCGAGACGCAGAAATGTACGATTTTCGATCTGCACAGCTCGAACGGCGTGTTCGTGAATGGTCGCAAAGTAAAGACCACCGAACTCGCTGACGGCGACGAAGTACTCTGTGGCGACTTCAAAATGAAGTACGTTCAGGAAGGCGGCGTCTTGACTACCGCATCGGGTCCGACCTCGGCTCCAGCGGCGGTGGGACCGATACCCGATTTGGGCCTTGGGCCCGCGCCCGACGCCGGACCGCCGGGACCGCCACCTGGCCCACCGCCGGGACCCGCTCCCTCAGGCGACGCCGATCTCTTCGGTCCTCCACCAACCGCCGAGGCCCCCGCGGCACCACCGCAAACAGGCGGTTCAGCGCTACCCCAAATCGATCTCGAGGCGCCGGCCGGAACATTGGGGGGACTACCAGGCGGAGCGGGTGTATCCCCCGCATCGATTCCTGCAGGTTCCTCAGAACCGGTCGTCGAGAAGCCGACTCAGGAAGTGGCCGTGCTGAGCGAGAAGTTCGCCGAGCTCGAGACCGCCCTGGAGGCCGCCATTCCGCCAGAAGAAGCGGAGCGAATGCGGGCAGATCTGGAAGAGTTGAACGTACGAAACGCTCAGCTCCAAGATCGAATTCAAATCTTGGAGGGCGAAAAGACTGGACTCGAAACGGAGCTCGCGTCTAAGACCGTCGATCCGGAGCACATTTCCGGGCTCGAGAGTCAATTGGCAGAACGCGCTGCCCAGGTCGAGACCCTCGAGTCTGAGACCGCGAAGTTGCGCGCGGAACACGACCTACTCAAGCAAGAGC
>CAZDBH010000415.1:0-7818 GCA_964503485.1 uncultured Bradymonadales bacterium | reverse complement strand
CTAAAAGCTAACGGCTGGAGTCCGGGGCGTTATACGCGACGGGCTCCTAGCGTTCATTGCGTCACTCCGACCAGCTCGAGGAACAATTGCACAGACGTTCCGTTCATATGGGACAGTCTCCACCGTCGTGTCCACGGGCTTCGCAATCCACGCGTGGATTCAGTTCAACCCCAGGGTAGCTTCCGGCGTAGTGTTTTGTTTTGCACCCACTGTACTACAGCGGCTACCGACCTCCACAATCCGAAAATAAGACGCGCATCTGCTTCTACTTCCCGTAAACGTGACAAGCCCAAGGTAGCGGTCCATCGAAGACCAAAACTAGTGTAAAAGCGAACACCCCTAACTCGGATTGATCGGTCAGCTGGTCCCTACAGCGCCTTGACCTTAGCCTCTGCTTCATAGGTCCCATACAACTCGCGATAGGCTCCGGGCAGGTCGATCAAATCGGCGTGTCTCCCCTCCTGGACGATGGCGCCGTCTTCCAGCACGATTATCCGGTCTGCTCGCTGAATCGTCGCGGTTCGATGGGTCACGACAACCGCCGCCACGTCGCTCAGGACGGATTCCAGAGCCTGCCAGAAGGCGGCCTCGGTATCCGCGTCAAGAGCTGCCGTCGCGTCATCGAGGAGCAGTATCGCTGGTTTGCCCACCAGCGCTCGGGCCAGGGCCACCCGTTGTTGTTGTCCACCCGACAGAGTCACTCCCCGTTCTCCGACCGCTGTTTCGAGGTTGTTCGGAAAAGCGGGCAAGTCCTGCTCGAGCCGGGAGATCGATAGGGCCTCCTCCAACGCGTGTTCGTCCAGCGCTCGACCCAACAGGATGTTCTCTTTGATCGTGGTCGACAGGAGTACGGGGTCCTGTGGGACGTACCCGATGAAACTGCGAAGGGCGGGCTGGTCGAGCTCCTCGGGACGCCACCCGCCAACGGTCATTGCGCCAGTTGAGATCGGTCGGGCTCCTGCCAACACTTCGACAAGCGTCGTTTTTCCCGAGCCAACCCCGCCTACGACGGCGATGAGCTCGCCCGGTCCGAGTTTCAAGCTCAGTTCGCTGAGCAGAGTTGCGTCTTCGACGGCTACCGATGCGTTCTCTAGAACGATGCTCGGTACGGTCGGTTTCTCACCGCCGTCCATATTGGGGCGTACGGGTTCATCAACAAGCTCCTGCAGACGCGTCAACGCAACGAAGGTCTGCTTGTAGCGAGAAAGAAAGGTGCCGAAGTCGAACATCGGCCAAACCAGGGTCATGACGAAGCCCTCGAATGTGACGAATTGTCCGAGCGTGATGGTCCCGTCGATCACGTGCACACCACCGGCGATCAAGAGCGCAACAACAGCGGCTTGCCATCCGTAGCCGTACTGCATGTAGACGGTTTGCTGCACGATAGCGGTCGAAACCTCGGCAGACTTCTGCTCCTCAGCCCTGGCAGAGAAACGGTTCTTGGCCTGCTGCTGGAGTTCGCAGGCTTGCACTATTCTGATACCTGCGAATGTCGTCGCCAGCTCATCGTTGATCGATGAGATCGCCTCCTGCACCCGTTTGAACCGCCTCCCGAGGGCGCCCTGTGCGGCGGCCTGGCCCAATATGAGCAGAGGTAAGGGCAGAACCACCCAAACGGTGAGTGCCGGATCAACGATGATCATGCCAATCAGGCACGCGACGATGATCAGTGCTGCCTCGAAGGCCCTGAATACGCCCGAGCACAAGAACCAGGCAATCTTCTCACCTGCGTCATCCGAAAGGCGCGTAACCAGATCTCCGGTTCGCCAGCGGCGGTAGAAGTCGAGTTCGAGCCGACTCAGATGAGCGTAGACACGCCGCCGAGCGCGACGTTCTATCTTCCCGTTCATAATCGAACGGGCCCCCTGGATCAGGGTGTAACAGACGAAATTCGTGACCCCGACCAGAGCCATCAGCAGGGCGAGCTCTCTGAGTTCTACTGGACGAGCTCCCGCCTCGACTTCTTCGACCAAAAACTGCCACAGCCAAGGAAAGGCAGCCGCCAAGAAAGCGACCACTACACTCATCGCTACGATGAACGTCAGACCAAAGCCGCTGCCCCGCCACACCACCTTGAACCAGCTGGTCACCAATCGCCGAGGAGTCATAGAGGAGCCTCCGACTGGAGGCGCGACAGCGCAGCGTAGAGCCCATCTTGGGCGAGGAGCTCGCTGTGCGTTCCCGACTCCTGCACTCCACCGTGGGCCATCACATAGATGCGGTCGCAGTTCCGGACGGTCGCAAGCCGATGGGCTACCGTGACCGTAGTGCGCCCGGCCTGGATCCGCTGGAGTGCAGCCTGGACCCTGGCCTCTGTAGCCGGATCGACCGCCGAGGTCGCTTCGTCGAGAACGAGGATCTGTGGGTCGTGTACAAGGGCTCGCGAGAAGGTTAGCAGCTGCCGCTCGCCTCGGCTCAAGTTCGAGCCGCCCTCTCGGAGTTCGTGGTCGAGTTCAAAGTCGTCCAGTCCGAGGAGGTCGAGGCTGGCTCTAGCGGTTTCGGGGTTGCCCCCTAGATTGTCGAGTATGGTGCCGGGAAAGAGGTGAACGTCCTGGAGGACCAGGCCGATCCGCTCCCGTAGCTCCTTGACGGTGATGTCGCGGAGGTCGACGCCGTCGACCGTGACCTTTCCACGAGTAGGATCGCGAAAACGCAACAGAAGATTTAGGACGGTGCTCTTTCCAGCGCCGGTCGCTCCGACAATGCCTACATTCGAGCCCGCGGCGATCTCGATATTCGTCGCTGTCAGTACCTGGGTCTCTCCATCGTAGGAAAACCCCACGTCCTCGAGGCGCAGTGCGTCGTTCACTCCGGGCCAAGGAACCGGCAACTCCGGATCGACTATTGTTCGGGGACTGTCGAAGATCTCGGCGATCCGAACAGCTGCGGCTCGGGCTCGCTCGATTGTCGTCAACTGAAATGACAGGCGCATCAGCGGGTTGAACATCTGTCGCAGGTAGGCCAATCCCATGAGGAGGCCACCGACCGTCAGGTCACCTGCCGCGATGCGATTGGCTCCGACCAATAGAAGCAGCACAATGCCAAGAGCCCGCACCAACACCACTAGATTGATGTACCAAACCGGCTGCAGGTGAGCCATCACCTCCGCTTTGTAGACATCGTCGTTGAGCGACTCGGCCCGGGCCCGGGACCAGCCGGCCTGGCCGAAGAGCTGCAGGACTGGCATTGCTCGCAAGTGCTCGGCGAGAAACCCGGTGAGTCTGGCCATCACACTGCGCAAGGCCAGGAACCGAGGCGGCGATATTCTCCGAAAGAGAAGAAACAGTACGATGTACGGTGGAATTACCGCAAAGACTAGCGGAGCCACGGCCGGCGCCGACACCGACATCACCACGAACATCCCGATGATCAAGCAAATGTCCGCCGGAAATGCCAAAAGTACCTCGGCGAATAGGACCTTCAGGGCTTCCGTATCACCCTGAACCCTGGTGATCAGGCGGCCCGAGGTCTGCTTATCGTGAAAGGCTAAATCGTGGTCGACTAGGTGGTCGAAGAGCTGTCCTTTGAGCCGAAACATCGCCCGCTGTGCGACGATTTCGAGGACAATCCGAGAGCTGTAGGTCACGACGATCGTCGCGATCAATACGGCGAGATAGAGGAGCCCCTTCTCAACCAGACCACCTTTGTCTGCCGCCGCCAGGTCAACGTCGATAGCGGTCGCGATCAACCAGGGACCCGCCAGGCCGAGCAACGCGCCGGCGAGAAGGCCCAGTACGCCCACTAAAAGCAGTCGGCGACTCTCTTTGAACAGGGGCGCGAGGCGGATCAGCGGGTGAGACATCCGACGTACTATGAGTCATGGACCGAGATTATTCGAGGGCTTTGTGGCCGGTTTATCGTCTGACTTTCTTGGGGGTGTGTAGGCCGTTGCCGACTCTGGGTAGGGACACACCCGCCGAGCTGTCGTGGCTCGGGGGTGCGTCCTACCTCGAAGAGAGGGAGCACAACATGAGGGCGTCCAAGTGGCAGAGAGCGAGTGAGTGAGAGAGAGAGATGCACTTGCGGTTGCCTCCACCTCTTGTCGGCCCACTTTCCAAGACTCGACGGGGGCAAGTTCGTAAAAACTATTGTTCGGAAAGCTCTCTTTTTTGGTCAGGGAGAAGACTTCATTGCAGCAGAGCGGCCTCTTTGAGGCTCGGATGGTCTTCCAGCAACTGCCGGAATGTGTCTGCGTCCATGCTCAGGAGCCAGGACCGAGTCGTAGTCGTGATTCTTGCGGGCGCTGGGCCCCCACGAGCAATTGTATCGGCTCCACACAACCCTCTTTGGCCGATTGAACGGGCCTCCGTCTCAGTGGCTACCTGAAGTTCTCCAATGAGCACGGCAAAAACACCGACTGGCGGCGTATTTATCTCCTGCAGAACCGTGGCGGCCTCGACCTGGATGAATCTGAATTTGGAAGCGAGAATGTCGCGTCTCTCGCCTTGGAAGGGCTCGAAGAGCGGCGATGCCTCGGCCAGCGAGTTGACCAATCTTCCCCGAAAGAACGTCAGTAGGGTCCGCAACACTTCTGCTTCGGCGGTAATGAGCTTGTGCAAGAGCAGCCGGGAGATTCGTAACACGGTGACCGAACCGAGTGTCTCTACCGTCAGGCTGCACGGTGTATCCGATAGAAGGCCAATCTCTCCAAAGAACGACCCCTCGCCCATCTGGCTGACAACACGTCGCTCTTGTCCCTCCATTACCGCCGCCAGCTCACCTTCGGCGACGACATAGAGCGAATCGCCGCGTTCGCCCTGGCGAATCACCGTCTCACCGGGCCCGTATTGTTCGACCTCCAGTCCTTCGATGAGCATTCGCAGAGCGTAGCGATTGAGCGAAGAAAACAATGGCGTCCGCGGCAGCCGGGCGCGCAGCATTGCCGTATTCTCCTCTACAGGGAATGAATGCGCATCCTCTTCAGGCAGCGGAATCTCATACACCTCTGCGGTATTCAGTTCGCTGGCGGGCTCAGCCGGGAAGGCCTCGCGGAGGTTGACCTCGTTGAGCGGTGCGTTGGGCTCCACTTGGGCCTCGGGGCGACGTGCCACTGGGGCTCGAGGGCGCGCCGCTGGCTCTGCAGGTCGCTCCCTGGGCTGCGGCACTTTCGACTGACTTACGGCCTCCTGGACCCCGGTTTCCTGGTCTTTCTGTCGAGTATAGAGCTGGGCGACCAGAGACTGCGCTTCGACATGCTCCGGATCGAGCTGCAGGATCAGCTTGCAGACCGCGATCGCCTTCAACATGAAACCGGTCCGAGCGAAGGCTTCCACCGCCCGGCTGTAGGCCTTCACCGCGTCCCTATCTTGGCCCAGCTTCTGGTGTACTTGGCCCAACTTCTTCGTCCAGCGACCGTTGTAGGGATCGCTCTCGGCGAGCTGTTGAAGAACGGGTATCAGCTTCTTGTGCTTGCCGCGACGCTCGAGTTTGTCAGCCTTATCGCGGAGCTTCGTCTTGTTCATAGTGTCTCTTGCGCTGCAGCGGTTGCCTCTACACCAGGGTATTCTACGCGCTTTGGCGGGCGCGGAATAGGGACCGGTTCAGCTCATTTTTTGGCCTGACGCAACCACTCGAGGGCGCCGTCGAGATCGCGAAAGGAATCGTCGAGCTGGGCTTCGAATGCGGCTTTGAGGGTTGCCCCCATTTCCGGCCCCGGTTCGACTCCCCGTTCGAGCAAATGACGCCCCATGAGGATCGCCTTCGGCCCGCGCTCCGAGAGATTTAGGCCGGCCGCCGCGGACTCCCAATCCTCACACGGGTTCCTGGGGGGAAGTGGCGGCCTACCCGACAGATCGGCTTCGCAAAGTGCTGCCCACAGCCGGATGCTGGCGGGCTCTAGGCGACGAGCGAGCCGCATGACCGCCCGCCTGCTCGGCGATCCCTTTGAACTGGTATGCACCAGATGATTGTCGATGAGCGGGAGAATTCGAGCTGTAATCGCGGGCGGGGTCATTATCCCGTCGAGGAAATCGCTCGCCACCTCCACACCGGCTCGACAGTGACCTCGTGCTCTGATTCGCCCGTCCTCGTGAGTCGTGGTGCTGGGCTTTCCACAATCGTGGAGTAGAGCGGCCAACAGCAAGATTGTGCGCTCCTCCGGACTAAACTCCCGGCGCACGGCGATCGTCGCGGCGGCGTCACAAACGTACTTTGTGTGGATCCACACGTCGCCCTCGGGATGCCAGTGGGCGGACTGAGGAACACCACGCATCAGTGACAGCGCCGGAAAAACGTCCAGCCAGCCGCTCTTTTCCAAGAACTCGAGGCCCAGCGAGGGTGAAGCGCCCCGAGTCCACTTCTCGAACTCCCACCAGAGCCGCTCTCTCGAGAGTGTCTCGAACTCATCGATTACCGCTCGACTCATTTCAATTGCGGAGTCCGATGGTGTCAGACCGAAACGAGCGACGAACTGCATTCCCCTCAGGACCCGCAGCGGATCTTCTTTGAACGCGTCAGTCGTGGGACGCAAGATTCCGGCCTCGAGATCTGCGCGACCGCCAAATGGGTCGATCAAGTCGCCGTCCGTGGTCATCGCGATGCTGTTGATCGTGAAATCACGCCGTTCCGCGGCTTCCTCTGGCGACAACGTGTGATCACAATCCACCTCAAAGCCCTTGTGACCAATACCTGTCTTGCTATCGCGACGAGGGATCGAGACGTCTACGTTGCCTATCTTCACCACTCCGAAAGCTCGACCGACGACGTTGGGTTCGAAGTCGGAAAGCGCCTCCACTATTTGTTCGTAGTTCAGGCCGAACGCTTCGAGGTCAAAATCTTCAGGCTCGATGCCCAGCAGGTGATCGCGCACACAGCCGCCAACGAAGTGGACCCGAGCGGCACCCGCTTTCATGAGTCTGGATACGATGTTGACCGCGAATGTATTCATCCGTTCCGACTGTTTCGCCGCCACGCGGCTCAATCACCCTAAAGCCTCGAGCCTAGAGCCTAACACCTAAAGCTACTTACCGAGAATCTGTAGCAGTCGCTTCTTGAGATTGGGACTAGTCCAAAGCGGTAGCGAATACTCGAGAAACTCTGCCCGCTCCGCTGCGCTCGGTGCGATTGAAGGCCGCAGGTCGGACTTGATCAGACGGTATGTCTCGAGGCTGTGGCCGGAAAGAATGTCGAACCAGTACTCGGCTCGCGCTTCGGCGTCGTCGCAGACTTCGTCTATCAAACCAACCCGCAGGGCGTCTTCCGGGCTGTAGAGACCCGCCCCCAAAACCACCTCGTGGGCGTGGCCGCGCGGTACGCGATTGCGCACGATGTGCATGATTCCCGGAGGAAACCGGAGCCCGATTGCCGCTTCGTTCAGACCGATCCGCGCTCTGGGGTTGGCCGTAGATAGTCTGATGTCGCAGCACAGGGCGAGGATGCAACCGCCAGCGATCGCGTGTCCGTTTATGTGACCCACGATCGGTGCGGGATAGTTGTAGTAGGCTGCCATGCTCTCTTCGAGCAGGTCGAGGAAGGCCAACATCTCGTCAGAATCAAGGCTAGCCAACTCTTTCAGGTTGAGTCCCGCCGAAAAGGCGTCTGCGGTTCCGGAAAGAAGGACCGCTTGTCCATCTGCTTCGGCGAGTTGCCCCAGCAGCCAACGCATCATGTCGGAGCCCAGGGCGTTTTTCCCCGGTCCAGAGAGGGTAATCTCGTGCATTTCAAACTCCATTCAAGTGAAGCGGATCGATGTCCGCAGCTCGGATGCTCTTCTATCACAGGTGCCAGCAGGCTGGGAGGGCGGAGGCCCACGGTCCAGTCCTGTTAGGCTAGGAGCCTGTCGCGCATAGCGCTCCAGGCTCCGCCATTGGCTTTTAGCGA
>CAZDBH010000414.1:0-7879 GCA_964503485.1 uncultured Bradymonadales bacterium | reverse complement strand
CGCTAAAAGCTAACGGCTGGAGTCCGGGGCGTTATACGCGACGGGCTCCTAGCGTCGCCTTCCCTGTCCCCTGGCTCTGACGGGCTGCCCATCACTCTTCAGGATCCGGTCGTCGACTGAAGTTGATGGCGGGCTCGGTGTCTGCGTACTCGGCTGTTAGATACTGCTCGTAGGCCGCCTCACCGGAGAGGTGCAGGCGAAAGAAAGCGACGACGTAGAGGTTCTGAAGTCGGATGGCTTCGTCGATGGGAAAGGCGTCTTCGGTGCAAGTCGCCTCGTACGGTTCGGTCAGCCCGCCCGCACCGATCGCCCCCCACGTCTCAGGGCCGACCCCGAGCTCGATGAGTAGGTCTCCAAAAGTGCAGACGTTGGCGAAATGGGTGTGATTGGCCCCAATCACGTCGACCTTGTAGACGACGGCCGCGTTCGTCATCTGCGAAAAGGCGATTGCGTTGTTCTCGATCGGTACGTTGGTGTCCTCAGTTCCACCGAGCAGCAACGCCGGGATCGTGATGCTCTCGAGCTGAGTTTGAGAGAATCCGGCGTTGGGTGTGTCGCGATCGGCCTCCTGCAAGTCGCCGTCAATGACGCCTGAAACCGGGGCTATCGCGGCCACACGCGGGTCGGGATCGGCCCCGGCCCAGCCCGCGGCCACGCCGAAAGAGGTCATTCCCCCGAACGAGTGGCCCACCACGCCGATGGCAGCGATGTCTATTCGCTCGTACAAGAGGTCGTCGGGGTCGTCAGCGCGTTCGAGCATTGTATCGATGATCACCGAGATGTCCGGCACGCGGTTGGCGGCCGCCACGTCGAATTCATCTCCTGCCGAGAACTGGGAATTGCCCGTGTGTTCGGGTGAGACCACGATGAACCCATGGCTTGCTAGGGCCTCCATCAGCCCGATCGACTGCAGATTCACGCTCTGGTAGCCGTGCGAAAAAACCAGGAGCGGATGGGCGCGATCCGACGCCACCGGAACGTCTTCGAACGACACCTCCGATTCCAAGGTCGCGATCTCGGCCAAGGTGTACGCTGTGGTTTGGGCTCCTTCAGCGTCGAGCGAGTCGACTGGGTACCAGAGGTCGATGGGCAGTTCGCGGTCGCCCCGGGCGCTGTCGACCACGATCGACGCGCCGTGGCCTACCACATAAGGACCGAGAGCGTCGGGGGCATCGGGTTCAGCCGTGGAGTCGGCCTCGTCGGCGTCCGCTGACCCGTCAGTGGGGGCGGTCGAGGAATCACTCACTGAGTCTGCGCTGTCGTCAGACTCACCGGTGTCGCAAGCAAACGAGAGGGTCGTGAGGGCGGAGGCGATCAGTGTGCGAACGATGAGGTGGTTCATTGGACTCCGGGGACGATGTTGTCGGCGAGTACTCGCTTCCAGCCGAAAACGGGCTATGCATCTCTCGGAAAGCTGAATCCGTCTCTGCCATAAGGCAGATCGACCACCCGAATCACGGCACTTAGCTCGAGTTTTCCGTAGATATGAGGAAACTGCTCGTCGCCGCCCTCGAGGTTCTCGTAAACGATGTCAGAGTCGACTCGATCGGGATCGATGCAGAGTAGGAGTAGGCGCTGGGCTTTCGTGAAGAGGTTGTTGGCGACTGTGACGACCTGGTTCGCTGTGGAGCAATGAATAAAGCCTTCCAGGTCGAAGGACTTTGGCGCATAGACGCCCGCGTCCTCGGCGTTGTCCCAAGTGTCCTCCTCAACGATGTGAAAGATGACGGTGTCCCTATTCGTCGCCATCGGTTTCCTCGTCATCATCTTCAACTGGCTCGACTAGCGAGGTCTCTGACAAGAGCACGAACTCGTTCGCGTCCGGGTCAGAGAAAGTTGCTGCACGTATACCGTTCGTCGGATCGCTGCCCTGAACCTTGTCGATCACCTCGCCACCGCCCTTCTGCACTCGGGTCAGAACCTCCCCGGGATCGGCGGTTACGAACGCAATGCCCGTGGTCCTTCCAATGGGCGTGTTCGGGTTTCCGGGAGCGACCTGATACACCATGATGGCAGTACCGCGTTCTGCGCCGAGCACGAGTAGGCCCGGATGGGGCTCAGCTCTGACGGGTAGCTCGAGTTGGTCGACAAAGAAGCGCTTCGAGCGAGCAAGATCCTCTACGAATATGGTAATCGACCCAATGGCGTCTTCTATGGTCGGTTCGTCAGGTACTTCGTCGTAACCAACGCACATCAGAATGTTGCCCGAAGGATCGTGCAAAGGCAGAAGGCGCTGGCCTTCGAGATCGCGAGGTTCCGGCTGTTTGAGTCCCGAGGCGCGCTGCTTGGCGACGATCGGGTTCAAGTCCTTGGACGGGACAAAATTCAGTTGGATACCGGTAAACCCACCGTACGGGCTGTCTTCGTCGGTAGCCGGAGGGCCAACGCCGACAGCGAGGTAGGCGGCACTTGGAAAGAACCGGGTGTAACCTTCACCCAACTCCGCTTTCTCGGGACACCCGACAATCTGCTCGTAGAAGTAGATCGCGAGGTCGTACTTCTCTGGGTCTTGAAGCAGAGTCAAGCTGTACAGTCTCAGCATTTCGGACAATCCCGTTACGCGGTTTCAGTGCCGGCCAAAATAGACGAAGTGGTTCGGTTTCGGAAGGGTTCTCAATACAGGTCTGTGTCGAGAAATGTACGGGTTCACTGGTCGGGAGGGTACCGGTCGCTCGGAGGCTGTTCCGGGCTCAGTTGATGGTGTTGCTGAAAATCCGTTTGACGCCTTCAGCGGCATGCTCGATCCAGGCGTCCAAATAGGATGAGTCGCCGACGCCTGCAATATAGAGCGTCGAACCGTCGTCGTCTTCGACTTCGAGGGGCAGTAGAGCGATGTTGTGCTCTTTCAGGCCGGGGAAGCTCTGCCACAGGAAGGCCAGTGCGCTCTGAAGCTCCCACTGCGGTGTAACAAAGAGCCAAGGAGCCTGAATGGCGAGTTCCTGTACGGATTCTTCCTCACCACAGCTGGCGACGACCTCACCGATGTCATCACAGAGGACCATAGCCGACAGACCGAGTCGTTCCATCACGTATTCCAACTGGAGCCGAAGGGCTTCCGAACGAACTTCACTGCGACGCTGGCGTCGATCGATGTCACCTTTGTCTGGCTTCCCTGCCTGCGTTTTTCTCTCCGCCATCCTTAACCTCCTAGTGGGCCTATGAACGTGTTCCCACAAACACCTACATTTCGGTATACGGCACCACCTGGACCTACGCAAAAAAACGTGTTTTTGAGTGATGGGATTCGACCGCTGTCGGTCGGCGCTGAGATTCGGCCGAAGCCTCGCAAGCGGCGGGTTGCCTGGTGGCCGATCCCGATTCGACCTTGCCTGAAAGCGACAATGCCCATATAGTGAGAGACGTTGTTTGGAAGGCTGCTATGCGTCCATGTGCAATGAGTCTCTCGATCAACGTTTGGCGATTTTGTCGCTCTTCCGCCCATGGTCAGTTGCGAAACAAATGAAAAAACACTTACTGCTTATCTGTGTATTCGTTTCTGCTGCCGTATTGGCTGCCTGCTCTGATTCGACGCTGACAACCGTGGGCGGACCTTACGGTGGAGCGAATGACGGGGTTGACGACCCGTCTACCCAGTCGGACGTCGATGGGTTCAATCAGGATCTCAGGACCACCACCCAAGAACAGGGTGACTTCCTCGCCCCATGTGAAGACGATAACGAGTGTCTCAGCCGTTATTGCATCCAGTTCCAGGAAGACTACGTGTGCACAGAGTTGTGTGCCGGCGAGTCCTGCGAGCCAGGTTGGCACTGCGCGACCCTCGAGAATAGCGGGTCAGACGCGGTTCGGCTCTGCATCCCGAATCCAGAGTCGCTCTGCCGACAGTGCAGCAGCAACACCGACTGTGGGGGCCTCGATGATATGTGTCATGAGCTGAACGGGGTCACGGTCTGTGGGCGAGATTGCAGCGTCAATCCGTGTCCTCAAGACTACGTGTGTAACGACGTCAGTGATCTCGCGGGCGGTACGGGTCGACAGTGTGTACCGATCTTCGACCGCTGCTCGTGCCCGGAAGTGGGGGCGAGCAGGCCCTGTGTAGCGGCCAGCGGATTTGGCGTCTGCGAGGGCATCGAGGTCTGTCAGGGCAGCGATGGATGGTCGGAGTGCACTGCACCAAAACCGGTCGAAGAGGCGTGTGATGGAATAGACAACAACTGTGACGGCGCGATCGACGAGGGGCTCGTGTCTCGGGAGTGCTTTAGCCCGACCAACGAGCTGGGACAGTGCGCCGGCACCGAGACCTGTGAGGGTGCCGCTGGCTGGTTGTGCGATGCACGCACACCGTCAATCGAGCTGTGCGATGGCCTCGACAACGACTGCAATGGCATTGTCGACGACGGCCTCTGCTTTGACGGAAATCCGTGCACCGATGACGTCTGTGACCCCGAAACCGACGGTTGTTTCTTCGTAAACCGGGCCGGTGCCTGCGACGACGGCAATCTGTGCACGGAAAACACTGTCTGCGTCGATGGCGCCTGCACCGGCGGCCCACGGAACTGCAACGACGGCAACGACTGCACCGCAGACAGGTGTGATCCGGGCGTTGGCTGCGTCAGCGAGAACCAGAACGGACTAGCTTGCGAAACAGGTAACCTGTGCACAGCGGACACCTGCCAGGAAGGGATATGCACCCAAGGTGGCGCCGAGCGATGCCCCAGCGACAACTCCTGCGAACGGGTAACCTGTGTGCCGTCTATCGGCTGCCAATACGAGCCGCTGAGCGGCATCAGTTGCGAGGACGGTGATGTTTGCACACAGGGTGATTTCTGCTCAAACGGCCGCTGCGTCGAAGGCGGCTCTGCCTGCTCAGGCGTGTCGTGTCAGTGTGATGGTATCGGTATCAAGGTCGCGATCTGTGTCGAACTATTCAACGCGCCCAGCTGCATCTGCACAGGTGTCTGCGATTAGGAGCCGTGTTCGCAGCCTAGGCCGCGCGTTGGCTGGCCCCGTCCGCTTCGCTCGTTGGGGGCGGCTCTTCAGTACCCCCGCGCTGACGTCGGTGGACCCTTCAAGCGCTGCAGTTCCTGATAGTTGTTATACAGAATGAAGCCCAGCAGGACGGCGATGAACATCTGGCCTTTGAGGAGGCCAAACACTGCCAAGATACCCGAGGTCACCATCGATATCTGTAGAGATTGCTCGGTCGTCTCACGCTGCGATCGACCTCTACCCATCATCGAGTAACGCAAGACATGGCCGCCATCCAGCGGCCAAATCGGCATCAAATTGAAAATGCTCCAGCCGATATTGATCCACAAGACGGCCTGCACGAAGTAGTAAAAGGCGGGCTCACCGGGCATGCCCAATGGCAAGACAAATGCGAGTGCGAGGAGTCCTGCTGCCAATCCGGCTCCAGGACCAGCCAACGCGATCAGAATCCGGTCTCGACGATTTGCCTGACCTCGCCACTGGCAGACTCCTCCCATCCCGTGGAGCACGATCTCACTGTTACCGTGACCCAAGCGACGGATCGCGAAGGCATGTCCCAACTCGTGAAGGATGATGCTCGCGAAGGCGACCCCACAGAAGATCAGCCCGCGTACCGCGGCTTCTGCTCCGTTACCCGCGAAAAACAGCAGGAAAATTACGAGCAAGAAGAGGGCGGAAGACTCTCCGTAGATCGGAAAACCGAAGAGCTTGAAGAGTTTGTGTCTGCGACTTTGGCCTACAATCATAATGGTTCCAAGCTATGCACCAGTCCGCACGGTTCAAGAACGAAAACGCAGCGGCTCGCATTCCGACCCACCGCAAACCAACCACCAAACTCGGAGTGGTGGGGGGTGATCCCCCTGTCTGGGCTCAACATATGGACCGCATTCCCCGAACCTTGTGGTCCACGGGGCAAGTGTGAGAGTGAATGGGCCTGTTCCGGGGTTGGGGCGGTTCTGGCAAGCTGAGCGAGTTGTTCACATGACGACACCAGATGATTTCTTTCCAGACGATGACGAGTTCGAGGGCCAGCAATTCGAAGGGCTGAAGCTCGAGGGGCAGCGCTTCGACGGCCGTCATTTTTACGACTGCGAATTTCTTCGCTGCAAACTGAGTCGGGCGGTTCTAGACTCGTGTGTGTTCGAGAACTGCCTCTTTCGGGACTGCGATCTGACGACGACTCGAATCGGTGAGAGCGCGTTTCGGGACGTGAAATTCGAGCGCAGCAAACTCATGGGTGTCGACTGGAGTGAGGCCCGCCAGCTCACTTTTCAGGCCGAGTTTGTCGATTGTGTCCTGAGTTTTGGTGTGTTCGTCGGCATGACCCTGAATTCGGTCAAGATGACTGGATGCACAGCGGAAGAGGCCGACTTTTCAGAGGCAGACCTGCGAAAGACTGTCGTGACGAGGTCGGACTTCGCGCGCAGCCAGTTCTCGAGGGCCAATCTCCGCGGTGTCGACCTGTCGAGTTGCGTTAACGTCCAAATCGATCCGAGGGAAACGAAGGTCGGGAAGACTAAGTTGTCACTAGGGGATGGCATGGCCTGTCTCAGCTTGTTTGGGCTGGAAGTTCCTGAGGTCGAGGTCCATTGACCTCAGCTAGCTTGCTACCGTTTTTGGAGCGTGAACATTGGAAGACCACAGCAGTTACCAGCACACTGAGCCGAATCTAGAGCCCGAACAGCCGACCAACCCGACGGGACCCGTATCAAAATGGACGCTCCCGCTTGGGGTGGGTGCCATCACAGCGGGTATTGCCCTAATCGTGTGTCGTTATCTGTTTCTTCCGCTCGAGTTGTCGGGAATCCTCAATGCGGTTTTTATCGGTGGCGGTGCCGGCTTGGCGATGTCCGGCTTCTCGCAGATCAAGGCCGCCAAACGAGGTGGTGGCGAGCGTCCGATGGGACTCGTGTTGATTGCAGGCGTGCTCGGCCCGGCCGCTGTCATTGCCGGCTTCCTTCTGTTCGGTCCCCCTTCTGCTGCCGAAAACGTCGAATACGTCGAGTACGAATACCCGGGCCTCACCCTCGAATTGCCCGACTGGACCGTGTTGGACGCCCAACAACTAGCCATCGGCGGGTGGATCGAGTTCGAAGCACCTGGTGGCAATGGGCGGTTTATGAAGCTCAACTATCATTTCGGCGACCCGTTGCCGCCCGAATCCCTTTTGGACGCAGTGGGTGCTTCTGCCGAGTACGAGCTAGAAGACGAACGAGTCGTGGTCAGGGACGGCATCACGTTCACAACCTATGCTCTCTCGATGGACGGAGGCAAACGATCCCTGATGAGCCACTGGGCGTGTCCGCAACCCGGCACATCAGTCAGCCTGATCACCTTCCTCAGTTGGAGCTGGGACGAGCTCGACCAGCTGCAGAATCGAATCATCGACTCGGTGACCTGCTCGGCCGTTGAGCCGAACTTGGGGTTGTCCCCCCGAATCGGCCTCACGCCGCCGCCTGGTTTCATCGACGCAAGCGAACCCGGGGTCCAGGGTTACACGACTGCTTCCGAAGAAGAGGCGCTCATGGTGCTACCAACAGAGGTGTTTGAGGGAGTCGATGCACAGGCTTTGTTCACGAACATGATTCAGACCGCCTTCGAAATGGAGGTTCGGTCAGCGGCTCCAGTCGCAGGTGACCTGCTGGCCGGGCTCTCCATCACCGAACCGGTGTTCCGATTCGAGATCACGGACTTTGAGGGACCTGCCCAGATCGTGATGACCCAGCTGCCGTGCCCGGACGTTGGGCTCGGATTTCTCTTGCTCTACTGGGCGCCTCCGGGAATTCCGATCGAGAAGGCGTTGCAGAGCTTCTCTACAGCCACATGCCCGGTCAACTGAATCGGTCCACTCCCCTTTCCCTTTCCCTTTCCCTTTCTCTTCCGTCCTTTCCCTTTCCCTTTCTCTTCCGTCCTTTCCCTTTCCCTTTCCCTT
>CAZDBH010000413.1:0-7882 GCA_964503485.1 uncultured Bradymonadales bacterium | reverse complement strand
ACCGCTAAAAGCTAACGGCTGGAGTCCGGGGCGTTATACCCGACGGGCTCCTAGAGGAGGCTAGAGGCGGGAAGCCTTGACTCGTCAGAGCGGAGCCGGCACCCTCAGTGGGTAACGCGAGATGAACTGGTAACAAAGCACATAGCGATCGCTTCCGGAAGGCGATGGGCCATGTCGACTCGAGTCGAGCCGGCACGCCGGACGATCGATCCCGTAACGAGCGGTGATCCCCATGGGCCTTATACGACTCGCCGTCATTGAAGATAATGCGGACAATCGGCTGCTCTTGAGGGCCTTGCTGGATGACATTTTCGCCATTGCGGAGTATGGCACCGGTGAGGCAGCACTCCCCGGGCTCCGCCAGTCGCTCCCCGATGCGGTGCTACTCGATATTTCGCTTCCTAAGATGGACGGAGTCGACGTCCTTCGTGCTATTCGCGCTGATGAGACGCTCGCTGCACTCCCCGTGATTGCTTTCACCGCCCACGCCATGGCTGGCGACCGAGAGCGTTTTTTGGCAGAGGGATTTGACGGCTACGTCGCGAAACCCGTAGTCGACGAGAAAGTCATCATCGACCTCGTCCGGCAGTTGGTGGAGGCCGTATAACCGATGGGCCAGACTCCTCTCGATACTGCGTGGGTCATCATCGCCGCTGGCATGGTGTTCATTATGCAGGCGGGCTTCCTTTGTCTGGAGTCTGGGTTCACCCGCTCGAAGAACAACATCAACACAGCGTTGAAGAACTTGACCGACTTTGGCGTCTCGGTCCTCCTCTTCTGGCTGTTTGGGTTCGCGGTAATGTTCGGCCAGTCAAAAATGGGGCTTGTGGGAACGGACAGTTTCGCATTGGACGTCGGCCGAGATCACAGCAGCCGAGCAGCCTTCTTCTTCTACCAGGCAATGTTCTGTGGGACCGCGGTTACGATCGTGTCGGGGGCCGTTGCCGAGCGCATGAAGTTCAGCGGTTACCTGATTGTCACAATTGTCCTGTCCGGTCTGATCTATACCTTCTTTGGACATTGGGCCTGGAACAACCTCTTCAGTGGTGAGGCTGGTGGATGGCTGGCCCAACGTGGCTTCGTAGACTTCGCTGGATCCACGGTCGTACACAGTGTCGGCGGATGGGTCGCCCTTGCGGTGGTGCTGGTGTTGGGACCCAGAATAGGCCGCTTTCCGATGACGGAAGGCCCTCCCCGGCCGATCCGTGGCTCGAGTCTCCCACTAGCCATGCTGGGTACACTACTGTTGTGGCTGGGTTGGTTTGGGTTCAACGGTGGCAGCACCCTGGCATTCACGGACGACGTGCCGCGGGTTATCGCGAATACGGTCCTTGCCGGCTCCGCCGGTATGGTTACCGCCCTTTTCGTGGGGTCAAAGCTCGAGGGGCATCCCCACGTTGGCTACGCGATCAACGGGACCCTGGCCGGGCTCGTGTCGATCACCGCAGGTTGTTTCTCTGTGTCCGCTGGTGCGGCAATTCTGATCGGAGCCACAGGTGGTGCTGCGATGATGATCGCTGACCGCTTTTTGATGAGTAAGAAGGTCGACGACGTGGTTGGCGCCGTCGGAGTACACGCGGTTGCCGGCGTCTGGGGCACCTTGGCCGTCGGTCTGTTCGGCGACCTGCAATTGATGGGGACAGGGCTGACTCGCTTCGGGCAAATACGCATTCAGGTGGTTGGCATCGTCGTCGCCTTCGGTTGGGCCTTTGGCCTCGTCTACTTCATCATTAAGCTAGTCAATCGAATTCACCCGTTGCGGGTATCCGCCGAAGACGAGCGGGTCGGACTCAACGTCAGCGAGCACAAAGAACCAACTGAACTGCTCGACCTGGTTAGCGCGATGAACCGACAGGCCGAGGACAGAGACTTCGAGCAGCGTGTTCCGGTCGACCCCTACACCGACGTTGGCCAAATCGCCGGGCACTACAACACGGTCCTTGATGCGCTGCAGGGCGCGATGAATCGCACTCAAGCCATATTGAGTACCGCGATGGACGGGATCATCACGTTCACCGCCGAAAGCCTCGAAATCCTCGACGTCAACCCGAGTGGCTGCCTGATGTTCGGCTATGCCGGCGGTGAATTGGTTGGCCGGCCTATCCACACCCTGCTCGCCGAGCAGCACCAGCACGAAGGACTCGGCACCGGTCTGTTTCGTTCTGAGTTCGAGCCGTCAAACACCGGCCAGCACCGCGAGGTTCTGGGACTTCGGAAAAACGGCGCCCAATTCCCCATGGAGATTTCGATCGCAAAGGCCCATCTGGGTGATGAGACCTTTCTTACCGGCACGTTCCACGATCTCACCTATCGTCTCGAAGCTGAACAGGCCCTTATTCTGGCGAAGGAGGACGCGGAGAAGGCCAACCGATTCAAGACCCAGTTCTTGGCCAATATGAGCCACGAACTGCGCACGCCCCTGAACGCCATCATTGGCTATAGTGAGATGTTGCAGGAGGACGCAGAAGACGAGGGATTGGACGGCTTCATTCCCGACCTCGAACGGATCAACAGCTCCGGGAAACACCTGCTTCGACTCATCAACGACATCTTGGATATATCCAAAGTCGAAGCGGGAAAACTCGAGCTCTTTCTGGAGCAGATTCCGCTGGGAGACATGCTGAGCGAGGTGGCTCGCACCGTTCAACCTCTTGTCGACAAGAACCGGAACCAGTTCGTTCTAGAGCACGATCCGGACATCGGATCGATCTACGCCGATATAACGAGACTCCGACAGTGCTTGTTCAACCTGCTCAGCAACGCTTCGAAATTCACTACGGAAGGTACGATCTCACTAGAGGTCTCGCGGGTAGAGCATGAGGGCACCGACTGGATTCACCTCGAAGTCAGCGATACCGGTATCGGCATGACCTCGGACCAAATCGCCAAGCTCTTCAAACCCTTCCAACAGGCCGATGCCTCCACAACGAGAGACTACGGAGGGACCGGACTTGGCTTGGTCCTGAGCCGACGTTTCGCGCAGATGATGGGAGGCGACATCTTTGTCGAGTCCAACTATGGCGAGGGTACGACCTTCACGATGAAGCTGCCAGCTCGGGTCGAGGCGAGCGCGGACGAGGTCTTCGATATCGAAGCAGAGGCTCCCGTTACCCCGATCGCTGACCTCACGGTACCCGAAGGTGGCCACGGGACTATTCTCGTCGTAGACGACGACGCAAATGCCCGAGAACTACTCACTCGATTTCTCACCCGCGAGGGGTTCACGGTGGTTTCGACTTCGAACGGTCGCGATGCGCTGAACAAGGCCGCCGAGCTTCGGCCGGTCGCGATCACGCTGGACGTTCACATGCCGGGAATGGATGGTTGGACCGTACTGAGTGAACTCAAAGCCCACCCCGAACTACACGGTATTCCGGTCATCATGATGACGATGAGCGACGAGCGAGGCATCGGCTTTGCGTTGGGTGCGACCGACTTTCTCACCAAGCCGTTCGACCGGGACCGCTTGGGAGTGGTGCTGCAGCGCTTCAAACGTCCTGACCGAACCGGTCGCGTGCTCATCGTCGAGGATGACCAAGTGAACCGGGAGTTGCTCGTTCGGTACTTGAGCAAGGAAGGCTGGACGATTACTGAGGCAGAGAATGGAATTCAAGGCCTCGAAGAGTTGGAGAAGAGCACCCCCGATTTGATCCTGCTCGACTTGATGATGCCGAAAATGGACGGGTTTCAATTTGTCGAAGAGCTACGCGTTAGAACCGCGCATCATCATCTCCCAGTGGTGGTGCTGACAGCAAAGGAGCTGACCGCTGAAGATCACAAGCGGCTCGGTGGGCACGTCGAGGCGATCTTCCAGAAGGGGGCGGTAACGCCAATGGAGCTTTTAGTCGAGCTGCGGGCGGCGCTATCGGCGCGAATCACGAACTTCAACCCGACGAGGAACAGCTAAGTGGACGGTTCAATTCTCGTTGTGGATGACAATACGATGAACCGCGAGATGCTCGCGCGTCGGCTGAAGCGACGGGGTTTTACCATCGCCGAGGCGGGCGGTGGGCGGGAAGCCCTGGACTGGATCTCCCGGGTCTCGTTCGATTGTGTGCTGTTGGACATCATGATGCCTGAGATTTCAGGTCTGGACGTCCTCAAGTCTCTGCGCAAAGATTACGGTTTTGCCGAACTGCCGGTCATCATGGTAACCGCTAAACGTGACGAGGCAGTCCCGGCGCTAGAGCTCGGCGCCAATGACTTCGTTACCAAACCGATCAACTTCCCTGCCTTGCTCGCACGCGCTCAAAACCAAATCGCAATCCGCCGCTACGATCAGGAACTCCGAGACGCCAAACAGGTGGCTGAGAGAGCAAATCGTGCAAAGAGCACATTCCTGGCCAACATGAGCCACGAACTTCGAACCCCACTCAACTCGGTGATCGGCTTCGCCCGCGTCCTCGGCAAGAACCGAGAGGGAAACCTGTCGCGAGCGGAACTGAACTACGTCGAGCGCGTCCTCGACAATGGGACTCATCTACTGGCATTGATCAACGACCTGCTAGACTTGTCGAAGATCGAAGCGGAGCGGGCCACGCTCAAAATCGAATCTGTCGATCTGAGCGAGCTCGTACCAGAAACGGTTCGAGAATTGGCGGGCCGCACTCTCGAGAGTTCGGTCGTGCTAGGCGTCGACCTACCCGACGGTCCTCTTCTGGTCGAGTCAGATCGCGAGAAGCTGAAACAGGTGCTGATTAACTTGGTTGGAAATGCCCTCAAATTCACTGAAGAGGGGACGGTCACGGTCCGCGTCACGACAGCTTCGAGCGGGACGTCTGTAGGGCGAGTCGACGTCATTGATACGGGTGTAGGCATCCCAGAAGAGGTTCTAGGGACGGTGTTCGAGTCGTTTCGCCAGGCAGGTGACTCGGTGCAGCCCCAGTACGGCGGCACCGGCCTCGGATTGGCAATTTCCAAAGCACTCTGTGAGCAGATGGACCACCGTATCGAAGTAGAGAGTACGGTTGGTGAGGGTAGTTGTTTTTCGATAGTCTTCGCGGCAGGGAGCGAAGCTGATCTCAGCTCAGAAACGACGGTGGACTAAGTGCCGGAACAGATGGTGTCAAAGGAAGAGCGATTACAGAAGCTTCGGGAAGGCTATACCTCCCGCTTGCCAGCTCGTGTGGAGGAGCTCCACCAGGCGTACAACGCGATGCAGAATAACCTCCGCGATCTGGACGCCCTGAGGGAATTGCTCCAACTCGCTCACTCCCTTTCAGGATCCGCAGGGGGCTTCGGGCACCCAGAGGTCACCAATCACTGCAGAAGCATCGAGTTGCTTTTGCGCGGTGTCCTGAACAATGGCAAGCCACCAGTCGACGAAGAGATGGCCATTCTGGCCGATAAGCTGGCCGCGCTGACGAAAGTCGTTGGGCAGCCTGAGCGCCGAGCGCTCCCGACGGAGCAAACTGGCGACTTCCTGCGGCGTCCAATCACGGACTTGGTGCCGTTGCCCGAAAAGTACACGCCACCAAGCGAAGGCCGCTCGATCTACATCGTCGACGACGACCAGTACCTTGCCCAGCACCTCGCTCTGCAACTGTCGTGTTACGGCTACCAGACCAAGACAATACTGGACGCCAAGGACCTCCGCGGGATCGTCGAATCGAATCCGCCTGATGGCATCGTAATGGACATCATGTTCCCCGAGGGTCAGTTGGCAGGGACCAACGCCATCGCGGAACTGCGCAACATCCGCGAAGAACATTACTTCCCGGTTGTGTTCATGTCGGCCCGACGCGATCTCACCGCTCGGCTCGAAGCAGTTCGCGCCGGGGGTGATGAGTATTTGCCCAAGCCGGTCGCCGTCGATGAGTTGGCCCGAAAGCTGGATCGCCTGACCTCCAGCTCGCCATCGACGCCCTACAAGGTTCTGATTATTGAACGAGATGAAGTACGGGCCGCCAGGGGTGTGAAGGCGTTGAGCACGGCGAACATCGTGGCCAAGGCGGTTTCCAACCCGCTTCACGCAATGGAACCGTTGGTCAACCTCCGCCCCGACTTGATTTTGATCGGAGTCGGCGAGTCGAATGACGGGGGAATCGAGCTGGCCTGCGCCATCCGTCAACATCAAGACTACCTCAACCTTCCGTTCCTCTTTGTGTCGGAAGACCCCCAAATCGCCCGTAGGTTGGCCGCTCACAAACTGGGCGGTGAGTCGTTTGTGTTGGAGCCCGTCGATTGGCTCTCTACAATCAACACCCTGGGGAGTTTGATCGAACGCTCTCGAACGCTGCGTTCCTCGATGGTTCGCGACTCTGTTACCGGGTTGAAGAACCACTCTCGTATCAAGGAACAACTCCTGCACGAGATAGAGCGCGCCCGGCGGACCAGGACCAACCTGACCTACGCAATCATCGATATCGACTACTTCAAATCAGTGAACGAACAACACGGGCATCTAACCGGGGATCGCGTTCTCAAGAGCCTCGCTCACCTTTTACAGAAACGCCTCCGCAATTCGGACTCGGTTGGTCGCTACAGCGACGATGAGTTCGCGGTCATCATGCCGGGGGCGAACACAAAGGTCGCGGGGCTGCTTTTGGATGCGATACGAGCCGACTTCTCGGTGCTTCGGCACGGGTTTACCAGTGGCACTGCAAGCCTCGGGTTCAGCTGCGGCATTGCGGGTTGGCACAGGAATCTGAGCGCAAATCAGCTGGTTGCTGCCGCGGACGAGGCGCTCTACCAGGCGCAACAAGGAGGGGGGAATCAAGTGAAGTTTGCGGTGATTTGAGGTGACCAAAAGAACAACTGCGGATCTTCAGGAGTGGCTGGCCGATATGCGTCACGAACTGTGTACGCCGCTCAACGTCGTGATCGGATACAGCGAAATGCTGATAGACGACGCCCGCGACGATGGCGACGAACAGCTAGTAAATGACGCCGACCGAATACGAACTGCCGGACACCAACTACTCGGCATGCTCAACGAGATAATCGATCTCGCGAAAACGAGAATCGGTGAGATGGGACTCGATGTTGGGGAGTTCGAGCTAGGACCGTTGCTCGAGTTCAGTGTTGAGCGCGTCAAAAGCGGTGCGCCCGGCGGTTGGTCTGTGGACCTTCAGACGCCCGACGGCGGTTTGATGATCAGCACCGATCAGAACAAACTCATGTTCGTCGTGGTGACGGCCCTTTCGGGCTTGGCGAAGGCAAGTGACGGGGGCGCAACCACTCTCAAAACCCACCGCGAGAGCGGCAACCTGGTGATTGAGCTCTCAGGGAGCTGCGTGGCACCGCCGGCACACACCGGAGCCACATTTTTTGAGTCGCTGGTCGACCCCGCCGTGGGCGACGTCTGGACCGCCGGAGCTGTGGGATTGGGGTGGGCCCTTGCGAGCGACTATTGTAAACTACTCGGCGGCTCGATTACCTTGAGTGAGCGAGCAAATCACCACGTAGGTTTTGAGATAACCGTGCCCATTGGCGTGTAGGAGCCCATTGCGATGCCCAAAATCCTACTAGTTGAAGACAACGAGATGAACTACGACATGCTGTCGCGCCGACTGATTCGAAAGGGGTTCGAAGTCGTCGGAGCCACCGACGGCAAGAAGGGTGTCGACATGGCTCAATCCGAGAGCCCAGACCTAATCTTGATGGACATGAGTCTGCCGATCATGGACGGTTGGGAGGCTACCCGTCACATCAAATCCGACGAAAACACGCAAGCGATTCCAGTGATTGCCCTTACGGCCCACGCTGTAGGCGGTCACCGCCAAAAAGCACTCGACGCCGGATGCGATGACTACGACACCAAACCGGTGGATTTCAAGCGGTTATTGGGGAAGATTCGCTCCCATCTCGGCGAACAATAACCGCTAACCTGGACTATTCATGAGTCGATTCTTGGCTCTCCGGTTTCCGACCCCTCCGCTCT
>CAZDBH010000412.1:0-7884 GCA_964503485.1 uncultured Bradymonadales bacterium | reverse complement strand
CGGAGTTGTATGTCGCGCAAAGCGTGGCACACACTAGTATCGGTGGCTTGCACGATTTGTTGCGTTATAATCTACGGAGAGTCGGGTACGCTGGTCAGGCTTCTGAGCCTAATCGCAGCAAGCGGCGCTGTACCGCAGAGGAAAACAACCTGATTAGGAAGCAGGAAAGAGAATGTCAGGATGTAAGCACCGTCCCCACTTGTCCCCAGTCCCCACTTGTCCCCAATGGCCCTGGGCAACGGCAGCGACGAGATTCTTCTCTTCAGCCCGGCGGGGGAGCTCATTGACGTAGTCGAGTACGACGACGGCAGTTTCCCGGATCTTCCGAACACATCGCTGCAGCTTGGGGGGAATCTCGATCTTAACGCCGTCGACAACAGCGTCGGTGCGTTGTGGTGCCCAGCCACTCAACGCATCGGTGAGCCCGATAGCGACCTGGGTACTCCCGGCGGACCAAACGGTGTGTGTGAAGTGACGGAGTTCACGATTCAGGAGCTCCGCAACCCAGACGAGCCGGGCCACCCCGCCGTGAACACGCAAGTCGCGGTGCGAGGCGCCGTCGTTGTTGGAATCGACTCATTCGGCAGACACATCTTCGTGCAGGATCCAGCTGGCGGGCCCTGGAGCGGCATCTACCTGAGCAACCCGAGCATAAGGGCCACCGGAATTACTGTGGGCATGGTGCTCGAGGTCGAAGGCCTCTATTTGGAACTCGACTTGGGTGATGTCGGGTCGGGCACGCTTTCCACTATTGCCGCGACGCAGCTCGTTGTCTCGGGAACCGACGCGGTCCCCGCCGCTACAGTACTCGCGCCCGGGGGATTCAGTGACTCCGAAACGGCGGAGCAATGGGAATCGACCCTGGTGGAAGTCATCGAAGTCACCGTGAGCGAGTTGCTCGACTCCGGTGAGTTCGAGGTCAGCGACGGTGAGACGGCTGTCTCGGTAGACGACCTCCTGTTTCCCTATCCAGAGCCGCTAGTTGATGACGAATTCTCAATTATTGCCGGACCACTCAACTACAGCTTCGGTGACTACAAGATCGTTCCGAGGAGCGACGAAGACATGATCTCGACGACCGTGCGATGCCCGAATGGCGTGTTCGACGGCGACTACAACGGAGATGGCGAAGACCTGGAAGGATACACGGCCGTTACCGGCGATTTGACACTTCGAAACACCGACCTGCGTGATCTGGACGAACTGGTGTGTCTGCAAACGGTCGGTGGGACCCTTTCGCTTTGGGAAAATGCCGCGCTCACGAACGTCGACGGGCTCTCGCGCCTCACGTCAATAGGCGGTTGGCTGTACGTTGATGGCAATACGCGATTGTTGAGTTTAGACGGGTTCTCGAACCTCAGGTCCGTCGAGGGTTCGATGAATATTCGGAACAACCGTGACCTCGCTAATGTCGACGGGTTGTGGGGGATCACGTCGGTCGACGGCGGATTTCTCGTCGTCCACAACAACTCGTCGCTGACCCATGTCGACGGCCTCGTAGGCATCACGTCGGTCGACGGCGATGTCATCATCGAGAACAACGCCAATCTGGAGAACGTCGACGGCCTGGCAGGGCTCCGGTCCGCAGGCGCTTATGTGGCCATTCGTCGCAACGCTGAGTTAACCAGCGTGAGCGGGCTAACAGGCATCACGTCGATCGAAGGGGAGCTATCGATCCACAACAACGGCTCGCTGTGTGACACAGATGTCGATGCCTTACTGGCTTATCTCGACTTCGCAATGGACACCGACCCGACCCTGGGCGACACAACCAACAACACCGGCCCCTGCGAGGACTGCGCTGGCACTGTTTATGACGGCGATGTAGACGACGACAACCTGGCCGAGATGGAGGGCGTCAGCTTCGTAACGGGAGAAGTTTCAGTCAGGGCGGACGACCTGGCGCCCCTGCGCTGCCTCCAGCATGTTGGCGGAAAGCTGTCATTGTTCAGGAACGCTTCCACCGATCTGGACGACCTTTCAAACCTCGCGACGATCGGATCCGCGTTCAATCTAAGGCAAGCCTGGTACCTGACAAATCTAGATGGGCTCTCGAACCTTATCTCTGTCGGCGGTTACTTCTGGCTTGACGACAATAGCCGCTTAAGCCACGTGGACGGGCTTTCTGGGCTGCTCCGGGTCGGAGCAATCTCGGTCAGGTACAACGCCGGGTTGCAGAACATCGATGGTCTGTCGAGGCTCCGGAGGGATGCTGTCATTGAGATTCAAGACAATTCGCAGTTGTTGAATGTCGACGGGTTGGCTCGGTTACGTCATGCGTCGAACATTTCCATTGATGAGAATAATAGCTTAGAGGATCTCGACGGGTTGGCTGGCCTCGCGCGCGTGGACGTCAATATCGGCATCGAAGACAACCCAGCGCTCGAACGCGTGGATGGCTTCAATAATCTCACCGAGGCTAACGGCGTGTTCATCAGGGGAAACGCGAATCTGGAGAGCGTCGACGGTTTCAACAGCCTGAGCTCCGTGAACTACCTCGAGTTTCGCCGAAACCCGTCTCAGCTGGGAGTCGATGGGTTTTCGGCGTTGCCGTCGTCGATTTATTACCTCGCACTGGAGGACAACGATGCTCTGACTGGCGTTGCTGGGTTGTCCGAAATATCGGAAATTCGTTCGAGTCTGTTTATTGCCCAGAACCAGTCGTTGGTCGATTTCGACGACCTGCAGAACCTCAATTCGGTCGGTCGCAGTGTGTACGTCATCGGAAACGACGCGTTGGCCAATCTCGACGCGCTGTCTAATCTCACATCGATCGAGCAGAGACTGGTCGTGGCGGACAACAAGGCGCTACAGAGCGTAGACGGCCTTTCCAATTTGACCCTGGTGGGCGCTATCACACACCTGACCGACCTCGAGGTACACTCGAACGCCGCGCTCTGCCAGGAGAGCGTCAACGCGCTGGTTCATACCCTGAACGCCCGCGCGGACCTCGAACTCGGCGACATCAGCAACAACGGCGGCTATTGCGTGTTGGGGGTTCCCTGTGAGGACCTGGTCCCCACGATCGACGGCGCCACGGAGGGCAACGACGTGCTGACCGGCACCGACGGAGATGACATTATCGTCGGTGGTGGAGGAGACGACATAATAGACGGGCTCGGGGGCGACGATATCCTGTGCGGTGGCCAAGGAAATGACACGATAGAGGGCGGATCCGGGAACGACGCCCTGTTCGGGGGCAGCGGTTCTGACTCCCTCAATGGTGGCCTCGACCTCGATGCGGCGGTCTACATCTCCTCCCCGAATGGCGTCAACATCGATCTGAAGAACGGACTCGCCACAGGGGGCGATTCCGCAGGCGATACGCTCAACAATATCGAGATCCTCGTCGGATCACCCTTCGCGGATCTGCTCATGGGAGACGGGCAGGCCAACACCGTTATCGGCGGAGAGGGTGACGACACCCTGGCCGGCAGAGAGGCACGCGACCTCGTCGACGGTGGAGGGGGAACCGACAGCTGCACGGGCGAAATTCAAGTGGCCTGTGAGCTATGATGCTCGGCCAGATATCGAACGCGCGACTACTCGAAGGACGATGTCTGGCGAACGGCGTAGCCGAGAGCCTCGGGTCTTGGCCCCAGCGTGAGTTTCTACTCCTCGCCCTCTTGGCCGCCGAAACCAAGTACGAACGGCACCCGAACGCGGGCCCCCATCTCCGATAAGAGGTTAGCCACTGCTGAGTTGGCTACAGCCGCCATAGACGCTTCGGAAATACACTGCACCACGGCGTTGCTACCCGTTCCGTTGTGGGCCACGGCCCACTGGCACCCGTGTTCCGAATTGCATCGAGCAACAAACACCACGCGACCAATCGCCTCGGGGTTGTCCGCCGCGCACTGCCGTATGGGTTGCCCATGCCGTCGCAATCGCCGTCGCAGCTGGCGGGCGTGGTCGAAATCCGGGCCAGAGCCGTAAAACACAATGATGCGGCCGATACGGATCTGGGAGGTCGATTCCTCTCCCACCGCTTCTGCATCCGCGAAGTCAGCGTCGCTCGGCTCGGCCGCAAGCTCGGCGGGATCACCGTCTTCGGCCACCACGGCCGTTGTCACGGCAAGCGAGATGACCGCTAGTAGCGTTAGGCACAGTCTGAGTCTCATAGCTTTCTCTGCTCGTGTATGAATGACGGAGTATCTGGTTGAAACCGATCTAACGTCAATGACGCCGCTCAACCTCCTCAGCCGAGGAACCAAACCACCCGCTCGAGGATGGTGTTGGTAGGGACTGATCGAATGAAACATTTACTGAGCAACTCGACCAAAGAGGCCGAATTGCATGAGGCGTCCACGCTTCGAGGGACGGTTCCTGTCTACGTGATGGCGTTGTAGGTGAGAGTTTGTAGTCCGCGGCCGAGCATCGCTTTTGGGTTCACGGTACCGAAGAGCCCACAGGGCGCCCCCGCTGGCTCGCAACCTCCTGGTCCGTCTGTCTGAGCCCCGCCCGGATCTGGGACTGTGGATTCCGTTGTGCTATCAACCTCTAGATGAGCAAACAGTCGAGCCTGCTGTACCCGATAGCTGAGCGCCAATGACGACCGACTCCCGGTCCACTCTTGGTCGCTGTGCTGTGTGCCTCCTACTGTTGGTTGGCCTGACGGTGGCGTCCCCCGTGCCAGCGAGCGCCCAACGCTGCGGTCCCCTCGAGAGTGAAGAATTCAGGTATCCGAATGAGTGGCTGGTTCCCCGAATTCTGCAGGGCGTCGTCGCATGGCCGGCGAGCGCTGCGGAATGGGATCAGGGAGACTGGGCAACCTTCGGTGGACTCGCCGTTGCCCCCGCGGGCATGCTGTTTGGAGAGCCATCGCTCGATCTTCGCATTCAGAATTGGGTGAGGCAGAACCAAGGTAGCGCCGGGGACGGGTTCTTCCTGCATATCAAGGTGCGCACGGCGTCGATGTTCTTTCTGGGTTTCATCGCTGCGACGGGAACGAGCGGCTTACTCTTCGATCGGCCTGACCTGGTTGAGTACACCTCATTGTTTTTAGAAGCTGCGGCCATTGCTCACATCTATCACCTGATATCCAAACTCATGCTGGGCCGGGAGGGGCCCTATCAGGGTACGGGCGACGGAGTATTCTTCGGTCCAGCCGAGGTGTTCTATCCCGGTGGGACCCCGTCCGGACATGTGGCCACCATTTACACCATGCTCGCCACGGCTGCCTTCTATTACGACAACATCTACTTGCACATCCTGACCCACAGCGTGGGTCTCTACGTTGGAGTGGGCCTGGTCTATAACGAGCAGCACTGGGCCTCGGACCTTGTCTGGGGCTTCGCACTCGGATACTTCGCTTCGCACTGGGTCGTGAGCCATCACTCCTCTCGCGCGAGGTGCGGCGAACGCATCGAACCAACCACGATGTGGATGCCGATACCGGTCGGTCGGGATGGCTTCGGTCTTGCGTTTACGGGAACCTTCTAGGGGCGTCGCTGCTCTCTCCGCACTAGAACGAGAGTTCGAACACTAGACTCCTCACGGAACCCACGGCCGAAGGTAGGCGTTCAGAGAGTACGTCGAAATCGGCTTCGGCGGGACGTTCTGGGCCAGGCTCGACCAGGATTGCGATGCTCACCACGCCCAATCCAAGCCCCAGACCAACAATGCCGAAGCCAGCCACAGCTTGACCATCGGAGCGTTGCTCGTCAGACCGGTTGAAAAGAGCCACACCCGCGCTGATCGTGCCGAGTGCGACCACGGCTGTGACGATACCCCAAACCGGCGAGGTGCGCACCTCTTCCAGCCGTTCGGGGGCATCCCACGTCCGTTGCTCCCCGCGTTCAAGCTGCACAGTATCGACAGCGCAATGGTAGCTTCTCTGACACACCTGGATGGTGTGCTCGCCGGCTGCCAGCTCCGCTTCGAATTCACCGCTACCGTCTCCAATGACGAAACCGTCGACCACGATATGAGCGAATGGCAGCGCATTTCGAATGGTGAGGACGGCCGGGTTGTCGGGTAGCGTCGTAAACTCTTCGTCCATTCGTGTCTGGGAGAGACCAGTCGAGCTTAAGCCGACGAGGGTGAGTATCCCGACGAGCGTGGCGATCGTGTGCGGATGGGTGCAAAACCGCGTACGCAGGGCCTTTCGATCCAAGGATTGGTTCTCACGCGACAAGGCTAGCCTTCCGAAATCAGACGTTCTAACCGTATCACCGTTCCGTCTCTCTAGGGAACCGCGCCGGCTCGAGGTCGGGGAGGGTCGAACAAAGCCTCGGGTTTACCGGGAATCAAGTTTGGGCCGGGTTCGACGGGATGTTTCAGTCCCGACCTCTCAGATATCGGCGCTCTGGAGGGCGCTCGAGCATGGGATTCATGCGCTCCATCGTTCCGTCGGACTCGATCTGGTCGATGTATGCCTTGTGCTCGGCAACCGAATCCCAGTGTTCGATCAGGACGAAACGGCCAGGTTCGTCCACGTCGTGGTAGAGACTCCCGCCTCGACACCCGACCAAATCGGACAAGTGGGCAACGGCCGGGACAATCATCGACCACAGATCGGTCTCGAATCCCGGCTTGGCGAAGAAACTGACGACCACGGTCGTCGTTTGTGACGTCCCGTCCATGGTTAAAGGCTACTCCTCTCAAAACGCAATGTACAGTGGAGAAGGGCCCAATCCGGTAGCCGTCTGGTGCCGGAGTATTTTTGTCGTGTTTCGTTCGAGGCGAGTTTCCCGAATTCTCTTCCGATGAGACCCCAGAACTAGTTGACTATGACGGTCACTCGGAGGACTGTGCGACCGGACAAATTGTTGTTTTGATGACCGTCGTGAAGTCGGTCGAGAGTGAATGAGTCAGACAAATTCTGCAAAGCCTGCAAGGAGAGAATCGATGAGTAAGAAACCGATTCAAGTAGCTGTTACTGGGGCGGCCGGAAATATTGGCTACGCGCTGCTCTTTCGTATAGCGGCGGGGAACTGCTACGGGTCCGACCAGCCGGTTGTGTTGAACTTGGTTGAGATCCCTCCCGCCATGGGTGCGCTGGAGGGTGTCGCGATGGAGCTGAACGACGCCGCCTTTCCGTTGCTCCACGGGATCAACCTGAGCGACGACCCCGCCGAGGGGTTCAAAAATGCAAATCAGCTCTTCCTGGTCGGCTCGAAGCCCCGGTCCGCGGGAATGTTGAGGTCCGATCTCATACAGGCCAACGGCTCGATCTTTGTAGGCCAGGGAAAGGCCATCGAACAAGGCGCGGCCGACGACGCCCGCGTTGTCGTGGTAGGAAACCCCTGCAATACGAACGCGCTGATTTGCATGCACAACGCCCCGGGCGTACCGCAGAACCGGTTCAGCGCCATGACTCGACTCGACCAGAATCGCGCCGTCAGCCAGCTCGCCGGGCGTACCGGAAAAACGGCCGGCGACATCCAACACATGGCGATCTGGGGCAACCACTCACCCACGATGTTCCCCGACTACTTCAACGCAACGGTAGCAGGTGATTCCGCCACCTCTGCCTGCGGCGAGGAGTGGCTGAGGGAGACGTTTCTGCCCACCGTCTCAAAGCGCGGAAGCGCAATCATCAAGGCACGGGGAGCCTCTTCGGCGGCCTCGGCGGCCTCGGCGGCCATCGACCATATGGCGTCCTGGTACCACGGCACAGCGCCCGGGGAATGGGTGAGCATGGCCATCCCCTCAGACGGGAGCTACGACGTCCCCGAAGGGTTGATTTTCAGCTTTCCCGTGACCATCGAAAACGGTGCTGCCACTATCGTTCAGGGCATCGAGCATGGTGACTTCGCCAAGCAGCGGATCGCCGCCACCACAGAAGAGCTAGTCGGTGAGAGAGAGCTCGTGAAAGACCTGTTGTCCTAGCCTAGGAGCCTGTCGCGCATAGCGCTCCAGGCTCCGCCATTGGCTTTTAGC
>CAZDBH010000411.1:0-7897 GCA_964503485.1 uncultured Bradymonadales bacterium | reverse complement strand
CAATCTGAGCCCTATCACACCGCGAAGAATGGAACTGGTGAGATGTGCGGGCTAGGGCCGTCGCCATTTCTTTGTTACTGAACCCTTCAGCGACCAGACACAACACCTGGCGTTCCCTCGGGGTCAATTTCTCTAACGCATCTCCCTCTTGTTCGTGTCCGCCGCCCCGTGAGTTCCGGACCTGAAAAAGAGAGCCAGCCAGTTGGGGATCGATGTAGGTTCCACCGGCGATCACCCCACGAATTGCGGTCATCAGCTCTTCCCCGCGCGCGGTCTTGACGATGTAGCCATTGGCTCCGGCCTCGAGTGCGCGCTGGAGGTAAATCACCTCGGCGTACTGCGTGACAATCAGGATATAGGGTTTGGCTCCCTTTCGCCGCAGCTCCATCGTCGTCTCGATGCCGCCGAGTCCTGGCATCGATAGATCGAGGAAGAGAAGCTCGGGACGCGTCTCGCCAACCAAACGGATAGCCTCCTCACCCGACGACGCTTCGCCGACTACCTGTATACTTGGGTCTGTTTGGTCCTCGAGAAATGCCCTCAACCCCACCCGCAGGACTGTGTGATCGTCTGCTAGGATGGTCCGAACCACGCGCTTTTGGCCAGTACTCATGGTTTTGTCCTTGCCGGCCCGCCTGTGAGTTCCCGAGTCGCCAGAACGTCTTCAGTGTGTCAGAGTTCGAGCCCGTCGTCGACTGCATCAGTCGTATTCGACTCAAACCCGCGCCCTACCGCCAAGTCTCCGACGTCGTGTGGGACTGAAACCCGAAGCGAAGTGCCCTCACCGGGCTCACTTCGAATGTCGAGAACACCTTGAAGAAGGTGAGCGCGTTCCTCCATTCCCAAAATTCCGAGCCCGCGCCCTGCGCGATCGGCTCCGGGCCCCTTGATCTCCGCGAGGTCGAACCCTAGGCCATCATCCTCGACAAGGAGCTCGATCGAATCGGTCTTTACGTTGATCGTAGCGAAAATGTTCTCTGGCTTGCCGTGCACAATCGCGTTGTGAACCGATTCTTGCAGGATTCGGAAGAGTAGGATCGACCGATCGTAGTCGACCTTGGCGTCCTCGCCATCCACGATCAGGGTGCAGCGGACGCCGTGCTTCTCCTGCTCACGGGCAAGATCCCATCGAATCGCGGCAATGAGGCCCATCTCTTCCAACACCGACAGACGGAGGTTCATCAAGATGGACCGCACGGTCGCCAGCATCTCTCCCGCCCGCGTTTCGAAGCGCTTCAGGGTCGCGCTATGCTCCGATTCCGGTTGTTTCGCCAAGATGCGCTCGATGTCGAGTCGATGCGCGGCGAGATCTTGCGCCACCGTGTCGTGGAGATCGCGCGCCACTCGACGGCGCTCATCCTCTTGGGCGTGCAGCACGCGCTGAAGGTACTGCTTTTGCAGCAGTTGGCGCTCGGCTGCGGCCTCCCTCAGCTCTACGCTGGCGAGACACAACGCGATGTGATTCACCAACGACTCGATCCAAAGACGAGGGATCGTTTTGACCTCCGCATCGCCAAAGACTGCCTCGACATGAACGCCGCTGGCAAGGTCCGATACGGCTACATAGGCGAGGGTTTTCAGCGCTCGGTCGTGTGCGGACACCTGGTCGGAGACGTCAACGCAGCCCGCTATCCCACCGCTCCCAACAACCTCATCATCCGCTCTGGTTGCGGCAGCTCGCGCTCGACCAATGACTTCCATCGCGTTGGGTGCGGAAACACCGACTTGCCGATGATCCGTCTTGCCACCCCGCCTCACCGCGACGGCGCCTACAGACAGACCCGTGACAATATGACTTCGGGACAGCGCCCGATCCACCACCTCGATCAGATCCGCTCCATCTGTCGCTTGCCCCAAGACCCAACGAAGTATCTCGAGGTGTCGTCGAGCCGCATCGACCTCCTGTTCGAGGGCTGCTCGGCTTGAATCCGCCTCGTCCACACTAGCCGCCATTCTCTCGTGCCAACCCGACATGGCTCGTGCCAGTGCGCCAACCTCATCGCCTCGGGATTTTTCGGCTAGAAAAGCGGAATCGCTCTCTTCGAGGGTCTTCAGCGAGCGAGTTAGATTTCTGACTGGCCGAACGACCGCCATCATGGACAAGCCCGCAAGCAGAACAAAAACCGCTGTGAACAAGGCCGCCAACCACAGTAGCTGTTTTCGTAGCGAATAGGCACTGGCGAATGCAACCTCGACCGGCTGCTTGAGAATGATCACAACACCGTAGGTTGGCGCCGACGCATAGGCGATCACATCATTCCCGCAAATCAGCCCTCCAAGCGCTGGGTCCCGATCGCCTAGGCAAGACAATGTAGCGCTGGACGGGTTCTCTCCAACCAGGGAGCCCGCCCGCCACCCACCATTCAAACCCAAGGTGGCCTGTTGATCGGCAAGACCCTGCCCGGATCGAAGGGCCAGGAGGCCGATTAGGTCGCTGGTGGGCGCGATGCCCCCGAAATAGCCGAGAACCTCGCCCTCGTGGGCAATCGGAACGATCACTGAAACGGCGCCGTTGGCCTGACCGGATCCGTCTTCCAGTCGGCTCCACGCCGCGCTCGACTCAACAGCCAAATCGAGGAGTTCCCGCGGAGCGGCCCCTCCAACCACGTCGTGGTGCCCCCCTGCCGCCACAAATCGCGTATGCCCGTGCCGATCGAGAACGAAAACACCCTCCGAGAAGAGGCTGTTTGGTGTCTGTGGCAGCAACAGCCCTCGAACAAGATCCAGACTGGAACTCAGATCGGGATCCGTGGAAAGAACTCGGCGGAGCGGAGGTACGAAGCGATCGAGCTCTTCTTGAAAGTCGTGGGCGAAATTCTCGCCGTAGCGTCGAGCAGTCTGGCTGCTGTGTTCGAGCGATTGGGATACATGATCGTCGACCACTCGGTCGGCAAGGACAAAAGCCAGAGACAGGATGCAACCGGCGCCGAAAAGCAAATAGATCCCCGAACGAAAATAGAGGCTTCTAGTCGGCCTTACTCGAATCGAGGTCGTGTTGCTACCTCTCACGGAACACTCCATGCCAGCTCGCAGCACCCTATTTACTACCCGCCTGAAGTCAATATGAAAAGGAGCAAACGGTCTTACGGTTTGCACCTAGGCACTCCTCGGACGTGGATTACGCACTTTTCCCGAGGCGACTCAGGAAACTTACCGGTGCAACTAGAGAAAGATAGGTGAATTTCTCATTAAAGTACTCGATTGCCCCGAATCGTCCAGTAAGAGAAGGTGACTCTGTCTTGCGTTTCAGCAGGTGGAGAGCGGTTCTGACCCGCTGATAGGATTCGAGGGTAGATAGGTAAAACACCGCCTATGGAGGTCCTATGAGATTCCGGCGACCGATTCCAAAAACGTTAGCGCTGCTTTTTGCAGCCTGTTTACTGTGGGGCTGTGAAGGCCCGATTGGAGAAACTGGGCCTGCCGGAGAGGCAGGCCCCGCGGGTGAGGCAGGCCCCGCGGGTGAGGCCGGTGAAGCCGGTGAAGCCGGAGAAGCCGGCGAAGCTGGCGAAGCTGGCGAACAAGGTGAAGCTGGCGAACAAGGTGAAGCTGGCGAACAAGGCGAAGCTGGCGAAGCTGGCGAAGCTGGCGAACAAGGCGAAGCTGGCGAACAAGGCGAAGCTGGCGAACAAGGCGAGCAGGGTGTTCCCGGGGCGTCTACTGGCATGTTGGCAGGAAACGTAACCAGCGATCTGACGGATGGCGCACTCGAGGATGTCTCTGTGTCGGTGATGCCCGCCGTGGCGGATGCGGTGATGACGGACGGTTCCGGCGACTATTCGCTCGAGCTTCCCGTTGGTTATTATGAGGTGACGTTCTCGCTGGACAACTACATGGACACCGCAATGACCGTCTCGGTCCTGGTGGGTGACGCAACGCCCGATGTGGACGTGGTGTTGGAAGCTGTAGGAACAGGCGTTCTGGAGATTACAGTCGCCGAAGCCGGTGACCTGGCTCCCGACGGCTCTAAAGCGTTGTCGGTGGAATTCACCGCCCTCGATGGAGCGACTGTCGCTGGCATTGCGTGGGCACAGACCGCTGGCGTAACAGTGGCCGATATTGCAGATGAAACCACCGCAACCGCCACAGTGACCTTCGGTGACCTCGAGGCGTTCAAGGCCGAGCTGGCTCACGCCCTGCTGGAACCCAATCGCACCATGGTGATGGGTATCAACCCGTTCGCGCTCGAAGAAGCGGAACACGTTGAAATCGAGGTGGCAGTCACCGACAGCAATGGTGTGGTCTACGTTGACAGTGTCGGGCTCACAGTAGGCATCGATCTCGCTTGGGCTGCCGGTACCCACAATGTGCCAGTCGGCCTCCCGGTTTTCTTACAAGCCGAAGAAGGAACAGCCTATGCCTGGACGGCCAAGTACGACGTCGCCTTCGGAGGAAGCTTCGCATCCGACGTGACCCTCGATTCGACCACTTCGCGATACCCGGTCTTCACCCCCGCGGACGAGGGTTGGTACAAGCTCGAGGTCGCTATCACGACCGACGACGGCGCTCTAGCCCATACACTGATGATTCGAGCAGGCGAGTACAGCGCTGGAGCTATCCAGGGTGTCGAGACGATTGATGGCGTGGTCCGCCCGGTCGCCAATACGGCCTGCACCGGATGTCACGACTCGATGCTCGAAGGGATGATCTCCCAGTTCGATGACTGGCGTATGAGCGGTCACGCCGGCATCTTCACTCAAAACATCGACAACCCCAGCGGCCATTGGCGCACCTACTGCGCTGATTGTCACACCGTCGGATACAATCCCGCGGTAGACAACGGTGGCTGGGACGAAGCTGCCGAAGCGGATGGCTGGACACCGCCGTCCCACGGAGACATTGGAACCTACGAGGGCATGTTCACGGCTGCTGAAGACACCGCCATGCTCTCGAATATCCAGTGCGAGAACTGTCACGGGCCGAATGGCGCAGGTCATGCCGCTATGGGTGAGCTGGCACTCGACGACGCCCACAGTGAGACCCGGGTAAGCTACTCGTCTGATGTGTGTGCAACCTGCCACGGAGAGCCTCTGCGTCATGCTCGCTACCAGCAATGGCTGGGCAGTGGCCACGGTACACAACGCTACAGCAGCGGGGAACGCGCCGTCAGCGGCAGTTGCGCCAAGTGTCACACAGCTGAAGGGTTTGTCCTGTGGCTCAGCAACATTGCCGATGGCGCAGACCCAGCCGAGGATCTGGCACTCGAAGACATGTGGTGGCGTCGACCGCTCATCGTCGACGGAGCCCAAGTCCTCGACGACGATGGCGAAGATGTCTACGTAGGTGATGCCAACCCGATCTCATGCGTGGCATGCCACGATCCACACACGCAAGGCGATAAAGCGTACGAGCCCAATACCTCAACAGTTCGAGTCGCAGGTAACACTCTCGATCTCCTCGGAGGGTTCGACGGGGTCGGCATGGGTAGAGGTGCGATTTGCGTTACGTGCCACAACACCCGACGAGGCAACCGAGGTGATGCGCCACTGAACTCACGATATAGTGGGCCTCACGCCGGAGCGGAAGGCGATGTCTTCCTCGGCTACAATGCGTACTTCGTCGAAGAGGGACAACGGTCGGCTCACGGCAACCTCGGTGACACATGCGCCACTTGCCACATGGAAGTAACACCTCCGCCCGAAGACCTCAGCTACAACCTCTCGGGTACCAATCACACCTTCACTGCCGACCCTGGCATCTGCGGGAGTTGCCATGGCGACCTCGACGGAGCCGCGTTCCAAGCGAATGTCGAGAATGCGCTGCACGGTCTCGAGCTCTATCTAGTCGAATATGGCGGAGCGAAACTCGACGGCATGGCCTTCTGGATTGAAACCGATGACGGCAACGTAGAGGTCGGAGCCGGTGATGACGTCACTGATTTCCACTTTGGCGAGTACCACGGCGCGATGTTTATCGATATCGACGTTGAGGGTACCCACTACTCCCATCTCGCGCTCTCGGAAATTCAGCTGACTGAAGGTGGTGACGCGGTCTTTGGGACAACCAATGGGTTTGCTTTAGCGCTGTGGAACTACATGCTCGTTCACGCTGACGGTAGTAATGGCGTTCACAACCCGAGCTATGTCTGGGACGTCATCGAGGCGACACTCAATGCCGACCTCGACATGGACTACGAGTTCGACGACTAGCCCAGTCGGTCGCCATAGCTGGTTCTCGTTTGAGGACCACGCTATGAGGCATCCCATCCTGCATTCGTGTGGGATGGGATGCTACCCTTCCAGCAACCCAACCGATGACGAGCACGCCAACTTGGGTTACCATCCCGCGGAACACATGAAATCAGTGGGCCGGAACGATCCGGCGGATACGGTCCAAATCTGAACACGACTGACCTCAACTGAGACACGCGAGAGGCAGATGAGCACCATAGACCACCGAGAGGTCCACGAGCAGAACCGCAAGAGCTGGAACGCGGCAACTCGTGCCCACAACCAGCACAAGGGCGATCAGGCCGCTTTTTTCCGAAAGGGCGGCGATACCCTCTTTCCCGACGAGGTGGAGTTGCTGGGTTCACTCGAAGGTCGTAGCTTGCTGCATCTTCAGTGTAACGCGGGCCAGGACTCACTCAGCCTCGCTCACCGTGGCGCCAACGTGGTCGGCGTCGACATCTGCGACGAGGCGATCGAGTTCGCCCGCAGGCTGTCAAAGGACAGCGGCATCCCCGCCGAGTTTCACCGGGCCAACCTGGTGGACTGGTTGCGGGCGGCCAAACAACGCGGGCAGACCTTCGATCTGATTTTTGCCTCCTATGGAGTCATGCCTTGGATGTCAGATTTGTCTGCGTGGGCCGACGGGCTGTCAGGCCTTCTTGCAGACGGTGGCCGTTTCGTTCTGGTCGAATTCCACCCGGTCTTGGGGATGTTCGACGAGGAACTGCGGCACGTGTACCCCTATTCGTCGGCCGGACATCCCGTGGAATTCGAGGGTGTTGGCGACTACGTTGCTGCTTCTGAGACTGGTTTGTTGCACGGCGCTACGCCGGGTCAGGCAACAGAGCCCTTTGAGAATCCCCACGTCGATTTCGAGTTTTTCTGGGGTGTCGGTGAAATCATCAATGCGCTTCTCCAAGCCGGCCTACGGCTCGCGCAGTTCAAAGAATACGACTACATCAACGGGTACAAATCCTATTCGCGAATGACGCCAATCGAGGGCAATCGCTTCGTCCTGCCCGAGGATGTTGCACCGTTTCCTCTCATGTATGGGTTGGTGTGTGAGAAGGCCGGCTGAACGGTTGGTGAGCTGACTACAGCAGACTATCGGACAGGCTAGTTTCCCGCGCCTCGACGATCTTCCAGTCGCCGCCTTCGAGTGACAGACGAAGCTCGACGCCCATGGTGTCGACGTCGCCACCCAGAGCACCGGTCACCCCACCGCGGGTCCCAACGACTGCCAATGTGGCCGTCGCGCTCACGCCATCGACCAACTGAATGTCGCGTGACACGATTCTGACGTCGATCCCTCCGCGCAGAGACTGAGCCGTTAGATACGTTGAAAGCCGCTCTCGGTCGAGCTCCTGCGATCCGCGAATCTGACCTCGAAAGCTGTCGCTGACCAGATCCATCACGTCCCCTGTGTCGCCATCCTCGAGTGCCCGAACGCCTTCGTCTATCAGCGCATCGATAGCGGCCACCGGCTCGAGAGGATCGGGCTGAAGGACCGTGAAGAGTCCGAGTCCCGCGATCAAAATCGCGAAACAGACGAGCAGGACTTTGGGGTTGAGCGTCATAGAGACCCGTAACGAGAAGCCGTCAGATCGAATTCCCTCGATTCCTCCATTAGGAACCTGCTTCGCCACTGTGTCAATTCGGTTCGCTGCATCTCACTGCGGTCAACGGGAGTCACGGGCAGCTGGGCGAATATGCGGCGCCCACCAGATTTG
>CAZDBH010000410.1:0-7910 GCA_964503485.1 uncultured Bradymonadales bacterium | reverse complement strand
TCCGCGATGTTGCTGTCGGTGACGACGACTTCCGGCAATCGATCCGCGATGTTGCCGGTAGTTACTAACCCAGCCGGGAAGCGTTCGACTGAGACCCTGGTCAGATCAGTCTCCCGCAGGAATTGGGAGATGTCTGGAGTCCTCACGACATCCTCAATATCGCTCGTTCGCACCGCCTCGGTGACTAGGCTTTCCACCTGGGTGCGGAGCGCGTCGACGTCCCGGCTCAAGCTCTCAGAAAGCTCGTTAGACGAGATATCGTCGGTATTGTCGGCGAAGCCAGCGGGCTTGTCGGCGACGTTTTCCCAACTGATCTCACCCTCGAGGGTGCCACCCGTACTGGAACCGTCTGTCGTCGCCAACACAACAGCGGTGTCGGTAATCGTGAGCGTATTGTCACCCAACGACATCGATGCTGTGAGGGTTTCGAGATCGTCTACCCGCCCATCCAGGGCGCTAGCGGTCCGTCCCAAGTCGCCGATGGTTGTGTTGTTCGCGTCGACTGCTGAGGTGTTGGAGGCGATCACGCCCGCGTTTCCGCGAATCGACGCTCCGTTCTGAGCCGTTGTGTTCTCGAGTGCAGCCAGCCGACCTTCAAAGGACGAGCGCATCGTTTCCAGTTCCGCTTCGAGTCCAGTGATCGTACGCTCCAGCGCCGCGACCTCTTCCTCGCTCGCGTTATCCTCTCCTTCTGGAATAATCGGTTGACCGAGCCATTGGCCCTCGGCACTGATGACTTCCAGACCGTCACCAACAACCACACCATTGGGGTTGAGGGCGTCGACCGCCCGCTGACTTTGGTGGGAGTAGGGGACTGCCGCGATCAAGCTGCGGGGTGACAACGTCTCGCCGTCAATTGTCAACTCGAGGTAGAGATCGCCCTCGCTGTTGAACCAGTTTGTATCGAAGGCCTCACCCGCCCCCAACGGCAGGGAAAAGGCACCTTGATAGACGTCGACCGAACTGAAGTCCTCCTCCCAGAGGGATTCACCGTCTTCCCGTACATCGAACAGCGCTGCTTGTACGTCGACGGACCCGACGAACGGTCCATCTGCTGTCGAAAGAAATCCCATGAAGGAAAACTGGGTGGGGACGTCCCCAGCAAGTGATGTCCCGGCTAGGCCAAGAACTCCTACACAAACCAGTGTTGCTAGACTCGTTCTCCTCATCACATGCCTCCTACAAGGTTCCATTGCGAACTGGTGGACTGGGTTGTCGTCGTGACCACACCACCCGTGAGGGCGTAGGTTGTTGACTCCATCTGAATGTGAACCCCAGCGAGTGCTGCCGTCAGCTCTGAGAGACTGACAGTGGCGGGCGGGTCATCCGGGTTTTCGGTATCTGGATTCTCGGGCGCTTCCGTATCGTCTGGGTTGTCCGGAAGATCGGTGGTCGAGACGGCCGAACTATCGGAATCGCTGCCGGTCTCACCGTTGCCGCCACACGCGATCAGGCCGCCGGTGACGAGCAGAAAGGCCAATAGAAGTCCAATACGACGGAAACTCTTGGACGGCGATCGGATCATGCATTCCTCCCGACGAGGGCGCACTACATCCGCCAAAGCCGATGCGTGCGCCCGGGTTCTGTTGGTTTGTTAGTTGTTACTTGCCTTGTGTGTCCTATCGGCAGGAAGGGCCGACTCATTGAATAAAACTGACCATTGGGTCCCGAATATGCCAACCGGGTCGTCCCCCAGTCATCTTGTACTTCATTAGTCACTACAGGGTTGTTGGGAGCTTGGTTCGGCAGACTACAGCGCACCCGTCCACTGTAGGAAAGGAGACGAAGATTGCCCTCTTCTGCTGTGCCTGGAATGATGGCGGAGATCCTGAGACCGAAAACGGTGCCTTGCACGTTGAAAAGCCCGCAGTGAATTGGGCCGACGGCGATGGGACGGGCGGCTCTAACAACCTAGAGGACACGATGTATCGAACTTCGCAACTCGTATTCGTATTGATCGCCCTGTTGCTCGCGCTCACGAGTGCCTCGGCCCAGGAACCCGAGCCCGAGCCCGTTTGCACAGGGACAGTTCTCAGAGGTCACAGTCTGCCCGAGAGTGCGACATCCTGCGTTGAGGACAGCGATTGCACCATCGTCAGGGTGAGCGGATGCTGCTCCTCCACGCGGTTTGCGGTCAACACGAGCTCTGCGTCGTGTGTCGAGCGGTACGGGCCGGGCGCAGGCTGTGAGATGGTTTGCCCGCCAGTTTTTGCCGACGAGACTGGCCCGATTTACTCAGCCTCCTGTGTCTCGGGTGTGTGTCCGGTGTCGACAGAAACGCAACCACACACGACTCCTACAGCGCCCTGATGCGTCCTCAGAATTCCGAGTTATCGGATCAATCCGTGTCGGGGCGCCACTCGAGCTGATTGGTGGATCCACCCTGAAAGACCTGAACCGGATCGCCGTCGTGGGGAGCCACGTTCACGCTGTGGACGTTCCCTACGCCGCCTGCTGGATCGACGACGACAAAGGCGATGTGTCCGCCGCTGGACGACCAGGCGGAGTCTGCCCGATCGGTCCCTGGTACTGCAAAGGCGGTGCTACCGATATCTTCTGAGAGCCAAGCCGTGCCCGCCCCATCGGAATCGTAGACGTAGGCATCGATGAAACCGACCCGGTCGACCTCACCGAAGTAAGAAATCTTGTCGCCAGCGGGCTGCCAGTCCGGGAAGCCGACATAACCGTCGCTTCCCAGCGCCCCGTTCACGGGTGTGAGGGTCTGATTTGCTGTATCTGGATCGGCGATGTAGAGCTGGGTTTGGTCGCTGGCCGCCCCAAGAAAAGACACTTGGTCTTCACCGGGTGCCAACGCCAGCTCGATCACAGCCTCGAAAATCTGGCTGAGCTGAACCGGGGCTGCGGTGTCGGCCGGCACCGTGAACACCGCGCGCTGCTCGTTGTTGGCGACGGTTCCGACAAACCAGATGGTGTCTCCGGCCGCGTTGAAAGTGGGCATCCACGCACTCCCGTCCGCACCCAGATCGGTGAGCTTGAGCGGCGCACTCGACGAACCCAAGGTCGCGATGTAGAGGTCACTTCCTTCGACCTCCGTCTGGCGGGAGGTATAGGCGATCGCATCGCTGCCCGGTGCCCAGGTCAACTGCGTGACTCCGCCGCGGGTCGTTCCGGTGGGATCCGGGTTGATCTGCTCGGTCGTTCCCTCGTCGATGTCTGCTACGAACAGATTGCTCAACGTGGTCGTGCTCAGAATCGTGTAGGCCAGCATTTCGCTGTTGGGAGACCAACGCAGGTGGGCTGCGAATTGGGGCGAGTCCATACTATCGACCACGGTGCTTTCGGTATCATCCCAATCCAGAGCGTGGACCTCGACTGTTCCACCCCCTCCGATGCCAGTCATGAACGCGATCTGTCCGCTGTTTGGTGACCACAGGGGCGTGGCCACGCCGCTGAATCCGGTCTCGTGGGTCGTATCGTCGGCCACGTCGTAGACCTTCAGCTCTCGGTTGTCGCCGTCCTCGTAGAGGATGAGTTCGCCATTGGGAGACCACTGGTACCACCTTACTTCGCCTTCGATTACGGTTATCGGCTCCTCTCCCTGCTCCCAACCCATCACGTTCTGGTAGGAGGAACCTCCGTCGATACCTAGCGTCACCCATGTGAGCTCGACGTTGTCTTGGCCTTCACCCAAGTCCTCTTCGGTCTCCGCCGAGTCCTCCTCGCCGTCGGCCTGGGCATCTTGATCAGCGCCTTGGTCGCCTTCGTCGTTTCCGGTGTCGCCGCTGTCGGCTTGGAGCGTCGCATCACCGTCTTCTTCAGCCGAATCACCGAGAACGGTGGCATCCGCGTCGCTGTCATCACCACCTCCACTCGTCGAGCTAGAGCAGGCGGCCAAAGCCGCGACAACAAAAAGACACAGAACGTTCCACCGCAAGAGTTGTGCTCGCATCCGCTGATCTCCTTTCGCCTGTTGATCGGGGGTACTATGCCAAAGCGTGGCCGCATTGCAAATAGTCGCTACTGTGTACAGTAAGCTAAGAAATTGGCTCGAGGTGGCTAATTCCCGCGCAGCCAGAGGGACAGTGAGAGCGCCTCGCTTGCCCGCTCCTCGTCACCCGCCTCCTGGGCGGCAAAACTGATCAGAGCGTAGACCTCGGCGGTCGGCAACAGGCGTGCGGCGTGTTCCGCATGAACCAGAGCCTTGTCCGGCCTGCTGTCGACCAAGGACATCGCACACATGGCTAAGGCTAGTGGGTTTTCCGATTGCACTTCAGCGGCTCGGCAGGCGTGGCCGCTCGAGCCGATGTCATCGCTGGCCACACTCGCCTTTAGACCCTCGGTTCGAAGGAGCTCCGACTGGGCGTGGCGACCGACGACGACGCTCGTCGTCACTAGAGACAGCAAGCAGACCACCGACCAGCGCCAGTGAGGCTCGGGAGCGTCTCCGCGCTGAGCTGACCAGACCAAGCCGGCTGCTACCGCTGCCACAAACAGTGACGGTGGCTGAAAGAGAATCGATGATCCCAGGCCACCTACTAACGCCGCGGCAACCGCCCCTCGTGCTGCGGTCGTGGCGGGGGACTCTGCCGCCGAATCTTTGGAACGCAGAAGGCGCACCACCCCGATTGCGAACAGAATGAGCCCGAACCAGCCCCAATCGACGGCTACTTCGACGAGGTCAGCGTGAGCGTGCCGAATGTCTGAGTAGAAATGCCGATCAGGTGGGTGGTCGGCTAGATACTCACCCTGTGCGTGAGGCCAACGCTGCTGGAAGGCACCCGGTCCGCCCCCAAAGGGACCAGCCTCGATGACCAGGTTGAGATTGACGCGCCACAGATACAACCGGCCTGCAGCGGTGCCCCGAGATGAACTCACATCCGAAACGCGCTGGGTCAGATCGACTTCGTTCGTTGCGGCCCCAATGGCGACCCCAATGCTAATCCCAGCAAGGGCAACAATCGCGGTTCGTCGCCAGGGCATCAGTTTTGCCGCGACCCAAAAACTCGGGAGCACCATAACCCACGCCGTCCTCGCTCCAGAGAGAATGAGGGCGATGACCACGAGAGAGGATATGGCTGCAAAGAGACCTGACTTGGCGCGCGCCAAACAGAAGGGGAGCAGGAGCGCCAGACAGATACCATAGAGGGACGGGTTGCCCAGTGTCCCCATCACCCGCTGACTGGCAAACACATGGACCTGGCTCGTGAACAACCCGAACCCAATGGCCTGCAGAACCCCCACTGCCGCGAGGCCTCCGCCCACCCACGCCAAGACAACCGTTCCTTTGCGCTCTTCTTTGGCAGCCGCTAGCGAAAACAGCGCCGCGGCGACAACGAGCGGCGACCAGCCCTCTACTCGAGACCATACAAACTCAGGAAACAGAACCAACGCCAACAACAGGATGCCGGCGGACAAGGCCCAGAGGGGACCCACCGGGGTCATTCTCTTTCGAGCCAGCAGCAGCACAACCGCGAGTGTGGTCGCGATTGCACCAACCGTGAGCTTGGTAACGTTGAGCCGATCAATCCACGTCACGTGGGCAACCAAAACGGTGCTCGCGACGATGACCGCCAGGCGAACGGAATTCAGCATCGGTGTTGTTTGTGCCTGATGAGCATTCTGTTGGGAATCATGCGCCTAGCGAGGAATCTCGTGCAAGTGCAGCGATAGACCCGTGGCGCTGCGTGTCACATAGGCTACCTTCGAGCCATCGGGCGACAGACAGGGTTGGACGGGCCCGTTGTGGGTCTGCTGACTGCAGCCCCAGCCGTCGGCAACCTCAAAAATGTAGGGCGGGGTTGGGTCGATTCGTACCGGCTGGTCACCCGCGATCTGCATATACATGCCAGTCGGTGCTTGGGCCCAGACTCGAACATCTCCCACTTCTTGAACACATTGGTCGGCGTGCCGTTCGGGCGGGGGCTCCCAGGCACAAGCACCGCTGGATACATTTGCACTGCTGTTCGCATCCAGATCACGTTCCATCCATCCGGCAGTGTATGCGTCGACGTACATGACGCCGCCATCTGTCGAGGCGGCGGTGTGACCGATTCCAGAGTCCATCACTTGCTGAACGGTTGCTGCCGCCAAGTCGAAGACCGTCATTCCCGGTGTGCAATCGTTGAACTCGGGGCACGACGTGGCGATCCGGTCATTCCCGGCCCAAGCGGGATGGTATCGGGTCTCACTCGTGAGCTGGCTCACCGTCGAGTCTGACGAGTTGACGAGAAAGAGGCCCAGCTGCTGTGGAGTGGCAAACCCTGGGTTGGAGTAATGATAGGCCGCACTCAGCGCCAAGCGTGATCCGTCTGGCGACCAGGCCACCGACGGTGAGTCGCCGAAGAAATCGAATGCCCGGTAGACCGAGGTAAAATCAGCAGTCGGTCGAGTGACGAGCTCCATGGGAGAGCCCGCAGGAACGATCAGCGGACTTGCTGCGAATGGATCGGGCGCGACTGGCGCCTCGGGTCGCTCGAATAGGGCCACTGCATGACTGTTGCCCACAGGTGGCGAGGCAGCCAGCTCGAGCTCGCTCGGCAGCGCGATCACGCGGAGCTCGAGGCCGGTGCTTTGCTGCGCTACGTAGGCGACTTGGCCCCCGTCAGGAGCCAAACAAGCCTGGACGGGACCGCTGTGACTGCGGGAGCAATCCCAGGCGTCGCTGCCGTAGTTGAACGCGGGACTACCATCGATCAAAAACGGATCAGATTCGCCCAACCTACCCCATAGCCCGGTCGAGGCATCCACGGCGATTGAGAGGTCACCTACTTGTTGAAGACACTGGTCCTGAACCATCTCTGGTGGTGGCTCCCACGAGCAGTTGCCCGAAATCTCGGTTGCGCGTGCGGAGCTGCTCAGGGTCAAGCGATTCCACCCGGTGTAACCCTGAAATCCATTGTAGAAGATCAGCTCATCATCGCTGGCCGCCGCGGTGTGGTATGCGCTGACGGCAAGAGCGAGGGTCGAGGTGCCGCTCATATCGGTGAGCATGATTCCCTCGGTACACGTCTCATAGGGCGAACATGCCGTGGCGATTCGCTCGTTTCCCAGCCAAGTCGGATGATATCGCTGCTCTGTATGCAGTCTGCGGGTCGATTCGGAATCGCGTTCGTAGACCCAGACGCCCTGCTCTGGACCCGATCCGCTGGGGTAGTAACCCCACGCCGAGTTGAAGGCTAGGCGCTGTCCGTCCGGCGACCAGGCCAAGCTGACCGTGTCTCCGTGGAAGGGAAATGAAAGAGCCAGTCTCGTCGCAGCTGGCGTGGGGCCCGGTTGAGCTGCTGCAGGAGGCACCTCGAGACCACCATCGTCAACCTGCCACCAAAACAACAACGCGACGGCCATAACCGAAGTCAGAAGCGCGCGTGTCCAAGAGTATTGTCTGTTCATAAACGACTTCTCCGCCAACCGTTTTGCCAACGGACGATGACCATGCTTTGTTCCCCAATCTTGGCGCAATTGCAATCGTCTCTGAATCGCGGCCTCCAGTCGACCAGCTGCGCCCAGTCTCCGATTCTCTTCTTGCACAGCACGAGAGATATCTTTACATCTAGGTCTTGATAACCACAGCGCTCCACACTGTTGTTCGAACAAGGTTGGGGGCGCTAGAAACCGAAATACCGAGGCGCTGGCGCCAGAAGGGGGGGTATTCATGGGACACCACGGCCACATCAAAGATGAGTACCGAGCTTTGCTGAAGCGGTTTGATGCCACGCAGGTGAGCATGCCCGAGCCGACAGACCCCACGGCTTGGAAAGGGTGGAAGGACGTCCTCGAAATCGTCTTTTCGGAAGAAGAGGCCCGGTTCGCCTCCCGCTTGCCAGTCAAACCGTCTGGGCTCGGAAAGGTTGCGGCTCGCATGGGCATGTCCCCCAAAGCGGCCAAAGAGGTTCTCGACGGCCTAGGAGCCCGTCGCGTATAACGCCCCGGACTCCAGCCGTTAGCTTTTA
>CAZDBH010000409.1:4751-7927 GCA_964503485.1 uncultured Bradymonadales bacterium | reverse complement strand
GCTAAAAGCCAATGGCGGAGCCTGGAGCGCTATGCGCGACAGGCTCCTAGTGCTCGTTCGACCAGCTCGGAAGCATGTTCCTCGCTTGCCGGTGACAAATTGAGGATAGACGGTAGAACTGGGCCCCCAGCGTCGACCGTATCTTCTGACGAGTCTTCGACCTCGGGGACGAGATCGGAGGTCTCGTCGGACTCGGCATCCGAAGGCGCCACGTCACTGGCCTCGTCTGGAGCGGTGTCCTCGGTCTCGTCTTCACTAATGTCCTCGACATCGGGTTCGGCCGAGTCCTCGTCGACATCGGGTTCTGTGTCCGCCTCGTCGCCAGCTTGATCGGAATTGGCGTCATCAGCCAAGTCATCGCTACCGTCTTCCACACTGTCAGTTGTATCGGCCGGTGAATCCTCGGCCAAATCGGAGACGCTGTCGCCCAGAGCGGAATCTGTGGTCGTATCTGCGTCGGTTCCAGCGGGAGCCGAGTTTTCAGGATCGCCACACCCCGAGAGGAGCAATACGGTTACCGCCAGTGCGAGCCTGACGGATCTTCTGTAGTTTTTTTTCGCTGTCATTTCGCGGAGTCTGGTCCAGAGTGCTCCGGAAAACAAGTCGAAACTAAATGAGTTGGCAGGATGCCGGCTCAGGTCCGCATTTCGTGGAACTATTATGAGTCTGTGTCGTTTCTCTGAGAGCAACAACGACGGAGACTCAGATGAAACTCAGAACACTCACCTTCCTGCTGTCCCTTTCCTTCACCCTCATTGCACTCACAGCCGCGGCCAGCGCGTGCGGTAGTTATTTCTTCATAGTTGAAGATGGCAAAGAAGTGGTCGTCTACGACGACCTCGGTGGTATCGAAGCGACTTCAGAACGGAGCGTGTACCAGACGCTTGCTGAGAAGACGGCCCAAGCGCTGCTCGAAAATCCTCAGCTGGACACACAGGGTATGGTTCAGGAAGGGCCCTGGGGCTGGTAAGACACCGCTCCTAGCTGCCGACTTGCCGGCTACTACGAACCATCACTCGGCATCATTTGCTCGCAATCCTGGATCGGCCGTCGCTCGCTACGCTCACTCCGCCCTCACGGGGGGGGGGCAAGTCTCATTTACACGCAAGCGAACCCGGAGCGTACCAGTATTGCCAAGCGTTGGCGGGTTCATCCGCTACGTGTACAGTGCCGTTGCGGCAGGCCGAACCCGACGCAGCGTCAGCGACGGTCGAGGTAAGTTCAGTCGGTGGTGTCGCCCTGATCGGAGGCGACGAGAAGGCGAGTAACCAAGAGAAGATGCGAACTTGTGGAGTCAACGGTCGTCTCCTTTGGCCATTGCCCTCGTGCCAGGTTAAGACTAGGGCGACCGAGACGACCGCGGCAGTGAAAAGAATTTCACCCCGATGAGCCGCACAAACCTCTGTCACGTTCAGACCAGGAGCCAAATTGAAAGCAGCCCGAATCAACCAATACGGCCCACCGGATGTGTTCCAGATGGACGACATACCCGTTCCCAAAGTCGGACCAAAGGACGTCTTGGTCGAGGTCCACGCGGCCAGCGTGAACCCGATCGACTGGAAGATTCGCTCCGGCGTTCAACGAGGTATAATTCGCTACAAGCTACCCCACGTACTTGGACTCGACCTCTCCGGGGTGGTGTCGGAGGTCGGAAGTGAGGTGACCCGCTTCAAGGCTGGGGATGAAGTCTACAGCTCACCCAACTTCAAACGGAACGGCACCTACGCCGAATTCACGATGGTGGCCGAATCAGAGTTAGCGCACAAGCCGACCAATCTAACTCACCAGGAGGCGGCGACAATCCCGCTGGTGGGTCTAACGGCATACCAGTGCCTAGTCACAAAGGCGAAGCTGAAGGCAGACGAGAGAATTCTCATTCTAGCCGGGTCGGGCGGGGTCGGGAGTTTTGCGATCCAACTCGCAAAGGCTCTGGGCGCCAACGTCTCCGCAACGTGCAGCGCGCGAAACACCGAGCTGGTGACCTCGCTGGGTGCCGATCACGTGATCGACTACACCGCCGAGAACGTCCATGAGCGTCCCAAAGACTTCGACGTCGTCATGGATAATCTGGGTGGGGCCGACAGGAACAATATGCGGAAGGTACTCAAGCGAGGTGGCCGAATGCCCACGATCGTCGGTGGCATCCCACAGGAAACAAAACGTTTTGGTCCCAATCTGGGCTCCATGGTCGCCATCGCCAAACTGGTCGGCTTCATCATTTCGACCAGATTGATCCGTGGTCAACGCGTTCAGTACGTCCTTCGCAAGGCGAATTCAGAGCACCTCGCCGAAATCACCCGCCTGATCGAAGGAGAGAAGATTCGAGCGGTAGTCGACAAGGTCTTCCCACTCGAAGAAGTCGCTGAAGCGCACCGTTACAGTGAGACGGGTAGGGCCAGAGGCAAAATCGTGATCGCTGTCAAATGACAGCCCTCAGCCAGCACCATCCTCGACCGTCAACGTGAAGGGATGCATTTGACCGTCTTTGGTGCCGATGAATATCTGCAACTCCCACTGGTCGTACTCGTCGAAATGCGACCAGATATTCACAAATGGGTCCGTGCTGCGTGAGCTGCGATCGTCCTGGCAGTACGTGTGCTCAGGACCCACGATGACAATCGTCAGATCAAACTCATTGCCCTGGACCAGAAGGTCCGGAAGGCGTCCATTCGACGTAAACACGAAGTTGGGCATCTCCCCCACCATACCCACACAGCCCTCACCATACTGACTGGCATCGACCGGGCCGCCGGCCAGCCCAATAGCCAGCAATGGCGTCCCATCGAACGCCAGAGCCTCGACACTGGGTCGCGACGTTGCTTCGCTACTTGGCAATGAAGCCGGTTCTGATGTGGGGTCGTCTTGGCCAACAACGGGGTTTGCCAAGCACAGGAACGCCGTCGAAAGGCCGACTAGAGCCAAAGCTACTTTCATCGTGAGAACTCCGTCTGGTTGAGAAGAGACCTCACAGTACCGGGGCGAGGGCACCACTCGCAACCGCTACGGGCGTTCGGCCTTCGCTAGCGGCGCTCACAACCGCCACCCCCCACCCCCGGCAAACGTAACCATGGTAACGTATCCAAATATTGACGGCTTCCCTAAGCGTGTCGCGACTTCTTGGGGGATGTCATCGCCGGGATCAGGATCATCCACCCCTTCCATTCCCTGTGGAGGGG
>CAZDBH010000409.1:0-4741 GCA_964503485.1 uncultured Bradymonadales bacterium | reverse complement strand
TGGCAAGCAGGCGAAGCCTGCGATCGCCCGGAATCGGCGACGAGCGAAGCGAGGCGCCGGACGGGACCCTTCCCGGGCCGGCAGGTGTATTCTGAGCGAATACGGAAAGACGGCCTAGGGGCCGATTAGAGGTTGTTACTCCGGTTTCTCAGCCTATGATTGAAGCAGGGTACCGGCAGACTGCAGATTGTGGTGAATGCAATGAAACGAATTAAACAAATGGTTCTCTTGGTTCTGTTCGTAGCCCTTTCGGCCTGCGGTGATGACCCCGCTGCCTCAGTCGAAGAAGGTAGCGACGACCTGGTATGGGACTTCGAGGTTGCTCCTTTTGAGTGTGGTCAGAATACACGGGATATTGCGACTCTCTATCAGGTCGCCGATCACGCATCCAACGTCGAATTCGGGCCTTGTGGACACCTGGTCTACCGCGACGAGGATGGAACGGGTTGGTTACTCGAGCCCTCTCTAGGCGACGATCCGCTCAACATCGGCCACGACGTCATCAGCATGCATTTTTCCCCACACGGCGATGACCTGGCGGTTCTGGTAGGTGATGAGGAGGCGGTGACGGTTTCACGGATCGATCTCGAGACGGGAAACGCCACTGACTACTCAATCGAGACGAGTATCAACACCTTTGGCTACGGGTTCAGAACGGTTGAGGGTGGTTCTGCACTCTACGCCTGCGGTGGTGCGGAACTGCACCTTCTCGAGCACGGCGAAACTACCTCGCTGGCGACCGACGTGTCGGATTGCCGACGAACGTTTGGCGAGGAAACTGGCCCGACGCTGGTCTACACCACCGAAGGCGGTACGGCGCGGGTCGCCAACCTCAACACCGGGACCGTAGCTGACCTGTTCTCACTGGTTGAGCCACAGACTCAAGAGGAAGAAGTCTCCAACATCATCTACACTAGCCGCGATGGTACACTGCTGACCCATGTCTTCAGCCGAGCCGAGATGTGCGGTGATACCTATTGCGGTCGCAGCTGGGCACGACCTTACAATCTGGTCAGTCGCGAGCGACTGGGTGAAGTCGAACACGGCGGCTATCAAGACGTCGACTACTGGATCGACGTCGAGCAAGCTGCCGGACATGTTGCGTCCGTGAATCTGGGGAACTTCGAGGCGGCGATTGCGGACCCTGACTTCAACTTCGTCACCTACCAACAAACCACCGTCATTCACCTTCTAGAAGATGGTTCAGGCGCGATCATCGGCCAAGCGGACACCGAAGGTGCCTATCGCACCGAGTCGATTGCGCTGTTGGACTTCGCCGACGGAAGCCGAACACGAATCGCAGGAGGCTCCCCCACGCCCTATTTTGTGCTCGCAACCACCCGAGGGTCTGAGACTGTCTTGACCTACCCGACCGAGAACGGTGTCGCCCTACACAATCTGGAACAGGGGGTCATTTCATGTGAGACAGGCCAACATCCCGAGCCCGAATGGATCGGAAGCGGCGGCGCAGCGATATGGACAACCAGCCTAGCTGACTACATGCCGGGCGAACCCACTCCGAGAGCGGCTTTTCTCCTGTCCTCTCAGGGCGATGTGCTCGATGCGTGGGAGTCGGGCTTCTGGAGCGTGGCTGTCTTTGAGACACAGGACGCATTGCTCCTGCGCTACTCCACCCGAGACGAACACGACATCTCGGCCTCTGCTTCGACGCTTAGACTGATTGATCCCGCAAACGGAAGGGGCATCACACTGGCATCGCAGACGATCGCCTTAGCCGACGTCGACGACAGCGGCGAGCGTCTTTGGTACACAGTTCGCGACCCAGAAACGGCCGAGTTGCCAAGTCTTTGGGTAGGCGGCATTCCGTCAGGTGACCAGCTCGAACCGTCACCAGAGTTGCCCGCCGAGCTGGCTGAAGCAGTGAGTTGTGGCGACCGCATCCCGACTGATTGAGGGACGCATCGCTCCGGTCGGCACAGAAAATTCCCCAACACGCTTTCAAAACCTCTCCGCTGAGCCGATGATCTCAACGTGAGGGAGCTGCTCAAACTGAAAGGTCGCCATCCCAGGCTGCTTCTGCTCGCCTTGGCTATTGCCTGGCAAGCCTGCAGCGATGCGCCAGCCACTGACGACCAGCACAGGGGCGACGTCCAGTCTCTGGACTCAGGCCCAGTTGACCCAAACACTGAAATCGATCTGTCGCGTGACCGACCAACCGAGGCCACGGACCCCACAGATGAGCACGAAGCTCAGCTGGACGGTGCGGAAGACCCGGCGCGCGACCAGCCGGAGATCGCCATCGACGTACCCGGTGATATAGTCGAAGAGTTGGCCCCTGATGAAGGAGACACTCCTGAACTCAGTGACTCCGACTGGTGGGACGACCACGCTAGCGATGAGGACCTGACGGACCGCGCAGACGCCTTCGAGAATATTTGTGGTGGCTCCGAAGCGCTCGAACACGAGCTTGGTACCCCGTGTGGCTCCTGCCAAACCTGGATGTGCTATCGGGACGGCACTCTCGTGTGTGAGGGCTTGCGCGACTGCGAAACAGATTGTCCCGACGGCACCAATGACAGATGGGGAGACCGCAGGATTTGCGACCGGGTCGTAACACTAGGGTTCGTCACAATGCCGGCATCGGAGTCCTCACGCTGCCAAAGTGAAGCGAGCAACGCGAGGTGGATGGACTGCGACCGCGACCCCCACAGCCGAGCCTGCGCTGCCGAGGGACGAAGGTTCAGTATTGCTTCGTCGGGAGAGTTTGAGGCGAGTCCAATCGAGGCCTGCCAGCAAATCTACGGTGACTACACTAACGGCGTTCAGATTATCGACTCCGCCGACGAGCAGGAAGGCTTGTCGGCCACTGACTGTCCCATCTACGCCTGCAACTACGTGCCCTGCGCAGAATCCGATCTCGAATCGGCCGGGCCGATGTGTTCGGTCCCCGAGAGGGGCCTAGCAACGGCTGAGATTGTTGACGGATACTTCTGGGAGAAGCCTGAATGGGTGGAAGCTCGGCCCAACACCGGCTTCTACAGTTCTCGGCTCGATCGGGACGCACACATCAACGTGCGGCGCTTCGACGTTTCATGGCGGCAGCTCAACCCGGAGCAGGGGGTGTTTTCATCAAGCGCAGAGACCACGATTAACGCCAGTACGAACTCGCTCCTATCGGCCCACTCCTTCGAGTCGCAGCTGAGCGCCGAAGGAGACTTCTGGATGCGGATTTGGAACAGCGAAGAGCGCTGGGCACCAGAGTGGGTCCTCACCGAATGCCCCGATGCAGCGGACGACCTCGTCTCGTACCGCGGGATGACCCATCTGCCCATTTGGCAGCCCTGTGTTTGGTCTAAAATCATGGACCTTTATCGCGTCGTATTCGCCGAGTGCGAGGTTGGGGATGATGGGGAAGCTGTCGGTGATTGCGCGCTCACTCCCGACGGCTCGCCCATCCCAGGTTGGGGCCTACGGTCGAATCCGAGGTTTCGCTATGTTTACGTTCCAGGCGCTTTCAAGTGGAACGAATACGGGCTCGGTACGATCGAGACCGCGGCCGAGAGTGGAATCCTCACAGAGGACGAGTACGTCGCATGGTTCCTGCCAGCCATGGCTGAACTGGTCGACCTCATGAACGGCGATCCGGACTCCGACGATGATGACTACGCCTGGAAGTTGGTCTTCACGGGTGAAGACTTCCCATACTCGGTTCCCGATGGTTGGAACGACGATCGGATGAACCACTTCCCCCGCGACGTCGTGGCACTCGGCATGGGGATTCGCAATGGAATCGCCGAAAACTACAACACGCACCACCATCACGTGCCGGCCTACGGCAACACGATCGCGCCAAACGGACACGTCGTTACCGACGAGCTTTCGCCCGCTTTCGACGGCCTGCGCATGCTCGGTTCCGAAAACGAGTGCTTCACGAGCTGCGGTGTCTCGGCCGGCGATAACCTGGAGTACCATCTCCTCCACACCAATTTCATTTCCCTGCGAATGAGGATGAGTTGGCTGTACGTCTCTGGCGGAAGCTACTTGGACGAGTACCCCGACCACTGGCGTTGGGTTCGTTTGTCGCTGGGCGCTCGTATCGCCGATGCCGACGAAGCCTGGGCGGTCCTCCGAGAGACGCGAGACCACTTCTTTGATCGCAGCCAGCCCGACCACGACTGGCTCACGCGTCCACGGGTCATCAATCTCGAGCAGTGGCTCATTCAGCGCGATGTCTGCGGTGACGGCTGGTCCCGACCCGGTGGTACCCTAGTCGAGGGCGACCTCTTCTATGATGGCGACGAATCCAGGTCTTTCGAGGGGCGCCAGACCGACAGGGCGCGCGAGCAGGACTACCTCTACTTCGATGTCGATGATGGCTTCTGGCTCGAGGAAAGTGACCCGATCACGCTCTCTGTCACCTATCTGGATTCCGGTACTGCCAACTGGCACGTCGAGTACAGCGCCGAAGGCTGCATTCAGCGTACGCAAACAGTCGAAAACGGTGACTCAGGCGACCTCAAAACGGCCGTATTTCAGATCTCAGCTCCGTACTTCGACAACAGTCTGCCCGGCGATACTGACATCCGAATCTTCAACGGTGGGGCGGAGGACATCGACGTGCACATGGTCCGGCTGATCCGGACGCGTCCGAGGCGCTGAACTCAGCGTTCGCCAGCGAAAGAGGCGCGTGAATCCGTGCACTGGCTGCAGGCCTCAGTTTATGCCCGATTCGTCAAGCGTGACATCGCTTGGCTCATTGACGAAGGCCAGCAGCTCACTG
>CAZDBH010000408.1:0-7929 GCA_964503485.1 uncultured Bradymonadales bacterium | reverse complement strand
TACCGCTAAGAGCTAACGACTGGAGTCCGGGGCGTTATACGCAACGGGCTCCTAGCGCGGCGCTGGCTGAAAGGACGGGGCCGATCGTTCAACTTGGGTCAATGAGGTCTTTGAGGGCCTGGCCGATGACGGGATCGTGCTTCAGCACCGATTTGACGGCCGCCACCAGCTTCGCAATCTGGGCGGGCTCCAAATCGGCCGTCCGGGGTCCATAGTACTCCGCCAAAACCTGTCTCAAGGCTTGGTCTTCGTCGTGCAGCTGGGACGCTCCCAGACGGCTTTTTACCGCGTTGATCGCGTCTGTCAGTCGCACTGCAGCCTCTTCTGGGGACTGCACGGGGCTGACTCCCTCGGATACTGCAATCGGCGAAGCTTCAGGGGCTCGTTCGACTCCTGCCACTTCACCCGCGCGACCGATCGGTTTGGGTTTGTCGGGTCCGTCTGCTCCGTCCGGTACCATCAACGCTCCTTTCTTTGACTTCAGTGAAGGTAACGGAATCCAGCTCTTAACGCCATCCCCGGCGATCTGCTTATTGCCACCGCCATTTGAGAGCGTAGTCCTTCCTTCTAAGAGATAGACCGGCGATGATTGCTCCGTGATTGGCCAAGTAAAAAAACTGGGAAACTTCGTCGCGGGGACCAGTCTGACTCCAAAGGTCGCGGCCTGGACTGGCCTGACACTGCTAGCAGTCTGCGCCCTCCTCATCTTCGCGGCGGTCCGTGTTCCGACCAGCGGTAACCCTGCCAGTCGACTGGCGACGGTCGAGTCTCTCGTCGACGACAAGACCTGGAGCCTCGACGATTCGATCTATCGGTATGACACCGTGGACAAGGTACGAATTGGTCCCCACTACTACTCGAGCAAGCCACCGACGCTCCCCGCCTCGGGAGCGGCGTTCTACGCAGGCTTTCAGGGTGTGACGGGCCTCACCTTCGCCGAGGACGCCGATATCGTCGTCGGATACTTGCGAATCGTGTTGCAGGTCGTACCGCTGCTTTTTGGGTTTGTGTTGGTGGGCCGATTCCTAACAATTCGAGGCGCAACTGGCGGGGTCTGGTTTTGGTGCCTGCTGGCGTTCGTCCCCGGTAGCTTCGTGTTTGGCTATTCGGCTTCGATAAACAACCATTCGATTGCTGCCCTACTCCTGACGATATCGGCCGCGATGGCGTTTGTTGGACGCGGAAAGGAGGAGGTCGATCCGGGCAGCTGGATGTGTGTTGGATTCCTGGTATCCCTGGGCGTGGTGCTCGACTTTGGGGGCGCCCTATTCGGGCTCGGCATCGGCTTGTTCGCCCTGATTGGGCGCGGCGGTCTGGGACGGCTCGGGTGGCTGGTCGTGGGAGCGGGCCTCCCGGTTTTGATTCACTTCCACATGACTGCGAACCTCAGCGGCTCATTCGAGCCCCTGTACCGCTTCTCGTTTATCTACCACTACCCGGGCAGCTACTGGAACTCACCCGGTGAATTCGACGCGGTGAACGAACATGGGCTGCTGTACGCCTTTCACTGCCTGGTTGGTCACCACGGCTTGTTCACCATGACGCCCGTGTTCCTGTTTTCTATCCCGGGCTGCGTCAAGATGATTCGGTCTACTGAACGCCGCGCTGAGGGCCTATTGATCGCTGGCGTGTGTGTCGGGACTATCTTGACTTATCTGCTGTGGGGTCCACGCAACTACGGAGGCATGGCGATGGGGATGCGTTGGTTCATCGTGCTGACCCCCCTGCTCTGGCTCTCGGCAGCCAGCTACGCAATCGACAACTGGAGCTCTAGGCGCGTCCGGGTGGGTTTTGTCACTGCTGTCCTGGTCTCTGCTTCTCACGCCTGCTATGCACTGACCGGCCCGTGGGACTACTCGTGGTGGAACCGACTGTGGCAGCTCGCGGGCTGGGGCTCAGTTGCCGGTTGAGTTTAATGGACGCGCCACCTCCCGAGTGGTACACCGGGGCTCTAGGCATGGATGAAGGTCTTTTCCAGAACGAACGTGTGTTGGTCACCGGTGGAGCGGGCTTCATAGGCTCGCATCTCTGCGAAGCACTGCTCGGCTTGGGCGCCAATGTCTGCGCCTTTGACAATTTCGACCCGTTCTATGGAGCGGACATCAAACGACGCAACCTGGACGCCGCCGAGAAGAACGAGAACTTCCTTCTGATCGAAGGCGACATTCGCCACACCGCTGACCTCGAAAAGGCCCTGGTGTGGAGCCCAACCATTGTGGTGCATCTGGCCGCCCTCGCCGGGGTAAGACCCTCGATCGCCGAACCAAGCCGGTATATGGACACCAATCTGGTGGGCACAGCGAAGCTGTTGCAGCGTTGCGCTGAGACTGGCATCCGGCGTTTTGTGTTTGCCTCATCGAGTTCTGTTTACGGCAACAACAGGTCAGTCCCCTTCTCGGAATCTCATCCGGTGGACGACCCCGTGTCTCCCTACGCTGCAAGCAAGAAGGCTGGCGAACTGCTGTGTCATTCGTTTGCCCATCTCTACGAAATGTCGGTTACGTGTCTGAGATTCTTCACCGTCTATGGACCTCGGCAGCGACCCGAGATGGCCATCCACAAGTTCGTTCGGACGATTGTCGAAGGCCAGACCGTGACGTTGTTTGGCGACGGCAGTAGCAGCCGGGACTACACTTATGTAGACGACATTGTCGACGGTACGCTTCGGGCCATACAGAAACTCGACGGCTACCGGATCTACAATCTGGGAAGCAGCCAGCCGATCGCGCTCAATGCGCTCGTCAAAGAGATCGAGACGAAGCTCGAGATGGAAGCCGACATACAGTATTGGGCCATGCAAGCTGGGGATGTCGATCGCACCTTTGCCGACGTGAGCCTTGCCGAAAAGGACCTGGGTTATCGGCCTGAGGTGACCATCGAAGATGGGCTGCACCGATTCGTTCAATGGTATCGAAAGCGCTTCGTGTTGCACTAGGACGGAAATTGAGATGAAGGTCAGTGTCGTCGTCCCGGTCTACAACGAAGTCGAGAACTTGCCTTTGCTGCACGAGCAACTTTGTGCAGTCTTCGATGAGGTCGAGTGGGATGCTGAGGTTGTTTTCGTCAACGACGGGAGCTCTGATGGAAGTGCGAAGGTGTTGTCCGAGCTCGCCGCTCGAGATGAGCGCCTTCAGGTTTTGACCTTCGCTCGCAACTTCGGACAGACCGCAGCGATGTCCGCGGGAATTGGCGCTGCCACGGGCGACGTCATCGTGCCGATGGACGCTGATCTGCAGAATGACCCGGAGGACATTCCCCGCCTGATCGAACGGCTGGAAAGCGGCTTTGACGTCGTGAGTGGTTGGCGTAAGAACCGGCAGGACAAGCTGATTTCACGCAGGATTCCATCCCGAATCGCAAACAAATTGATCAGCTGGTGGACGGGCGTGGCGCTGCATGACTATGGGTGCACTCTGAAGGCCTATCGAGCTACCGTACTCAAGGACGTTCAGCTGTACGGCGAAATGCACCGCTTCATTCCGGTTTACTCGCATTGGCAAGGGGGCAAGATCACCGAAATGGTGGTCAATCACCGCGCCCGCAAGTTTGGCCAGAGCAACTACGGACTCAGTCGCACGTTCAAAGTGTTGATCGACCTGATGACGATCAAGTTGCTGGGCCCCTATTCGACCAAACCCGCCTATCTCTTCGGCGGCCTCGGTTTTGTGTCCATCCTGGCCGGTGTGTTCACTTTCCTGGTCGCTGCGGTCGGACCCTTGTTCTGGGGATATTGGAAACATCGATTCACGTTCGTGCTACTGGCCAGTTTTTTGGCGCTCGTAGGGGTGGTTATGGTCATGATGGGGCTGCTGGCCGAGCTGACGGTCCGCATCTATCACGAGAGCCAGAAGAAACCGACCTACATACTGAAGCAGCCGAGTCCCGACGACGACCACACCGACGACGACACAAGTAAAAACCCGGGTGGATCGGCCTGAGATGTGTGGAATCGCGGGGATACTCCTTCCAGGCAAGGGCCATATACCACAGGCGGATATCGCCGCCATGACTGGCCGCCTCGTCCACCGCGGTCCCGATGGCGAGGGCTATCACCGCGAACGAGGGGTCGCGCTCGGCCACCGTCGACTCAATGTCATCGACATTGAAGGTGGCATTCAGCCCATGACGAACGAGGATAAGAGCGTCTGGGTCACGTTTAACGGTGAGATTTACAACTACCGAGAGTTGAGGTCCGAGCTGGCTCGCTCGGGCCATCGCTTTGCGACCAACAGTGACACTGAAGTGTTGGTTCACGGCTATGAAGAATGGGGTTTGGGGCTGCTCGACCGCCTCGACGGTATGTTTGCCTTCGGACTCTGGGATCGGAACAGGCGACGCTGCCTTTTAGCGCGCGATCCGATGGGACAGAAGCCCCTCTTCTACGCCCATCTTGCAGACGGCAGGCTGATGTTTGGATCCGAGGCGAAGGCGGTCGTCGCTCACCCAGACGTACCCTGCGAAGTCGCCGAATCCGCGCTAGCGAGCTATCTCACCTTCGAGTATCTACCCGCCGATCAGTGCATGTTCCGGAATGTTCGGAAACTGGAGCCGGGTTGCTACCTCGTCTATGAATCCGGTCAGGCCAAACTGGGGCAGTATTGGGACGTTCCCTTTGGCGATCCCCAATCTAGCTCGCTTCGGTCTGCTTGCGACGCCTTCCTTTCGGCATTCGATTCGGCAATCAAAAAACGGCTGGTGGCCGACGTACCGCTCGGCGTGTTTCTGAGTGGTGGAATCGACTCGAGTGCGGTTGCAGCAACCGTCGTGAAACATCGGCCAGCTGGTGAGGTGAAGACCTTCTCGATCGGATTCGAGGACAAACGCTTCGACGAATCGGATATGGCGCAGCTGGTAGCTGATCATCTCGGTACGGATCATCATAGACGCGTGTTCAGCCAGACCGATCTCTTGGATGTTCTACCCGAGGTCGTCTCGAAGTTGGACGAGCCGTTCGGGGATGCGAGCCTGCTCCCAACCTACCTCCTGAGTCGGTACACCCGCGAACGGGTCACCGTTGCGCTGGGAGGTGATGGTGGCGACGAGCTTCTTCTGGGCTATCCGACCTTCAAGGCGGATGGTCCTGCGGCCCTGTACGCCCAACTGCCATCGGGCGTTCGCCGGTTCGTACGTCGCCAGGCGAACTCACTTCCGGTCGACACCGGCTATTTCAGCTTAGATTTTGTCATCAAGTCGTTTCTGAAGGCTGCTGATCGATCCTCCTCGACTCGACATCCTCTCTGGATGGCGAGCTTTGTGCCTGGAGGCGACGATGACCCCCTTCACCCCACCTGGCGGCGACAGTTCCCGTTGGATGTGGTCCTCGAACCGTCGGCCCAGGCGCATCGGCGGGCTCCGGATCAACGACGCCTACAACGCCTGTCCTACCAATACTGCAAGACGTACTTGGCGGAGGACATCCTGGTGAAGGTCGACAGGGCGAGCATGGCTGTGTCGTTGGAGGCGCGCTCACCGTTTCTCGACAAGGAGGTCGTTCGGATTCTAGTCAATGCCCCGCCTCGCCTCAAACTCTTCCTCGGCGTACGGGCCAAACACTTGTTGAAGCAGGCCATGGCCCCGAGCCTTCCCAAGGCGATCGTTCGCCGTAAGAAGCGTGGCTTCGCCATTCCGGTCGCCGATTGGTTACGCGGTCCCCTGAAAGAGCAGATGCTCGACCTACTGAGCTTCGAGAGAATCAAGAGGACCGGTCTGATGCGACCTGAGGTTGTGAGCCGGCTTGTTGAGGAGCACCTGAAGGAGCGACGAGATAATCGGAAACAGCTGTGGACGCTCATGTCGTTCGAGCTGTGGCGCGAGAAGTATGGTATCGGAGTCTAATCCAATCCCGCCCGAGAACGAGTCGACCAAGCGGCAAAGCGTCCTCATGAAGCTGCTGCCCTGGCTGGTCAGTGTCGGTTGCGTGGTGTATATCGGCGCCACCACTGACCTGGGAGCGGTTCGCGACGCCATCGCGGCCGCCGATATGATGGTCTTCTGGGCCAGCATTATCGTGATCTTCGCTGTCGGGATTTTCCCCTGTGATTCAATTGCGATCTGGCGGCTGTTCAACTGGTACGCAGCCTACTGGTCGGTTCAGCGAATCCGTTTGGGCGAGATCGCGTCGATACGTGGCGCCAACTACCTCCTGGGCGTGTTCAACTACAATGTCGGTACCGCCGGAATGGCCTTGTACCTCAAGCGAACCCGCGGCGTCCCGTTCCTAGAGTCGCTGGGCGCCCTGTTCCTCATGGGCCTGTGTGACATGACGTTAGTCGCGCTCTTTGTGCTCTGTGGGGCCGGTATTTTGGGCGACCTGGAACACTCGGCCCGTCTGGCGAGCTTCGCTGTCTTGATGATCTTTGCGGGCACCCTGCTCTACTGGCGTGCGGGCATTGACTTCCTCGTTCTCGGAAAGCTGCGACACAGGCGATTGTTCCTCGCGTTTCGCGAGGCGCGACTGAGCCACTACCTGAAACTACTCCTCATGCGCGTGCCCATGCTCGTCTTTTACACGGCCATGCAGTACTTCGCGCTCGAAAGTTTCGGAATTCATATTCCTTTTGCGAGGCTTTTAGTATACGTGCCAATCCAGATGTTGATTGCAGGTCTTCCGATCAGCATCTCGGGGATCGGTACCGTTCAAGTCACGCAACGCGTCTTGTACGAACCATACGCGTCGACTGCAGCCATCGACGCTTATGCGGTAGCGATCATCCTCGGCTTTATGGTGCCCAGACTCTTGGTCGGGTTGGCTTTCGTGAGGAAAGCGTCGCGCGACTTGGCGGGCTCGGCCTGAGAGAAGTGATTTTGGTGAAGGAGATGGTTCGGTCATGAAGCCGCTCATTATCATGCCCACATTCAACGAGCTCGAAAACCTCGAGCTCATTATCGCGGCCGTTCAAGAAGTGATGCCTGATGTCCACTTCCTGATCATTGACGACGGCTCGCCCGATGGAACGGGTGAGCTGGCCGACAAACTTGCAGCCGCAGACGATCGACTCAACGTGATGCACCGCAAGGGCAAATTGGGCTTGGGTACCGCCTATCTGGCCGGTTTCAAGTGGGCCCTCGAGCGTGATTACGAAGCAATATGGGAAATGGATGCCGATTTCTCCCACAAGCCTGAGTATCTGCCGGTGATGCTCGAAGCGCTGCAGAGCGCAGATATGGTTGTGGGCTCCCGCTACGTTTCGGGAGGAGGCACCGAAAACTGGGGACTCATTCGCAAGTTAGTCAGCCGGGGAGGCGGAATTTACGCCCGGACAGTACTAGGAATGAAAGTCCGCGATTTGACGGCAGGTTTTGTCGTCTATCGCCGGTCGACGCTCGAAGCGATTGACCTGGATGCGGTCGGAGCAGCGGGATATAGTTTCCAGATCGAGCTCAAGTACCGGGTACACAAGGCGGGACTCAAAATCGCAGAAGTCCCAATCGTGTTTCCGGATCGCGTGCGGGGCGAATCCAAGATGAGCGGCGGAATATTCCTAGAGGCTCTGTTGCTCACATGGAAGCTGCGCTTTCGAGTAAAAGGTTAGGCAGAAACCGTCCCCCGCGGAACTCTCATGGAAGGGAAGTTGGAAAGCAAAACAGTACGTCCTTGGTTCGCGTTCGGTCTTGCGAGCGGCATCATCTCTGCCGTGATCCTCGGATTCGCAGAATGGTTTCGAGTCCGAGGCTTAGAGCACGGTCCGCTCGAAGGCATGTCCGAGCACATCATTTTCTTGGTTACGACCGCGGCGGTTTTCGGCGTCGTTACTCTCCCCATCGGGTTCGGATTCGGGCTCAGTCTGTCGGGTTTCCAACGGTGGCTGGGACTGCCTCAAAACTGGCGACGGTTGAGGGAGGAGCGGGAGTACCGGGAGCGCCATGAGGGTAACCTGGCCGGCTTGATTCTCTACACGTGTTGCGGTCTGGCCTTGGTAGCCGTGGGCA
>CAZDBH010000407.1:0-7944 GCA_964503485.1 uncultured Bradymonadales bacterium | reverse complement strand
CGATCGCAGGTTGTTCGAGCAGCAGCAGCGGAGGCAAAGGCGGGGACGACGCCATCGGGGACGGTGGGGGCACCGACACGATCAATACGGACACCGGGCAGGCCGACTATCTACCGTCCGACAACCATCCGTTCACGTTTGCTCAAGAGGGTTCACCCGTGCAGGATGGCGGTGAGTGGTTTACGCCACTTAACGCCCCTGGCAACACGGTTGCGCTCTTCAGTGAACAACGTGACCTGTTCACGATCAACAACACATCCGACGAAACCGTCGTGATCAACAGCATCACGTTGGTTGGGCAGGGTGATGCAGCCGACGAAGAGTGGCGACTGCAGACCTTGGACCTGATTCCGACGGTGTTGGAGGTATCCGATCACAGTCTGCAGCCTGGCGAAAGGTTGGACTTCTATCCGCGCTTCTATCCTGTGGTTGGGCAGGAACGAGAAGCAATCCTCACCGTCAACTACGATGATGGCAGCTCTTATCAAATCACCATTCGCGGTCAGGGAGCGCCCGAGTCGAGTTTTCTGTCAGCAGGAGATAGCGATATCGCCAACGTGTTTGGGCTGCCGGGTGAAGACGAGCAGTTCGGTGCGATGGTCGCCGACGGCGACGGCAATGTGTACTTCTCGGGCAACCACGAGACGGCAGATGACCGAATCATCATCGGTCGGATGAACGCGGACGGCTCGCTCGCCTGGGCGAAGGTCTTTGATGGTCCGTACAGCGATCGGGCTCTGGATCCGGGGCAGAACAGCGAGACGGGCGGCGGTGCCGACTCCCTCGCTTGGGGTGCTGACGGTTACCTCTACGCCATTGGAAACTACAGCTGGACTTCGAGTAACAACAGTTTCTACTCCTGGGTCGCCAAGATTGACGGCAGCGACGGATCGCTCGAGTGGTCGAAACTGTGGAGCAGCGAAGGCACCATTTCGATTGCGCGCGAGGCATCGGTTGTCTACGCCGTGGACGCCGCTGCCAGCGACCGCGTGTTCATCACTGGCGGAACCGAGGGCGAATCACAGGTACTCATCGCCGCCCTGGACAACAGTGATGGTTCAGTGATTTGGGGTCGCAAGATTGAGCTATCTGAAGGCTTCAACGACCGAGCTTATAGTGTTCGTTACGCAGGTGGTGGGGTCGTTTATCTGGGCGGCCAAACCTCGGGTAACGCTGGCTTCGTGGCCCGCCTGACCGGCGCCGATGGCACAGAGCCCGAGCTCGACTGGGCGCGGCGAATCGAACTGGGTACCGGAGGCAACGTCAACTCGATGGACATCGACGACAACGGGAACGTGTACGCTGTGTTCGACATACGAGGCGCCAATTCCACGTTTGCTTTCGGAAGCCTCGACTCCACAGGAGCGCTTCGCTGGGCCAAGAACTATGCGGGCAACGCCGGCGATAAGAACAACGCTCATGTCATCCGCTACTGGGGCGACTCCGTCTTCGTGGGAGGTCGGACAGGCCAGTCTGCTTTCGATGGCCAAATGGGCGATGGACTCTTCTCATTCGTGGAGCCTGCGACCGGCGAGGAGCAATGGTCGTCATTCCACTTCAACGGCAAGGGTCCTGACGAGTTGACCGAGCACCGAGTCAAGGGCGCGGCTCTGGTTGGCGACACCCTCTATCTCGGTATTCAGGTCTATACCGGAACGATGAACTCCGTCCGATATTGGGGATACTGGTACGACGGCCCCGCGACGGTCGACGATTTTGCTTCTGGGCCAGAGGTGGGAACACTCGAAGGGACCATGACGCTGCTGGGTTCCGACGATGGCACGAGCAACGGCGTAGCCATCGACGTGGACTCCGATTCGGACCTAGCTGCAGACTGGGGCGATGCGGACGAGCTCATCTGGCAAACGGCTCAAGAGAAGGGCGATGGCACGCCTCCCGATGCGGACCTCATGCTCTGGACCATCACGCTCGACAACTAGTTCTGCTGGCAACCGCCGCAGGAGTGGGGTAGGTTCCCCCAATGAGCAACGAACCATCCGACCAGAAAGAGCCCCACGTTCATGGTCCCGACTGCGATCACGACCACGGACATCACCATCATGGCCCCCCACCACCCGTTCGCAAGCGGCAGGTTCCGGGCCGCAACGAACCCTGCTGGTGTGGCAGCGGTAAGAAATACAAAAAGTGCCACTTGCGGGCTGACAACGGTTGAATTGAAGGGACTAAAACCCCTCTGTTTCGGCCAACAGCGAGAGCCAGGCCTCCAAACGTTGGACCATCTCTTCTTGAAGTTCGGGGTCGATTGAAGCTATCGGGTATTGTTCCTCGGGGTCGTTCACCAAGTCGAAGTAGGTGGCGATTCCGGCCACAATGTCGAAGACCAACTTAAAGTCCTGATAGACCACAGTGTATTGCGGAGGAGACCACGCATCTCGCTGTCCGGAGTAGTGAGTTCGGGCATACTGTGGTCGATTGCGATCGAAGTCCGGCTGCGTGAAGTCCTGTCCTAAGAGCGGAGTTGATATGGGCAGATTGGCCACGGAAGCCAAGGTGGCCATCACGTCATAACAGCTTGCCGGCTCTGGGACTGCGCGGCCCTCTTGACCCGGGACTCGGATCAGCAATGGCGTTCGCAGCAGCTGGTCCAAGACGCGCAGATCGTGCCTGGCCAGGTCGTTGTCGTTGAGCAAGTCGCCGTGGTCGGATCCGATCACGACGACGGTGCGATCCCACAGCCCAGTAACCTTCAGCGCATCGACGACTTCCCCGATGAATGGATCAAGATAGGCCAGAACACAGCGTTTTTGTTCCCAGACGTTCTCTTCGTCTGGGCAGTTGTGAAAATGGTCCATGGGTTCGTGGGTCGTCATGAAATGCATGAAGGAGAAGAACGGTTCGGGTGGGTCGGCCAGCAGGAACTCATTGATGAGCACCTCGGACGCCGCTCGGTCGCCGGCCAAGTCTTGGTAGCGCTCAGCCCAGCGCGAATCCGTCCATCCCTCCATGAGGTCGTTGATGCGCCATTGTCCGTCGGACACACCAAAGGTCTCGACGCCGTTCTCGGCCATTGATCCCAATGCCGTCTGGCTTCGCTCGAGTTGATCGTGATGTACGACCGCGCCCGACAGCAGATCGGGAAGTGAGAGCGCTGTATGCGGAGCGCAGGAGCGGTAGTTCGAGAAGTCGAGCGACTCCCGTCCCAATTGGTGAAGGAAGGGCGTCTCGGCGGCCTCGGGTCCACTGAAGTGATCGTATCGGTACCCGTCGATGGTTAGCATGACAACGTTCAAGGTCGGGGCTTCCGGATCATAGTCATAGATATGAGTCGGAAAGAAATGCTCTGTCTCGTACAGTTGGTCTCCTGCAAAGCAGTTTTCGTCATGACCGTTGCCGACGATTTCGGTGTGGTCTGGGTAGCGCTCGGCGTCGAAGTCATCACAATCGCTGCCCAAGAAGACGCCCAGATTGCCGGGGACGCCGTCCCCGTCCTCGTCGACGGTAAAGGCCCCGGACAACAGCAACCAGCGCGTCGGTTGGGTGGTGTAGAGGAACTCGAGGGTCGCTTTGCTGGGCGCCCCAATAATGAGCGGTGAAACAACGGTTACCAGGGCGATGACCACAGCAAGTTTGGCTCCCCTACCCGATATGCGCGGCCTGCCTCGAAAGGCCGTGCCCACGACAATGTAGAACGCGAAGAGCAGCATCCCGTAGGCGGTCAGATGGAGTCTTCCATAACCGTATTCGTATCGGGTGGTTCCTTTGTGCCAGAGAAGAAAGGCCGCGACCCCGAGAGAAAGTAGAATCACCAACGCAATCAAGCGATTGCGGTCCTGGAACTTGTCGAACTGGTCGACGACCCAGCGCATTACCATGCTGGCCAAAGGCGCCAAGAGAATGATGAGCAGTCCGAAAAGCACCCAGTAGAGAAAGTACGGTTGCCAGAACTTGGTGCCTTCCACCGTGAGCCACATTAGACACACCAGGGGCAAGCCAACCTGGGGGAACGACCGATAGAGGTTGAATCGATACTTGGCGGATTTGCTCTCACCCGCCTCACCCTCGATCAGTTTACCGATTTGCTGTTCGGCGAGGGTCGACACGGCGCGCCACACGAAGAGTGCAAATCCGAAGCAGAACCCAATCGTCGCGGCAATTACCAGTGCGTAGAGCAGGTCGATGGATGACGGCGCTCTCATCGGTGCCGTGCGGCTGTCCGAGAGATGTTTAGCCACCTCGACCACGAGAACGCCGATCGTCGTAGCGATCAGCATCGGCATGATCAGGTCGCGCACCCTGGTTTCAAATTTGAACATAGGTCAGCACCCTAACACAACGCGATTTCGGCTCAAAGAGGCCACGGGGCTTCGATCGAGCGGTTGCCGGCTTCGTCCAGTACTACGGTTCGGCGCGCCAAACGAAAACCCTGAAGTGGTCGTCGAAGTCAGATTCGAGGCTGTACGTCGCGCCCTCGACAGGGAGCTGTTCTAGGCCCGAGACGTCGAAGACCTCCGTCGCTCGATTCCAGCTGATTGGTCCGTTGTGATAAACGATGGCTACCTCGCCCACGTCGTCCGCGAACTCGGCCGGCGGCCCCGTCGAGAGCCGCCAGAAGCGCAGGTCGAGCGCGTTCCGGTTCCAATCGTGGACTGTCAACGGTCCAGCGATGGTCTCGTTTGCAAAAACCAGGTCGAAATCCGCGTCGACCAGCTCGGTATAAAGTTGGGTTGTGCTCACGAATGTCGTGCTCGACTCGATCAGCTGGTGGCCTTGTTCGTAGGTCGAAGCGACTCCACCGGTCGAAGCGTAGGCGTAGAAGTAGTTTGTGCCGGTGTAGAAGAGATTCAGGACGATCGTGGCGATCAACACACCCCGGATCGCCTTCGAACCTGCCCGTCGCGACGGAGAAGAGGCAATCACGAGATAGAGCGTCAGAAGGATCACGGGTATGACCATGAAGCGCGACGACAGGCCCGGGCTGATGGTGACAATGCCGAGGAGCATGATCGGCAGTGTAAGCAGTAACGCGGTCACCTTGGGTCGTGGACGCGACACCCCGCTTCCGCCGGACAACATCAGTCCGAGGCAGGCGAGCAGAGCGAGAGTCGGGTAGGGCGCGACCCAGATCAAGTTAGGTCCGGCGTACCGCCGAAAGACGAGCGCGCCGTCCCAGTTGCCTTCGAGTATGGCCGGTAGATGGGGCAACTCGCCCAGAATCCGCGTGTGCAGCACCGCGTCACTTGCGGCGACCATACCGCTTCCGGCCTCGCCCCAACCGGTTCCCTCTCCCAGCATGAGGTAGAGTTGCGGACTCCAGCCAACGACGAATCCCAGGACGGTCCACCACAAGACTGGCGACTTCACGGCTTTGCTTCTGAAGGCGATTACAAGAGCTGGGCCCAGCGAGAGCGGCACGACGATCATCAGGAAGTGGTTATAGCAAGCGAGGCCAAGGCTGATCCCGCCTACCACTGCGAACGCAATCCGCTTCTTTGGGGAGCTGTCGACAGCGCAGAGGACTGCCCACAGACCACCTACGACTAAGAACGGACCCAGTGCGGTCAACTCCACACCAAGTCGGGCAGCGCATACAAACGCTGGCGTCGTCGCGAGTAAAAGGCCAAACCAGAGGTGGGCCTTTGGATCGAGCTGGAGTCGCCGCACGATACCAATGCCGAAACCTAACGCCGCCAGATTGGCGAGCACTCCAACGAGGCGGAGGGCGGTAACGCTGTAGCCAAAAAGTCCGAAAATCGGCCATAGCAGGTACTGATGCAGGGCACCGGTGTAGTAGGTCATGCCAGAGATTGGACGCTCGCCACCAGCAATGCTCTGAACCCGAATGAGCACCCAGCTCTCGTCTGCGCTGACGCCGGGAAGGGTGGCGATTGCCGCAATGAGCAGTGCGAATCCCAGCGCCATGATCGCCCAGACGGGCTTTCGCAACAGCCCAGACACGTTCATTCGGTCTTTCGCCGAGGCCCGATCCAGCCGCCGGCCAGCAGCGCGGTGATGAACCACACACTCGTCAAAGCGCCAAAGTGGTTAGCTGCGAAGTATCGGGAGAAGAAGAGAACGATGAAAAGCGCCACCGAGTAGTACCGGAACGCGGTGACGAGACTGGGCTGCTTCAGCAGTTTGAGCGAGCCCCAGATCACGAGCGGTAGCGCGGCCAACGCCCCCAGGAGACTCACCGGAAAGCCGCTCGTCTGCGAGTCGATGATGTTGAGAAACACGAGGGCGTCGGTCACTCCGAACCCGCCTGTCCTAAACGGAAACACACTGCCTTGCCCTTCAATCAACGAATGAAAGAGCCCCCCGGCGTCCCAGATGAGGAAGGGTAACCAAATGAGCAGGCTCGCCGCGACGAAGCTGATGACAGCGGCGCTGGCCTTCGATGATGGATCGGATTTCCGACGGCCCCAAGCATATGCAAGGAAGAACGGTACCAACGGCCATGCAAACTGCTTCAGGGCGCAGGTCAGTGCGAGGCTGATACCCGACCAGCGCCAACGATGGCGGGATAGTGCGACCGCAGTCACGACCAGCCCTGCCACAAAGAGCACATCGTTGCGTCCCTGAGGTATGAAAAAGAGGACCATCGGGTTGAGCGCAATCAGGGCCACGACAGGCGCTTTGAGCGATTCCCTAGAGCAGCCGAAAGCGAGCACACAAATGAGGAAGGCGTAGGCAAACAAGTACGTCAGGCGCTGGTCGTATCCACCAAAGGCGGCTGAAGAAAACCCCTTGGCTGGCAATGACACCATGAGTACCCCAGGTGGATAGGGGAAGAAGTCAAACGCTGGGTTCTCTTCGAGCCCGAGTTCACGCCACAGAGCCGGGTTGCTGTCGACCCCGTTTGCCATTTCAGTGTCGCGATAGTCAGCGCTGTAGGGCGACTCACCGTCGAGCAAAAAGTCGAGAGCGACTTCGGTTTGCAGCACACCACCGTCGTGGGCTGATGAGAGATACTGCCCGTCCGGTCCCGTGAGACCCAAATCGTTGCGGACCCCCATATCCGCCAGCGTGGGCAGGACCGCGAAGGCCAATGCGACGAGGCCTACGATCCACAGGCGCACTTGGCCCAGGCGCGGATGAGCCAGACCGAGCGTCAGGGCGTAGCCGCTGACTCCAAGGACCACCAGCGTGCGGATGATCCCGCCGAAAGGGTCCAAGGTCATCGGATGTTCACCGATGTGGGCGGACAGATAGCGAAGATCGGGTCCAGCGCCCAGCAGCGGTACGGTGATTACTGCGAAAACAAGTAGATGCGGCCAGATCGGTGTTTTGCGTACACCTCCTGATTCCGGGCCGTTCTCGCTAGAAAGAGCGGTGTCATCGGGTCCTGGACTATTGGTAGCTGGTCCCGTCACTCGTGATGGTGCTCCTGCGCGATGATCGGAGGTGGCCTCAACCGTTGGTCCTCGGATCTGGGCAACTGGGAGGGTGCTGGAACCCCAGAGCGTCCCATTCTGGTGGCGACGGTGTCGCCTTTAGAGCGGCAATCGCAGGTATCAGAGCCGTTTCCACACATCGCCCGACTATGGATCTGCGGGTACGGGATGTCAATTCAGCCAAGAAGAGAGTGGTTTAGCTCAGCACGTACCGGTTTCGCGCTCACTTGGCCAGTCGGACCGTCTCCGAATCTGGGCTCTGGGCTTTACGTTGATACACTTGCCGTGTCCTGCTCTTAGGACGTTGCAAGATGAGTGGGAAATGAAAACTGAATTGAACTGCACGAACCATTTTCTGGAAACGACACCTTACTTGGCCTTGATCGCTGCTGCGCTGTTTGGGTGTTCGGGAACCACCGCTGAGCCGAGCGACAACCAGCCACAGGACTCCGGACAGCTAGATGCCGTCTCATCCGACATCGACTCGAGCGACGAGGTCGGTGACGTGACCGAAGACCCATATGAAGTCGACAGTGGTGATGACCCCGACGGTTCCGACACTCGAAGTCCGGATTCTGGTGACATCGCAGAC
>CAZDBH010000406.1:0-7948 GCA_964503485.1 uncultured Bradymonadales bacterium | reverse complement strand
CCCCGAAGCCGCAAAACGCGCCCAGTACGGCAGCCGAAACCTGGGCCCAGCCTAGATTCGGGGCCAAGCGGAGCGCGGCCATCGCCGGCAAAACCGAAAAAGCGAACGCAGGAAGCGCTCCTAAAACGCGCGTGCATGTCGAGACTGCAACAGCTAGGGTCGCAAGCAGAACCAGCTCGATCCAGAAGGTCGGCAAACCACGCACGGCCGCGCCCGTCTTGTCGGCAGTTACCGCGGCAAACCCACGGCGCCCCACCAGCTGAATAGCCAAGATGCCGCCGAAAACGGCCAGGATGAGCACGAAACTCTCGTGCAGGATGGCCACTGCATTGCCGAAGAGCAGAGTTTGAATGTCTTGCAGCTCCACTTGCACCTTGGGCAAGAGCACGAAGGTGCCACCAGCCCCCAATAGGAAAGCCAGACCGAGCAAGCTATCGCGGCGGTAGCCCCCGGCGCTGCGATCGCTCATCACGACCAACATCGTCAGGAGGGCTGCCAGGATGGCTCCGGTTAGTGGTGAAGCCAGTCCCCCCGTGAGACCGATTGCGGGAGCCAGCATGACCCAGATAACGATGCCCAAGCTGGACGTCTGGGACAACGCTGCAGTCAAGAAAACCATTCGGCGGGCAACAATGTGAACGCCGAGCAGGCCCAGCACCGCTCCCGCAAATGTACCCGCGAGCGTGGGCTCCCGAAAAATCTCCCAGAGTTCGAAGAACGTTTTTAATCCTTCAGAGAACGTCAATGTTGGTGCCCATTGTGTTCGCAGGCGTCGCGAAGTTGAAAACCGTAGATATCGGTAACACGCGGGTCGACCGCGGCCTCGTCGATGGGGCCAGAAACCACCAGCTTGTGATCCTTATCGAGCAGCAAAAGATGGCTCGCCTGGGTGCCGACGACGGACAGGTGATGGCTGACCACCATCACTGCCACGTTGTGCTCGCTCCGCAAACTGCTGATGAGTTCGAAGACCAGACGCTCACTGTTGATGTCCATGGCGCTTGTCGGCTCGTCGAGGATCAACAGGGCTGGGTCGTTGACGAGCGCTTTCGCCATGAGCGCCCGCTGTTTTTGCCCCTCGCTAAGTTGTCCAAACTGGTGGTTACGCAGTTCGGTCAACTTCGTTTTCTTCAAGGCGTTCGCTACGTCAGCGCGCCGAGTCCAACCGAATCCCGGAATCAGAAAACTCCAGCCCCGATCAACTCCAGCGGCAACGATGTCCTTTACGCGGGCGGGAATCGCCCCCTCGATCATACTTCTCTGTGGCACGTAACCCACCGGACTAGAACTACCCAGTATGGCTCGGCCGCGGATGGCCGGAAGTAGTCCCAGCGCAGTCTTCAGAAGGGTTGATTTGCCGCCACCGTTTGGCCCGACGATCGCCCAGAGTTCACCGGGCTGAACAGATAGTTGGATAGGCGGCAGGAACGCCCTCCCCGCATATCCAATCTCCAGTTTTTGTAAATCCAGTACGGCCATGGTCTCACTCTTCGTGTTCATGGTCGTGAGTGCCCGCCTCCTCAAAGAGGAAACCGACCGACGTCTCGGTCGTTGGACCGAAGCGCAGAACGTGGGTGCCCACTTCCAGCTCGAATGTATGGATAACCGCAATCTCGGTGCAGGCTTCGATGCCTAGCTCGGTCTCTTCCGGCATCACGTCGCCACTCTCACCCACGACCACCAAAGGCACATCGGCAGTCAGTGCGAAGAGGAAATCTCCGTCCTCGTCTGCCTCGAACTCGGCATAACCGCCACTTCCATCCGTAAACGAGGAGGAGAACGTCAGGTCGACGCGAGCGTGCTCAACGGCAACCGAGGCGATGTTCTCGTCGTCTGCGCTGTCCACCAGAGTGACCGCAACCGCCGAATCATCGTCGGCAGCATGCTCGCACAACTCTGCCTCAACCTCGTGCTCGTCCTCAACGTCGGCATCGGCTTCGGCGTCCGCGGAAACGTCGGGGGTGGGGTCGTCGTCGCAGCCCGTCACGACAAACAACAGAAAGCAAAAGAGAATCGAACCTATTTGGATTATGTTCTTCATGTTTATGTCACTCTAATCTGTGCGGAAGCGCCGCACCGCCGCATCGAGCGCGGTGTGTTCTTCGAGGTTTTGTTGAATTGCCGTCGACACGTCGTCGACGTTACTGAGGTCGATCGTCGCCGACCCATCGGCACCGTCCAGGACCTCATCCCACTGGATTCCGTCTAGGAGTTTGCCTGAGACAGCCAAATCGAGGTCTATTCTAACTCCGATTGGCTCATCTTCGCCCACCACCCCGTCCACTTGTCGCTCCAGAACGAAAGACAACGGAACGGTCGCAGTGAACTGAACACCACTGGTTGGAATGCGCGCCGAGTCACCAGTACGTTGGTCAAACACCACCCCCGAAACGGTTACCGCGCCCAAGGGAACCTGGACGGTATTCAGCGCTCCAGGTTCTAAGAAACACGTATTATCACACGCTCCGCCGGGCACCGCCGTTCCGTCGCCGTCCACGGCAACGCTCGACTCGAACGCCTGGGTAACTCGGAAGGACCCGTCGCCGCCACCGGCCAGTTCGATAGCGATTTCCTCGTAGGGAACCAACCGGCCGTCGTCGTGGTGACAATGACCCTGATGGCAAAGGCTGTACCCCTCGGGGGGATCGGCTGGGTCGAACGACTCGGCCTCAGCGCTCAATCCACGCATGGTCAGGGTGACCACGCTAAATGCCAGCTCGAGCGTGTCAATCTGTACGCTGAAGTTAGTCGTTGTACGGATACGGCCGTCCTCATCCGCGCGCCCATCCTCGTCGAAACGGGCGACTAGGGCGATTTCGGCCTGACCCCACGGTTCGCCGTCGGCAAACGCGCACGAGGTCGCCAAAAAGGCAAAGCCGAGAAGAAGCCAGATGCGCTTAGAACGAATGTGCACCATGGGCTCCTACGAGTATTTCCAGGCCTAGCATGGCAGCGTAGACGGCGTCCGCTGCGGCCTGCGGGTCATCTCGACTGGCTTGTAGGCGCAGTCGGGAAAAGTGTGATGGATAGAAGGAGACAGCCAACGATGCACGTTGTCTGTCGTCCGACCAGTCGGGGTCGAGCGGGTCGTCGGTGATGCCTTGAACATAGTCGTAGCGACATCCGAGTTCCCACTCGGCGTTCACATTCCAAATCATCTGACTGTACAGTCCCAGGTCGGCCAAGGCGTCACCGGGAATCTGACGGGTCCTGTACATTGCCTCGGTTTGCCAAGAAAAGGCGGCGCGGTTGGTCGATGCTACTGGACGAAAACGCAAATAGAGATCGGTGCCGTAGATCTCGGTCCGCGTGTCTCGTCCGCTTTCATTTGCGCCAAACTGAGCGGACAGCCCCCACATGAGGGACCAATCCGATCCAAACGGGAAAAACTGTTTGAGGGCGGTTGTGTAGAGAAGGTCCTCGGGACCGTCGACCTCGCTCACTTGAAAACTCCGCGCACAGCATTCCCCGGACGCGTCGTTCGCCGAAACGAAGAACTCGGCATACCAAGGAAGGTGGGCCAGATAAGATAACTCCAAGCCCAGACCGCGACTCCCCTCACCACCCAGGAACTTCCCGTTGACCAGAGGTTGATCGAGAAAGCTCCAGCTGTGCGGGTGGGTGGGATTCAACCGTCCAAAACGAGTCAGAAACTGACCCGCTCGGACTTGCAGGTTGCCCGGCAAGGCCATCGTCGTGGCGTAGGCTTCCTCCAGCTCCACTCCAAACTCGGCAAAGACCAGATTGGCATCGAAGCGAAAGAATGGGTCCACAGCGCCACTAAGACTCATTTCCAACTGCTGAAGGTTGAAACCGGTCGCACTCGGATCGTGCGCCCCGAGTTGGTCGGCCTCGTCGTCGCTGAACCACGCAAACGCCACATCGAGGATGACCGCGATCTCGAGGTCCAGAAGTCGGGCTGCTGATTGGGCACCGGTCACGATGGAATCGGCCGTTTCAGAAGACTGCTGCTCACCCTCTTCATCAGCCCCCAGGCTGTCGAGGATTTGCTGCATCTCTTCGTCGCTGAGCTCGTCCGAAGTGCCGTGTTGGGCATGAGTTCTTGCTCCGACCGCCAAGGTGATCAGCGCCGCTGTTATCCAGGCCAGTCGCATCTTATCGGGTCATGGCTGAGAACAAGTTGTCAGCTAGCGCTGAGACTCGTCCGGTATAACTCTGACGTTCTTCCATACGTGCGCCGCCCGCGATCGCGACCAGCTCGGCGCCAGTCAGCTCAGCGATCGTGCCAGAGGTGTTCTGCGGGTAGAATTCCTCCTGCAGGATCACCCCCACACTGCTCCGGCGCATGGTCTGAACCACCTCGGCAACCCGGCGTGGGCTGGGGGTCACTCCGGGCAAGGGTTCGACCGTCGTCACCTCCTCTAGGCCCAACCAGTCGGCCAGGTAGGTCAGTGAGGCGTGATAGGCGACGTAGCGCCGCTGCCCTTCACTCAAACCAGTGAACCGCTCCCGTTGGGCCTCGGCAATGGACAGCAAAGCGGCAGATACCTCTTCACCCCGGGCCTGGTAGTGGCCAGCGTTTCCCGGATCCAGGGCGGCCATACGCTCCGCCATTGCCGCCACCACGGGGGCGGTAGCCTGGGGCGAGACGGTGTAGTGCGGGTTTCCCCCCGCGTGTACGTCGCCGGAGCTCCGATCAACGGTCCCATTTGGTACCCCTAGAAGGGCGACGTGGCTCGACGCGTCGAAGTAGCCCTCGCCGCCGACATTGATCGCCGGGTTGCGAGCTTGGGTCTGTATCGGGGGCAACCAACCGACTTCGAGGTCCAGGCCGTTCACCACCAGCATGTCGGCCCGATTGAGGGCAATGATGAAGTTGGGTCGGGGGTCCACGTAGTGGGGGTCTTGCCGAGAATCAGAGAGCACCTGCACCTCAACATGCTCTCCACCAATTTCTTCGGCCAACGCACCCAGATCAGCGGTCGTGGCCACGATATCCAAATCTGCTAACGCGGGCACCGGTGCGAGCAAAAACGCCGCAACCAGTACCAAACGTACCTTCGTATTCATGTGATGCACCTACTGCGAGCCGGTCACAAAACTGGCCCTATTCCACATAGTGAGTTCTTTCGGTCGCCGAGCGACAGGAACGGGGACCGCCGAATTGTGGCTAGGCAGTAGGTGGAGAGTTCTTTGGGGCGTAGTCGAGTACGGCAGCGAGAGAGTCGACATCATGTTGTTGGGTCAACGCCAATGCGGTTGATATCAACGCCAGGCTGACGGAGTCGCTCTCGGCTTGCAGTGTCTCTCGCTCGGTCAATGCTTTGACAGAGCAATGTGCGTGGGATTCTTCGTTCGACGAGGCCGCTACGAATTGAGCGTGATTGTCCTCGGTGTCGGCCGACTCGAGGTCGTCAACGTGCTCACCGTGGTGGGTCATCTGCTCGTGTTCGGCGCACCAGGTGTGCGGCTCGAAAAGGGCGTGCAGAATGCCGCCGAACTGTGCTCCAACGAGTACAGTCAGTGTCAGGAGGCCGATCCCCCAGTTATGTCGAAAAGATCGGATCACGAGCACACACTACTCTGGCGGCTGGAAAAACAAAAGGAAAAGTGTGCCAGCACCCGAGTCAGCCCGCGTTTGGGTCCTTCTTGCGCAGCGCGTCGATGAGTGCGCTGGCAGTCCCACTGCGGCCACCAGTGAGTGATTCAAAGTCGCTGACATCGACTTTGGCCGCCGCTTCCGCCTCTGTCAGGCCTGCCTTTTTGACCAGACGTCTGATGAGGCCGAGCTGTTTGGGGCTGGCTGGTCGTCCTTGGTCGAGTTTCTGCTTCAGCACCGTGACGAGTTCAGAGGCCGCTCGGCTGGTTTCGAGTGCGTCCAGCGTAGTCAGACCCAGGAGCCCAGCGGTCGCTTCGTCGTCCAGCGCCAGCTTCTCAGCCATGCTGCGAATGTACTTCAATTGGGCCGCGCTGGGGGGTGATTCGACACCCAGCCCACGAAGTTCAGTGATCATCGCAAGTGCAGCCTGCTGGCTCATCTTAGAGATTTCGTCGGGGCGAACGAAGTCAGCGGGAGCACTTTGAAGCAGCCCGGTCAGTTGCTTGACTCGCTTGGGCGTAGCCAAGCCGCTATTCATGTGGCCGCGCGCCTCATTGTGTAGCGATCGGACACTATCGCGATACCGCGCCCACACCACTTTTGCCGGTGATGTGCCCAATTCGACCTGGTCGAGCTGTTCTTCCATTGTGGCCGTGAACTCCACGCTGAAAAGCGCACCGTCGTCACCATCGTAAAGTGGGGCGACTTCGAGCCACAACGACCGACCTCGACCGGTTGGAACCATGGCGCCGTCCTGGTCTTCGACGTAGCGGCGGCTCTTTAGCGTCTCGATGGTGCTTGCATAGGTCGACGGCCTACCGATTCCATTGTCTTTCATGGTGCGAACGACGGTATGGGCCCGATAGCGTCCCGGCGGTTTGGTCTCGTCCTCGATGAGCCTGGGATTGGGCGATTCGGCGGTGGCGTCAGCCAAGATGAGGATTGCCCCGACACTGAGATCGGTCGCGGGCGGTGCCTCCAACGGCGCCTTGTCCAGGGTAGCGAAGGCTGCCTGCCAGCCGGCGTGGACCCGCCACGTAACACCACCCGTGAGTTGTTCGCTCAGACCGTCAGCGCTACACACCAACGCCAAGCGGGCGAACTGCGCGTGACTCATTTGGCTTGCGAGCGTCTGGGCCCGAATGAGGGTGTATAGCTGCTCCGCCTGGGGTTCGAGTTTTGTCGGCACAAGGTCCACCCGCGTGGGGCGAATCGCTTCGTGGGCGTCCTGGACCTTGCCACTGGGCTTGGGCTGCGCAGAACCAGGGCCGAGGTGGTCGGCGCCCCACTTGTCTTCGACGAGGGTTCGGGCCTGCGCAATAAAGTCAGCCGACATTCGGGTCGAGTCGGTTCTGATGTAGGTGATGTGCCCGGCCTCATAGAGCTGGGTGGCGGTACGCATCGTTCGGCTGGGGCTCCAACCCCATCGGTTTCCGGCCGCCTGGAGGAGTGCGTCGGTCGAGAAAGCCGGCTTGGGCGCTCGCTTCGATCTACCTGGCTTGGCACTGACGATGGTGAGCTCTCTGGTCGAGTTCAACGTGTCGAAGCCGTGCTGGGCAAGCGCGGCGTCAGACGTACGGGTGGGACGCAGTTTGCCCTTGTCATCAGTCCACCCGTTTGGATCGTCCTTCTCGTGAAACCGGACTTGAAACTCGATGTCGGCCGAATCTGCGCGGACCTCAAAAAACGCGATTGGAACGTGGGCCTCGCGCAGCAACTCCCGCTCGACGATGAAACCCAGCGTGGGGGTTTGGACACGCCCCATGCTCGCCTTTCCGCCCCCTGCCAGGAAAGCGCGGGCAATTTTTGAGGTCCGAAAACCCACAAAACGGTCGAGGAACTTACGGACGGAGGCTGACTCTACCAACCTCATGTCAACGGCCTTCGGGTTCTCGAGAGCTTCACGAATGGCGTCGGCGGTGACCTCGTGAAAGGTTACGCGGCGGGTTTCTCCGCGTTCCGAGAGCAACTCTTGCAGACGCCACGCGATGAACTCACCCTCTCGGTCAGGGTCTGTAGCCAAGAAGAACTCGGTGATGTTGGCTTCGTCAGCCTTGTTGTTCACCTTGCGCATGGCCTGTTCACCACGCTCAGTCCATACCCAGGGCGCGTTGGGGAGGCCGTCTCTGCCCTCCGCAAACGTGGCCTTCCGGCCGGCTTTGCCGTGTTCTGTGCCAGAGGGTAGGTCCTGTATGTGGCCACCGGTAGCGAGCACAGCCCACCCGTCTTTCAGGTATTTCTGAATAGTTCGGGCTTTGGCCGCCGACTCAACGATAAGCATCTTCATATTGGGATTTGTAGCTGGGTTTGCGCGCGCTGCACAGGAGGACGTTCACCTAGGAGCCCGTCGCGTATAACGCCCCGGACTCCAGCCGTTAGCTTTTAGCG
>CAZDBH010000405.1:0-7970 GCA_964503485.1 uncultured Bradymonadales bacterium | reverse complement strand
CCCACGTGTTCAATCTGTCTGAGTCACTGCTGCCCTAAGCAAAGACAAACTAGGGATGGTTTGGTCAAACCGCAAGCTGAAAATTGCACCGAACTCGTCGACAGGCGTCAGGCGCAGCAGACTGTAGATAGGAATCAGTCGGAGGCCCCAGAACCAGGGGGACCCTATTCGTCTTCGTAGTCGAGTTTTGGATCGCGAGGTGGGACCAAAATCGTGACGACCTTGTGGCCCAAACCGGTGCCGTCCGAGGCTGTAAGGTCAATGTAGACGAAGAAGACTTGGGGTTCCTCGGTCTCTTCGACACAGTCGTTTTGGGCTCTCACCTCGAACCTGACCGTCGAACCGGGTGTGACGCCCGTGAACCCATCCAGAACACCGTCGTCATCGGTGTCGACCGGAACCGGTTCAGCCGAGCAGCCTCGCGGAACCGCCTCGACGGGAACGACCCCGTTGATGAAACAGGTGGTGTCGATGCCGGAGGCTGCAAACTCATCTTCGTCGCGGGACAGGCTGGACGTGATGTCGAATGCCGTTCCACCCAGCAGCGCTTCTATACCGCGAATGACCGGGGCGGTAATGCCGCTGCCGCTGCCCGGTAGGAAGCCGCTAGTCACTTGGAAGACCAGTGGACACAGACCCGAGGCGTTAGGTGATTGACCGACGCCATCGGCCCCGGTACAGCATTGATTTGCTGCGCACCCATCGGGTCGGCCACCGTCCCAAGCGCAGGTCGGTACCTGTCCGCCACTGTTCTCGGCGATGACTCGGAGGTCGTCGGTGGCAGGACTCAGCCCGAGGGGCACGGGGTTGACGGCCAATCCGATGACCTTGGCGTCGATGTCTCTTAGCGCGGCGTATGTTTCGGCGGCAGTCGCACCGTAGGGGAAGGCCCCAGATCCGAGGTCGACCTCGCCCCTGGCGTGAGTGGAGGCGTCGGTGATGTGCACGATAATCCTCACAGAAGCATCCCGGAACCCAGCGCCTCCAACGGTACCGTCGGCCACGTCTTCGACGTGATCGGTAGCGGTGCTAAACGGTGGCGTCTGGTGGCCTGCCGAGGTACCCGGTGGAATGCAACCCGCCTCGGTGCGGCCGGCTCCCGTCGCCAATTGGTAGAGCGATTCGACGCCGCTCTCGGGTTCGTCTCCGCCACCGAAAGCGGACAGGGCCGCGACGGCGGCTTGCGCGTCGGCCGCGTTGGTCGTGATGCGCTGCTCGAGCGAAAAGGAGGTGTCCGCGGTCGAACCGTAGTCGTCGCAGGGAAAGTCCTGGAAGAGACTGACGCCCACGCCCAGGTCAGTGATGCGTCGGGTCGTCAGGAACGGGATGATTACGGTTTCGAGGCTGTCCTTGAGGGACTCGATCGAGCTACTCATGGAACCGGTCGTGTCCATGTTGAATACGATGTCGCCGTTGTCGAGCTGGGTTCTGATACTCAGCAGGTCGGTTTGCTCGGGCCCCTCGTAGGGCAGCTCGAAGAAGAAGTCGACATAGTCTTCGATATCGCTCTCAGCATCACAGGCGTCGGAGCCGAAGGCGACCTCCAACATGTCGACGAACCCGTCGCCGTCGCTGTCGGCGCGGTCCCGATCGGTACTTTCCGGGCATCCCAGCTCGTTTTCATCGAGTAGGCCGTCACCATCGCTGTCCAAATCGAGAAAGTCTGGGTCGCCGTCCAAATCTCGATCGACCGGCTGAGTTCCCGAGCCGGGCTCTCTTCCGTATTCCTCGGCGTCCGTCCAGCCGTCGCCATCTGAATCGTCATCAAGATAGTTGGGAATCTCGTCACCGTCGGCGTCCTCGGTTCCTTCGTAAGGGTCGCCAATACCGTCTCCGTCGGTGTCCGGTGGGGGCTCGCCCTCGTCGAAGTCCATCGAGGCGTCGGGGAAGGGCGCTGCGTCAGGAGTGGAATCGCCACTGCCGCCGTCCTCCGAGGCATCCGGGCTCGAGGTCGCGTCCCCAGTTGGACGCCGACGGTTGTCATCGTCACAGTTCGAGGTGCACTCGTCGCCTGACCCACCCGTATCGCTGTCGTCTCCGCACGAAAAACACAGGCTCATCAAGAGCCCGATGAAGAGACAGAGCGTCGTGTTCGGCTGATTTCTCATTACAAACTCCGTACTTGTGCCGTAGTACAAAACGACACCGGCTCGTGGACGCCGAGCTAGCCGGACAGCACTTTATTTTCTTTCTTGCTTCTGCGCTTGTGGGCCCCACGTTTGGGCTTGGCTGCAGGGTAGCGAACTACCGTAGGCCGAGACCTAGCGTGACGGGTTGGGACCAGCAGGTTTTATAGTCCATGAAAGGACGAACTGCAAAGGGAGATTCGAGCCCGGAGTCTTATCTGCGCTCGGGGAGGGCCGTAGACCGGCGTCTAGAAGAGGGGCCTATTCTTCGATGCGCTCGCACTTGTCTTCGCATCCGTCATAGCCAGACTCAGCCTCGATGCCCATGACGCATTCCAGGACCTCTTGCGGGTTGCTGCAACGCTCTGAAATCTTCGAGTACTCCTCGCCGCAGTCTTCGTCGGTGACCTCATCGCCGATGACCTCTTTCATGTGCTCACAGAAAGCGTCCTGACTGACTTCCTTTTTGCAGCCGGTCATCGAAGAAAAGAGAAAACCAACAGCTAATACAAACGCGATCGTCCACCGTGTCATTTAAACCTCCGGGGTGTGTTCTGAACCAAATACGTCGCTGGAGTGTGCCAAGACTGAGGCAGGGCCTCAAGAAACCTACGAAACGTCCACCTTGCCTATCTGTGGAGTCTCACTACACTGTGCCGGCCCAGTGTTGCGAGGATGTACATGCGGATTCAGTGCCTTTCTCTTACCGTGATACTCGTTTGTTCCGGCTGCGGGACAGATACGACCGAGCCGGACGCCGTCGATTCAGCGGTGGATTCGGCGACCGAGACCGGCTCCGACGGTGATGCAGATGTGGGTCCTGACCCCGAAACGCTCGTGCTCAGCGTTGCTGAGAGCGAGTCGTGGGAGCTCGACGGTCTTCACGGGGAGGTTCACGTCCTTCGCACCGAAGCCAGTATCCCCCACATCTACGCCTCGAATCTGCACGACCTCTACATGGTTCAAGGTTTTGAAGTAGCCCGCGACCGCTACTTCGAGTTTGAGTTGGGCCGCCGCCTAGCGCTGGGTGAGCTGTCCGAGATTCTGGGTGACCTGGCGCTGCCGATCGATGTGCAGTCTCGTGGCCAGGGAATGACCCGTATCGTCGAGCGAATCAACAGCAACCTCACCGAAGAAGAGATACTCATCTTCGACGCCTTTGCCGAGGGCGTAAACCAGTACATCCTCGCGGTCAAAGCAGGGGAACTCCCCATCCCGAGCGAGCTCGAACTGGCCGGGCCGTTGCTCGGTCTGAGCGATCCGACCGACTTGATGACACCGATCGATCGTCGGGGGGTGCTCGGGTTCCTCGGAACCATCATCTTCCAGCTCGGGTATGAGACGATCGACGTTGATTGGGACCGCATCGCGGGCACGTTGGAGACACTGTACGAGGGGGCGCCGCTGCGCGAGTTGCGCGACGCGGGCCTCTACGACGACATCTGGGAGAGGGACGATCCCGTCCATGGGGTTTCGTCGGCCGCCGACTTCGGGTTGGACAACGGCTCTGAAGAGAAGAGGGGGCCCCAACGGCCGCGGGACCTGCACCAGGTCGATCCCAGACTTCCCGCGCGGGTGGCGATACTGCCGCCCGAGATGCTGGATCGTTTTCAGACTCGGGCCGAGCGTTTCGAGCGGCTACTCGGTCATGATGGACAGCATTTTGGATCAAACGCATGGGCGGTTTCGAGCGACGGAACAGCGGGCGGAGGCGCGATCTTGGCCGGTGATGGTCATCTCCCGCTCGGCATCCCCTCGATCTTCTACCAGGTCGGGATGGACGTGTCCGTCTTTGGCGACGACGACTACTCAGTGGCGGGCCTTCTATTCGCAGGTCTCCCGGTTCTCGGCGTTGGCACAAACGGCCACGTAGCCTGGAGTCAGACCTATCTTCGGGGCGACATCACGGACTGGTATGCCGAAGAGCTTCAGCTCGACGAGGATGGCGTCCCCGAGAGCAGTCGTTTTCAAGGGGAGTGGCGGCCGCTTCTCGTACATGAAGAACAGTTCGAGGTCGCCAGTATCGTCCTCTTGGGCAGCGTCGGACGCGAAGAACAGTGGTCACGCTGGGAGACCTTCGACGGACGCCCCATCGTCTCGGTGGAAGGCCGCACAGCGACGCTCGAAGACGAACTGGCTGAGGGCGAGTCGCTCATCAATATCCAGGGCGACCTCGTGGTTCCCGAGGATTTGAACGATGACGGCATCATATCGGCGCTGAGTTTCGACTACACCGGCTTCGACGTGGGTGATACCATCGGCTCGGTACTTGGCTTTGGTCGCGCAAAGACCGTAGAGGAGTTTCGCCAACTCACCCGCAACTTGGTCGTGTACGCCCAGAACATGGTCGCAGCCGACTCGAATGGCGACGTGCTCTACACTGGCTTCAACGCGACACCCTGCCGTTCGTATCTCCCCCGCGAAGACGACGGCCAATGGCTAGACGGTGCCAATCCCCGCATGTTGATCGACGGAACGACCTACCAGGGCTTCCAGATCCCGATCACTGATGAACTCGAAGTCGATTTCTCGCAGGGCGACTCGGACCCCTACAAGTGCGTCATACCGTTCGATGAATGGCCCCAGGCCCTCAGCCCTGCCGATGGTTTTGTGCTGAACGCGAACAACGACCCCGGCAACATTGCAGTCGATGGGCGACTCGATGATGACCAATGGTACATCGGGGGACCTTGGACTCCCGGCTATCGCGCTCTCACGATTCACGAGGGGCTGACGCAAGCAGTGGCCAACCAGGATGCAACTGTCGAGTCGATGGCCGAGCTGCAGGCGGCCCACCAGTCCCGGCTCGGCTTGGAGTTGGCTCCGTATCTCATCGAGACCATCCAGTCTGCCCAGCAACTGACCGCCGAAGATGCCGACCTGAGCGAATCTGAGAGTCGTTTCGTGGCGATCTACGAGAGCGACTCCGACGCACTCGACGAGGTCGCGGAGCGGCTGAACGACTGGCTCGAACGAGGAGCCATAGCGGCCTCCGGAGTTGAGACGTTCTACAATCTGGAGGTCACCTCGGAAGATCGAGATGACGCCGTCGCGACGATGATTTTCGCGGTCTGGTTTCGAGAGTTCGTTGCGACGACCCTGCTCGACGAGCCCCTCTCTGGGCCCCTTCTTTCATACGGAAACGCCGACCACCTTCGCCTGCTCAACCTCATGCTCGAGGGGCGGGGGCCCGATGATCCCGGCAACTTGGCCTCTTGGAATCCCGCGACGGGTGAATCGGTCTATTGGGACGTGCTGAGCACCGAGCCGATCGAAGAGAGTCCAGAGGTGATCCTGGCCGCGCTAGCCACGGCCCTCGAGTGGTTGCGGGACGACTCGAACATCGCGGGGGAGGGCGGTTTCGGCACAGATGAGATGGACCAATGGCTGTGGGGTCTGCGACACCTGGTCGTGTTCCAGTCGATAATTGCCGGTTTCGTCGACGACAACCCAGCCGTCGACTTATTGGCCGGCGATCTGGCAATCGACACGAGCCGCCTCCCACTGGACAGCGGAATTCGAGCTGGTGACCCGCGGCGTGGGCTCCAGTGGTTTCCTCGACCAGGCGACTGGTATTCAGTCGACGCCGCAACACCCGGTCTAGCTCACAGCGACTTTTTCTATACCCATGGCCCCGTCATGCGAATGGTCATTTCCCTGAACGACGGCCGAGTCGAGGGGCAGAACATCATTCCAGGAGGGCAGTCAGGCGTTACCGCATCTGAGTATTTCGACGACCAAGCTGCGCTCTGGCTTGGAAATGACACCGTCCCCCTTCGGTTTCATGTCGAAGACGTCGTCGCTGGCGCCACGGTTCGAGAGGTCTTCTCTCCAGCTTCCGAATAGGCCCCAAGCATCGGCGCCTCAGGCTAATCGCCGACGCCCCGACAGGCCTACACTCACACCAAACCAGACGATCGTCGGCTAGCCTCTGGGTGGGTCAGGGAGTTGGTTCTGAGGTGGTTCCCGCAACGTCTTCACCAGCCTGACGACGGGTAATCACATCGATGACAATCGTTCGCAGCTCGCTGTATTCGGGTAAGGACTCAAATGCGATATCGGTGGTCGAATGGACCGTCCCCTCTTGTAAACCGACGACGTAGGGCGTTCCAAGCTCCCGAATAACGGCGCTGGATTCGAGTTGAACAGTCCGCACCAGCGACTCACCCAGAAAGCACTCGAAGATGTACACGTAGTAGAGATCGCCAGAAGGAAAGAAGACTTCGTGGGCGAAGATGTGCTCCTCCCCAACATCGAACTGGTCGAACACATAACGAGCCTGAGATTGGACAGCAGGGTCGACACTATACGTTCGCGTCTGAATGATCGCATCTCGCGTCTCCCAGGCCTCGGTGTAGTGCTGCAGAGCGGTCTGGGCCTGCATGACTTTCCGTAGCAACCAAAAGTCGTCGGGGGTGAGTGTTCGGGCCCGTGACCACCGATCGAGGGCCTCCTCGAATCGCTGCAAATTGTAGTAGGCCTGCCCTGCATTGTAGAGCGCATCGATCATATCTGGGGCGACCTCTGCTGCCTGGTCGAAGCGTCGCGCAGCATCGGCCTCACGCCCCAATCGGGCCAGCGCTGTTCCCGCATTGTAGTGCGCGTCGGCGAAGGTCGGGTCCGCCCTGAGCACGTCGTCATAGGCGCTGACGGCGTCCGAATCGCGACCGAGGTTGGTCAATAGAAGACCACGCACATAGTGGGAGAGGGCGTTGTCGGGGTGCGTGGCGATCAGCCCATCGATAGCGGTCAAGCCAGTGGCCAGCGATTCAGCCGTGCTGGCAGCGAAAGCCTGATCATAGATCGCGGTTGCCTGGTTATCGACCTCAGCCTGGTTATCGACCTCAGATGGTTGAGCGAACGCGGGCGAAGAAAGTGAAAAACTCATGACGAGGGCTAGCGAGATTCTCGTGACTGGGTGCATGGTTGCTCATCCTTAGTTCAGCCCGAACATAGAGCGCGACAGCATAGCCGATCGACAGAAACATGGCACGTACCAGTGTACTCCAACCCGTACAGCGCGCATGGGCTCCCCAAACTGGGTTAGCCTGTCACTCGTATGAATCGACCGGTACGAATCTCGCGGTTCGGACCTGATCTGTGGGCCCTTCAATCTGGCGCTTGCTCCCATTGGCACCGTGGAGAGCGCTGGCACAGACGGTGGCGGCGATTTCCGTCTCCGCAATCCTGACTAGCTCGGCCCAAAGCGCCTCATGCTCGGCACTTGCACCCAACGGCCGACTTCGTAATACTGGCAGCCAGCAACAGCAGGTGACCAACAATGTTCGTACAAAAAAACGCGAGACTTCCTCGCCCTGAGGAGGCCCTAGCGGGTCGATCGACACCCATGTCCATCCCCTTTGCTCACTTTGTCAACGGCAACCCGCTCGATGGTCCTTTCGAGGGCTATGAGTTTGCCATGTTCGGAATGGGCTGCTTCTGGGGCGCCGAGCGCAAGTTCTGGGAGATGGACGGGGTCCACTCCACCGCCGTTGGTTTCAGCGGCGGATTCACACCCAATCCGACCTACAAGGAGGCGTGCTCGGGAATGACGGGGCACAATGAGGTGGTTCGGGTGGTTTTCGACCCCAGCCAGACGAGCTATGCGTTGCTGCTCAAGGTTTTTTGGGAGAGCCACGACCCGACACAGGGCATGCGTCAGGGCAACGACTACGGGACCCAGTACCGCTCGGGCATCTATACGTTTGGGCCGGCCCAGAAAGCCGAGGCCGAGGCCTCTCGTGAGACCTTTCAAGCTGTCCTGACCGCTGCCTCCCACGGAGTGATCACGACCGAGATAGTAGACGCAGAGCCGTTCTACTTCGCTGAGGACTATCATCAGCA
>CAZDBH010000404.1:0-8018 GCA_964503485.1 uncultured Bradymonadales bacterium | reverse complement strand
CGCTAAAAGCCAATGGCGGAGCCTGGAGCGCTATGCGCGACAGGCTCCTAGTTCGTAAGCGGCTGCGGGTTGCCCCCCTCTGGACCCATGACCAAACTGTGGCCACCAGCCATGGTCAACAGAGGCGCTTCAGGCTCTTTTCGCCCAAAATTCGGCGGTTGCACCCTACTAGAGCAAGTGCTATGTTTTCGCCGGCAATTGGAGATGGACCCGTTCGTGGGCACCGATGTGGTGCCATACAATCAATATTGGAGCTAGAATGAGCACTGAACTCACCCGCCGGAGGTTTCTTACACGTGCTGCCCTGCTGGGCGGCGTCGCCGCTGCGAGCACTGTCTTTCCAGATAGCCGACAAGCAAACGCACAGGACGCGCCGGAACAACCGGCGGACCCTGCCGCCGATGCCTGTTCAGACGTGAGTGGTCTGACTGAGCTCGAAGCCACAACCCGTGGCGCAATCCAGTACGTCGATGTAACGACTGATCCAGCCAAACGCTGCGATGGGTGCATGCTCTACCAAGCCGGGGTCGACGGTGGTTGCCCGACTTGTCAGCTAAACATCGGCCCGGTCCTTGCCGGCGGCGGCTGTATCTCATGGGTCGCAACCCCGACCTGATCCGACCTCGACCGAACCCACACCTCACCACCTACTGTGCTGTCCGCCAGAAGAGCGGTACGAACCAGTCGATCTGCAGCACGCTGTCCTCTACTGAAGCGCGGATGAGGCCTCCTTCCGTCCACAACTGGCTGCCTATTGGATTGCCGGCAGTGTAGCGCGCCACAATCTCACCGCCGCGAATCTCCCGCTGGTCATTCGGAAGGGGAGCCGCCATCACGATTCGATCACCACTGTCATCTACCGCCCATGTGACGAAGAAACGTCCTGCCTCGCGGAATAGTCTGGGCACCATCTCGGGCTCTCCGCTCGAGATGATGCGCCTCGCTGGCGACGGCACAGCGCTGAGTCGATTGAGATCGCTGATGAACACATCCCTATTGCCCTCTACTTGGGCGGTGAAGATCACGCTTTCCCTCGAGCCGGATGTGAAGAGACTCAAGTCGCCGGGTGAAGTGGCCTGACCGGGTCCTACCCGTTGGGTCCGATCGCGATTGAGTGCGGCGTCGAAGAAGAAGAGAGAGTAACTTCCTCCCACTTGCCCGGCCACCACCAAGCCGTCGGCCATCCAGCGAACGAGGTAGCCGTCGGGCAATGGCGCGTTGAGCAGAGCAATGTGTTCGCTCGAATCGGCGCACCGCGGCTCCGCAAGGGCGGTCCGAAAACCACGGAGGTCCCCGGCTTCTGTCTCGTAAATGACGAATAGGCTGCCCGATTGAGCCAAAACCAAGCCATGGTCTAGAGGCGGCAACTCACAGATCAGCAGCGTCTCGGCTTGCGACGCGGAGGGACCGAGTGAATAGGCTCGAATTGTGGTCCCGTGCGGACTGGATGCCTCCACGACGGGGACGATCAGCCCTTCCTGTCCGTCGGTGACTACCGTGCCAAAAGGCTCGGCAAACGGGACCCCCACCTGGACTAGCTCACCGATCGAGCGACCCCGTTCATCGAGTTCGAGGATCCACGCCTGAACCCCTGGGGCTGCTACCTGCTCGAGGTAAAGGAATGCGCCCGCCTCGGAGCCAACCAACTCGACATAACTGGGAGCGAATGAAATCGGGGGCTGGTAGGTTGAGTTATCAGACAGAGAGTCGGTGTCACCAACCGGGTCTTGTGGGGCGGAACAACCGAAGAGCAGTAGGAGCGTTGTCAGTACAATGCGTCGCAATGGCATTACCCATCCGATTTCGCTAACCTGGCCGCCGGTCCGATAACGCACAAGGAACATTCATGCATCATCGGCGATTCCCGACATCAACAGCAATCATCATGTGTCTTATTGTTTGGTACGTTCCGTTTGCCAACGCGCAGGACGGCCAGGACGAGTGCCGAGCGGTTCTCGCGGCCACCGAAGCCGCCTTCGTTCAGGCCAGCTACTCCATCACGAACGCTGAGAGGGACGGCTGGCTCGTCCAGCCTGACTCCGCTTCTGACTTTGCTGCATCGGGAACGTACACGGAGCGGTCGGAATGGTTAACGGGCGAGAACATCGTCTCGCACGAAATCGGAGAAGTCACCTGTACCGATGGGGCGATGGTGATCACTGGCAGCGTGGCGACCGAGTTGGGTACCATCACGCAGACGGCTATTCGATTCGAGCCCGCGCTCACCTGGCTTCAATTCCCGCTCGAAGCCGGCACGAGCTGGATGTGGAGCGGGACCTATCTGCACAGTGACGGCGAGTTCGACCGTCAATACCCCGCTCGAATGTACGGGTTTGCGACCGATCTCAAGACGGTCGAGACTCCGGTGGGTTCCTACGAATGTCGGGAGGTCACCACCGAATTGACGATGTTCGTCGATACGGCGCAACAAACGTACCGCACCGAAAGTTGTATCTCGTTCGACCCGTATTACTTGGTTGTCGAGCGCACGAGACAGCTGATTGGTTTGACCCAGGAACCGGCCAAGGTCTTTACGCTGGAGACGGTGCAAACCGGCAGACCGACCGCCGAGCCAATCAACACCGAGGCGCCTCCGAAGTGAGCGTGAGGAGGGCCTATTCCCTCGCCGCCCACTAGCCTATACTCCGCACCATGACCTCCGCCGAGCGCAATCCGTGAACACCGACGCGCCAAAACGCAATGTTCGGCCAGACGTGACCATCTCGTCTGCCGATTCGGGCGCCACAATTCAGCTCTCCGGCGCTTGGAATACGACTGGGCTCGAACACGTCGACGAGGCCTTGGACAGAGTTGAGCTACCCAAGAGTGGGGCGATCCTGGTCGATGCCAGCGGCATTGAATCACTTGATACCGGCGGTGCGCTCAGAATCCGCGAGTTGTTGACCAAGCTCGAAGATGGCGACGGGTCGATCGAGTTTAGTGGACTTTCACCCAGGTACCAGCAGCTGCTCGGCTTCGTGTGGACCCGTGTTGAGGCGGTTGGCGTCGTCGCCGAACCAACCTACCAGACCTTCATGGAGCGAATCGGGGAAGAGGTCTGGAGTCGGTCGCTGGAAGGAGCCTCCTTTCTCGCGTTCATTGGAGAGGCGTCGGTCACAGCCGCGCGCTCCATTATCGCCCCTGCCCGCATACGCTGGCGGAGTATCCTCGGGATCATTCAAACCGCGGGTGTTCAAGCCATCCCAATCGTTGGGTTGCTCTCGTTCCTTCTGGGCGTTGTCATCGCGTACCAGGGAGGGCTTCAGCTCAAACTCTACGGCGCAAACATTTTCATTGTCGAGCTCGTGACCGTGACGATGGTGAGAGAGCTGGGGCCGCTCATTACCGCCATCATCATCGCAGGACGAACGGGGTCGGCCTTCACTGCTGAGATCGGCACGATGAAGGTCACCGAAGAGATCGATGCCATGCGTACGCTCGGTATTGGACCGATGGATGTGTTGGTCCTTCCGAAAGTGCTGGGTCTCATGATTGTCATGCCGCTACTGACGCTGCTGAGCTGTTTCTTGGGTGTGTTGGGCGGTATGGTGATGGCCGATCTGGTTCTGGACGTCGACATGCTCGATTTCCTCCGGCGCATTCCCGAAGCCCTGTCATTCACCGGGTTCATGGCCGGCCTGGGCAAAACGCCGGTCTTCGCTGCGATCGTTGCCCTGGTCGGCTGTTTCCAAGGCACCCGAGTAGCGGGTGGTGCCGAGGGGGTAGGACGTCAGACAACGATCAGTGTCGTCCAGGCCATTTTCTTAGTCATCATCGCGGACGCGGCGTTCTCGATTCTCTTTAGCTTCATGGGGGTCTAGCGAGGTGACTGCAGAGACCGTCATCGAAGTTCGGGGTCTCAGGACGCAATTCGGCGATCACGTGGTCCATGAAAACCTCGACCTCGACGTTCACCGAGGTGAAATCATCGGTATTGTCGGAGGCAGTGGCGCCGGAAAGTCCGTCCTGATGCGCCACATCATCATGCTCAACCAAGCTGCCGCAGGTTCGATCAAACTGTTGGGCAGAGAACTAAACGGGATCTCTCGACGCCACGCGGATGAACTGCGTCGCCGCTTCGGCGTGATGTTTCAGCAGGGGGCGTTGTTTAGTTCGCTCACCGTTCTCGAAAATATCGCGGTACCGCTTCTCGAACACACGAAGCTCCGCTCGCGCCAAATCGAAGCGATCTCACTTCTCAAACTCGGATTGGCGGGGCTAACCGGGGGCGCCGCGCACAAATATCCCAGCGAACTGAGCGGTGGCATGCTCAAACGCGCAGCCGTGGCACGCGCATTGGCGCTCGATCCCGAGTTGATTTTCCTCGACGAACCAAGCGCGGGCTTGGACCCAGTGAGCGCTTCAGCTCTCGACGAACTGATTCTACAGTTGCGCGACTCATTGGGGTTGACTGTGGTATTGGTGAGTCATGACTTGGACTCATTGTGGAAGGTTACCGATCGGGTCGCTTTTCTCGGTGAAAAACGCATTCTGGAGATTGGGCCGATGGCCGAGTTGAGTCGCTCTGGTCATCCGTTGTTGAGCGCGTACTTTTCCGGGCCAAGGGCTCGGGCAGTGGGGCGGGTGTACACTTGAATCCCAAGGTCAACTACATGCTGGTGGGTCTGTTCGTCCTCATTATGGGGACTGGTATGCTCACCACCGTGATCTGGCTCAGTGCGGCAGTTGAAGACCGAAGCTATGAGACGTACGCGACCTACTACACCGAATCAGTATCGGGGCTCAAACAGAACGCCGCGGTAACCTACCTTGGTGTCGAGGTCGGCAAGGTCGTTGAAATCGCCCTCGATCAGGAGGACCCGGGCCGAGTGCGGGTGCTGCTCGACATCGAGGAGGACACACCGGTCACTGAGGACACCGTGGCCATTCTGCGCCAGCAGGGCATCACCGGATTGGCTCACGTCGAACTGACCGGGGGCAGCCTTGATTCACGCAATCTTCAGATCCGAGGTGGCGAAGAGTATCCCGTTATCCAGACCGGACCGTCCCTATTCGTTCGCCTAGACCAGGCCGTAACCACGATCATCGATCAGCTCACCGACACGGCTAAGAACCTGGATCAGGTCGCCGAGCGAGTTCAACTTCTGTTGAGCGACGAGAACCAACAAGCCATCGCGGGCACTCTTCAAAACGTGGAGAGCCTGACGGGTGGGCTCGATTCCCGAGCCGCTGAATTGGCCGCAAGCACAGAACGTCTCGAACAGATACTCACGAACACAGCACTGGCCAGCGATGACTGGCCGGACCTCGTCGCCCAGGTGCGTCGAGTCTTGGATACCGGAGAGACGGCCTTGGCCAACGTGTACGACGCTGCGACCGGCGTTGATGAAGCTGCGGCATCACTCGACGCGACTGCCGTCACGGCGGGCGAGGTCTTGGTCGACGCTCGTCGGGACGTTTCTGCCTTCACCCACAACACGCCGGCTCAAGTCGAATTGCTGATCTTTGAGCTGCAGCAGGTGAGTGAGAGCTTTCGAAGATTGAGTCTGGACCTCGAGCGCGACCCCAATATGCTGTTGTTCGGCCGCCCTCAAGCCGAGCCAGGTCCTGGAGAGTAGCCTGTGAAACCGCTTCTCACACCGTCGATCTGCTTTCTTCTTTTCGTGGGCTGTATCTCAGTTGGCCCCGGAGATTCTCAGAGTGTGAGCACATTCATTCTTCAGCCTGAACCGGTCCCTGCCCAAGATAGTGCGCCATACGAGGACGTCTTGATGGTCTCGACGCCCCAGGCGAATGCAGGTCACGATTCCAGACGAATGCTCTACACAGAGCGTCCTTACGAACTGCGCCATTTCGTTTACAACGAGTGGTCCGATCGGCCTGCCGCGATGCTGGAGCCGATTATCATTCAGGCTGCGGAGGCCACGGGTCGCTTTCACGCGGTGGTCGGCATTTCCAACGGCGTTCTTCCCGACCTTCGACTGGATACGAGAATCATCAGCCTCGTGCAGGAATTCGAGCGCGATCCAGTGGTCGCCCGCGTCACGCTGCGGGTTCAACTCGTGGATCTGGCGGAGCGGCGTATCTTAGCGACCGCCACGTTCGACGAATCGGAGATAATGCCGGCCGGGGACCCGTATGGGGGCGTAACGGCGACCAATATTGCGCTTGGAAGACTAATGATACGCCTGGCACAGTTCATCAACGATGTGGATGTGCCGCGCCATTTTTGAATCGCTTTCTCTGCGGGGATAGGTCTAACTATGTGTGGTTTTGTCGGAATCGTCGGATCCTCTGACGTGGGTGCAGAAATCCATATTGCGTTGCAGGCAATGCAACACCGCGGACAGGATTCCGCCGGTGCTGCCACCATTTCTGCCGACGGCGGCACTTTTCACATTCGGCGAGGCCTGGGGTCCGTTCTTACCGCCTTGAGTCCCTCGGATGTGGCAGAGTTGGTCGGCCCGATTGGCGTCGGACATGTCCGATATCCGACAATCGGCCAGGGCGTGCTCGATGATGCGCAACCGTTCTTCTATCGCGTCCCCGGCGTCGTGATGGCCCACAACGGCAACGTGACCAACTACCTGGAGCTCAAGGAGAGTCTTCGCGAGCGTTCGATACACCTGATGTCAAAGTGCGATGTGGAGCCAGCCTTGTGTGAATTCGCCCATGCACTGATGGCAGAACGGCTAGCCAACCACACCCTCGAGGACGCGGTTGCCGCCGCTCGAGTCGTGTTGCAGCGGGTGCGTGGTGCGTTTTCGATCGTCGCCGCTCTGTTCCTTGACGGCCTTCCCACTTTGGTCGTGTTTCGAGATCCGCATGGAATTCGCCCCTGCGTAGTGGGCAAACGGGGTGATGAAGCTTGGGTGGTCGCGAGCGAGACAGTCGCCTTGGACGTGCTCGACGCCGAGGTGTGTTTCGAACCCGAGCCGGCCGAGGTCGTGTTCCTTCGAGCCGGCCAAGACCCGATTAAGGTTGTGTTGGACAAGCAGCCGGCTCGCCCCTGTGTCTTCGAATACATCTATTTCGCCCGTCCAGACGCCGTTATGTCCGGCCGAAGCGTTTACGAGGTGAGACTTTCCTTGGGACGAAAACTGGCCGAACGGGTACGGGAGAAGAACATACCTGCCGACGTCGTGGTTCCGGTTCCCGACACCGCACGCCCTGCGGCGACCTCTCTGGCTGAGGAATTGGCGCTTCCGTTGCGCGAAGGGTTCATCAAGAACCGGTACAGCGGTCGGACGTTCATCATGCCGGACGCCGTCACCAGGGAAGCGGCGCTTCGTTTGAAGCTCAACGTCATCCCCGCGGAAATCGAGGGGCGAAACGTTCTCTTGGTCGACGATTCGATCGTCAGGGGCGCGACCCTTCGAAGGGTCATCGACCTCGTGCGACGAACGGGTGCGAAGTCCATCCACTTGGCGATCCATGCGCCAGCAGTCGTCTCACCCTGTTTCTATGGCATCGACATGTCCACCGAAGAGGAGCTCTTCGCCAACCAATTCGGTCCCGATCGGGCGAATCTCGAGGCTCAGGCCGCCAAGGAGCTGGGCTGCGACTCATTGACATACTTGAGTGTCGAAGGCATGGATCGAGCCTTCGCAGGTCCCCGATGTGCGGCCTGTTTCGACTCCGACTACCCCATGCCGCTTCCTGACAGCGATCGAGAGGGAATCGCATCGGAACGACGTTGCGCGAGGCCAGTAGACTAGAATGATTGCCCGAGTGAGAGACCGCTGCCCGCTTCTGGCGGTAGTTACCACGCTTCTATCGGTTGCCCTCGGAGGCTGTGAGCGGCGACAGTCGCCCGCGGAGGCTGTGGGAACGGCGCCTGCCCCCCCCCTCGAGGCTGGCGAGGGAACGGGCGCGCCATCTGCCGCCACCGACTTCATATCAAACGAGCAGACCGAACTCTCTGGCTTCCTCGGTGGCCAAGACGCCCGATTCCAGTCGGCGTTGGCGTACGTCGTGAGCGACGACGCCCTCATCCTCAGCTTGTCCGTAAACCCCGCGCGCTGCGAGGATGCGTTCTCTGAAGACGAGGAGACAGA
>CAZDBH010000403.1:0-8075 GCA_964503485.1 uncultured Bradymonadales bacterium | reverse complement strand
CGAGCAAGGTGTACCAGACGACCTTGTATGCATGCAGCTCCAGGATGATTCGAACGCTGGCGTAGTCCATCGACTGGCTCGCGCCAGTCGCCAGCTGGGAGATCGTAGCAGGCAAGTTCCAAGGACTCGATCGCCAAATCTGTGAGGCTTGAAAGAAGGCGGCCTCGGGAGAGTCCATCGATAGCCGAGCTGCGAAAGCCACCAATCGGTTTGTGTCTCTGACGGAGTTTCCCTCGTTTGCCTGCGAGGCAGACAAGAGCAGCAAACGCGAGTGGTTTCTGAGGTTGGGAACGCCGAGCTCTCTGGCACAGGAAAGGAATGACTCGAACGCTTCGTCCTGTTGGGTTTCGTCCTCAGCGGTCCAAAACTCGAGCCAGCGCTGTTCAAGCTCGACCGGAGTCAGTACGGGAGCGTCGACGGTCTCGGTTTGTTTTGCCCGTTCGAGGTGGTGTTCTTCAGCGTTCGCACGTGTCCCAAACGAGCAAAGCGAAAGGAGGGCTCCAAGAAACAAGCCGACGTGAGCGATCCGCATTGACGAACGACCCTGTATCGCTATTAGATGACCGCGCCATCGTTGGCGCACGCACTCGAGAGACATATTGTGAGGGGAACTCCCACTTCACGATTTGTCCCTAAGATACACCAACACAGCTGCTCTGTGTAATGATCACGGGATTGGTCAGATCGAAAGGTACCGCGAATGAGTAGTGAATCGCCGCTTGATATCGAATCGCTTCATCGAATCATGGCCCGTCTTCGTGCCCCCGACGGGTGTCCATGGGACCGCGCCCAAACTCATGAGAGTCTGAGGCCTTACCTGATCGAAGAGGCCTACGAGGTGATCGACGCGCTCGAGACCAAGGACTCCAACGCATTGTGCGAAGAACTGGGTGATTTGCTCTTGCAGATCGTTTTTCACGCCCAGCTTGCCGAAGAGAGAGACGAGTTCGACCTGGGTGATGTCATTCGGTCGATCAACGACAAAATGGTGCGTCGTCACCCGCACGTTTTCGGCGACGAGTCCGCGGCGAACAGCTCCGAGGTCCGGGATCGATGGGAGGAACTGAAACGAGCCGAAGGACGGGGGCTCTTCGCGGGGCTCCCGCGACACCTTCCGTCCCTCCTGCGGGCGCAGCGGGTTGGGGAGAAGGTCGCCAACCTCGGCTTTGACTGGCCAGAGATTCAGCCCGTTATCGACAAAATTCGAGAAGAACTCGACGAACTGGAGGCTGAATTTGGGGCGGAGCAGCCTCGCATCGAAGCCGAACTCGGCGACGTGCTCTTCGCTATCACGAATCTGGCGCGCCATCTCGAGGTGAACGCTGAGTCGGCCCTCTCGGGTTCGACGGCTCGTTTTGAGAGACGTTTCCTCGAAGTTCAGTCAATTGCGAGCGAGCGCGGGAAGGATCTTCGCGAGTGTCCCCTTGCTGAACTGGACGAGATGTGGGAGCAAGCCAAACGGACGCTCACGAGTCTCGAGAAGCCGAACTAGATTCAGAGGGAATACAATGAGTGTAATCAAGCCATTTCGCCCGCTTCGTCCTCAACCCGCTTTGGCCGCACAGATCGCGTCGCCCCCGTACGACGTTGTTTCGCGGCAGGAAGCCCGAGCCTTGGTCGACGGAAACCCCTTGTCATTCCTCAGGGTTGGCCGTGCCGACTTGGAACTGTCTGACAGCATCGATCCGTACAGCACTGAGGTTTACGAGCGCGGGGCAGCAAATCTGAACCGTTTGGTGGAGGAAGAGGCACTGTACAGAGAAGCGACCCCCGTTTTTGCCTTCTATCGGCAGATAATGGGCGAACACAGCCAGACTGGCTTGGTCGCGTTGGCCTCCGTCTCTGAGTACGACACTGGTTTGATAAAGAAACACGAGTTCACCAAGCCAGACAAAGAGGCGGACAGGGTCCGTCTCATCGAGTGCCACAACTCGCAGTCCGGTCCCGTGTTTCTCACGTTCAAAAAAACGGCCCGAGTGGCCGCCTGTTTCGAGGCGGGAACCGCGGGCAAGCCAGAGATTGATTTCACGGCCGACGATGGGATTCGGCACAGCGTGTGGGTAGTCAGAGGCGATGCAGACGTCGATGGGATTGTAGAGGCCTTTGGCGAAATTCCGGCTCTCTACATTGCGGATGGCCATCACCGATCGGCGGCCGCGTCGCGGGTTTGCGCTGCCCGGAAGGGCTCCGACGCCGCGGAAAGTGCATCGCACGGCGGCTTCCTGAGCGTGATTTTTCCCGACGATGCACTGCAAATCCTTGCATACAACCGAGTCGTGCGTGACCTGAATGGCCACAGTCCAGACACTTTGCTCGAGAAGATCTCGGCAGCCTTCGACGTCACACCCACGACAGACGCCGGCGGTGCACCGCCCACCGGCTTTGACTTCTACCTGCAGGGAAGCTGGCATCGAGCAGTTCCCAATCCGGCTTCAGTCCCAGCTGATCCGGTCGCTCGGCTCGCGGTCTCGATTCTCAGCGATCGCGTTTTGGCACCTCTGCTGGGGATCGAGGATCAACGGACCGACAAACGGATCGACTTTGTCGGCGGGATTCGCGGTATCTCGGCCCTCGAAAAGGCAGTCGACAGCGGTGAGTGGGCACTCGCGCTCGCTCTGCACCCCACAACGGTGTCTGAGTTGCTCGCCGTAGCCGACGCGGGGCAGGTCATGCCGCCAAAGAGCACTTGGTTCGAGCCCAAGCTACGCGACGGTCTCTTTGTTCACGTGTTGGACTGAGAGCGAAACCGAGATGGTCTTCTAGTAGTCGATTTCCCCGCGAACCTCGGGGCTGATTGTCTCTGGAAGCAGTCGTTCTAACGTGGCCGCCAGCCGATCATCGTCTGCATATAGAAACAAGTAGTGGGCGTAGATTCCGATCACACGTTTCAGATACTCACGCGATTGGTCGTAGGGGATTTCCTCGACGAACTGATCGAAGGGTAAGTCGGAGTTTTCGATGACCCATCGATGCATGGAATGAGCCCCCGAGTTGTAGCTGGTGATCGCCAACGGCAGTTGGCCATTGAACTCTCGAACAAGTGCCCCCAGATACCAGCAGCCGAAGCGGATGTTGAGCGCCGGCTCCATCAGCATACCCTCGGTGTAGGTTTCATCGAGGGCAGCAGCCACTCGCTGACCGGTTTTTTGGATAAGCTGAAGCAGACCCATTGCGTCTGCATAGCTGACCATTCGGGGGTTGTAGTGACTCTCGATCTGCATATGAGACCAGACCAAGAGTGGATCCACATCGGCGGCTGAAGCCGACTCGGTCATCCATGTGTCGAAGGGTCGCGGAAATGTCCGCACCCAATCGAGTATATCGCGCTCGTTTTCCGGGGGATCGCGAAGTCGAGATCCGTTGCGACTGCGCATATCCGAGAAGGCTCGATGGGCCTGGCCGGCAGCTTGTCGGACAAGGACGCGGTCCAGGTCGTCCCCGAGCTCATTCTCTGGATCGGCGGCGTCCAAGTAGCGCATCGCCCGAAGCGGCATGCTCTGCGTGACGAGCTGATTGAGCTGTTCGAGCTCTTCGCTGGAGGTGACAACCTCGGAAAGCACCGTCAAAGGAGAGGGCGGTGCGGAGTGCTCGCGAGGGGGAACCAGCGGTTCGTCCAGGCGCTGCCGGGCCAGCAATCCATAGTAGGTGAAGGCATATCGCTCCGCTAAGGCCCGATACTCGGGCTCGGCTGCGGCCGGACCCTCCAATTCTTGAAGGCAGCGGGCGGCCCAGTACTGGCCTTTCGCGCCCAACAGGTAGCCTCCCCGGGAGCCGATGCGCGAGAACACGTCGCGAGCGGCCGTGTAGTTTGCCAATCTGAAGTGAGACCATCCGAGATACCACAGCGCACGGTCCGCCCGTCGACCGCGAGGGTGCTCGGAAAGGTACGTTTCGAAGCCAGGAATTGCCTCTTCGAATTGCTCGCGATCCAAGAATAACCAGCCACTGTAGTATGCGGCCTCGTGGGTCCTCTCATCGCGCGGAAAGGTGTTATCGAACTCAGCCCAGGCTTGCCTGGCAGAGTCGTAGTCTTCTGCCCGCATATAGGAACGAGCAAGATAGTAGAGCGCGTCGGCGCGTCTTCTGCTCCCGTGGTCCGCCACGGCCCGGAGCAGGCTCGCCGCGTTCGGATTCTCGACCCGAATCCAGTAATACCAAAGGTACCCAAGTTGGTAGGCCGCCTCTTCGAGGTTGCGTTGGCCGTCGGCTAGGCCGTGCTGGAGTGCTTCACGGAACTGAGGTTCCTGCGGTTCGACGGCGGTCCCGATTCTACTCTCGATCTCCGCGACCAATAGGCTTTGGGCTGCGCTGTAATTATGATTCTCAACTGCCTCTGAGGCCGCTCGGACCCGGTTGGACTCGAGGTCGATTCCAGCGGATACGATCGAGGGCAATACGGCGACCGAACGAGAATCTGCAGGGAAGGACTCAATCAAATCGGCATAGACTCTCAGTGCTCGAGCGCTATCACCGGCGAGTTCGGACGCCAACCCCAGATAGTACAATTGTTCGGCCTCATTGGGACGGTCGCCCGGTCGGCCAGAGTCGGCCCGCCTTGACCGCTCGAGCCACTCGATCGCGCGCTCGGTGTCGCCCTGGTTGAGGTGATAGCGGCCACACAGGTAGCGAAGCTCTGCCCGAGACGAGACACCGTGGTCGGTGTCGTCAGAGGAGGCGCGCTCACAGATGGTGTCACCCGCAGATGCTTCGATTACTTGGCCGCCATCGAGTTGGGCCCAGGACTGATCGAGCACTCCACTGAGTGGGACCGCAGCGGGATTGACCGGTTGTTGGGTGACTGCCGGAGTGGTCCAGCTCATTGTGGCCAGGATCGCCACCGTCAGAATTCTGCTGCCAACGCATTGCATACCTCTGTTTACCCCATCCAAGAGTCTGGCGACAACTCGGACAATTCTTTGTTGGGCATGATTGACACCGGATTTGCGGTGTTTAAAGTCCTCCTCGCTTGGTGTTCGTCCCACCGCCTATGTCGACTGGGGGCTGTTAAGCCAGCGCGAATACAAGGAATTGTCCAGGTCGTTCTATGAGGCGGGAATGCCGATATACGAGTACCGGTGTGATACGTGCAGCAGTGTTTTCGAGGAACTGGTCAAAATGTCAGATCCAGCACCGCCGTGTCCGTCGTGTGGCGACGAAGAAGTGACCAAGCTGATGAGTCAGACGACCTTCCACCTAAAAGGGACCGGTTGGTACGTCACAGATTACAAGAAATCGGGCTCATCTGGCGGTGGAGAAAGTGAAAGTTCGAGCTCGTCCGCGAGCAGCGAACCAAAGGAATCGAAAAAGGAATCGAAGAAGGATTCCGGCGCGAGTAATGGCTCGACTAGCGACGCCTAGCCGGTAATAGGGAGAATTGAGATGGGTAAGATTATAGGGATTGACCTGGGAACGACGAACAGCGTCGTTGCAGTCATGGAAGGCAACGAGCCCAAGATCATCACCAACGAGGAAGGAGGGCGAACCACGCCGTCCGTCGTCGCTTTTGATGATAAGGGCGAGATCCTGGTGGGCCAGATCGCTCGCCGACAGGCAATCACCAATCCAGAGAATACGGTCTACAGCATCAAGCGCTTCATGGGGCGAAAGTTCCAAGAAGTGAAGGAAGAGATGCGCATGGTCCCCTATGAGGTCCAAAAGGGCCCCAATGGTGACGTCAAAGTCGAGGTCCGAGGCAAGGACTACGCTCCGCCAGAAATCTCGGCGATGGTCCTGCGCAAGCTGAAGAAGGCCGCCGAAGACTATCTCGGAGAAGAAGTCACCGGCGCAGTTATCACTGTTCCCGCTTACTTTAACGATGCCCAACGCAAGGCGACCAAAGACGCCGGTAAGATTGCCGGGCTCGAGGTCAAACGAATCGTCAACGAGCCAACAGCTGCCAGTTTGGCATATGGACTCGAGAAGGAAGAGGCCGAGACGATCGCCGTGTACGACTTTGGCGGTGGTACGTTCGACATCTCGATTCTCGAGGTTGGAGACAGTGTCGTAGAGGTCAAGTCGACGAATGGCGACACGCACCTGGGTGGCGACAATCTCGACCAGCGGATCATCGAATGGCTCGCCGAGGAGTTCAAGAAGGACACCGGACTGGATGTATCGGGCGACAAGATGGTCTTGCAGCGTCTCAAAGATGCGGCAGAGAAGGCCAAAATCGAGCTTTCGACTGCCAAAGAAACTGACATCAACCTGCCGTTCCTGACTGCCGACGCCTCGGGCGCGAAGCACCTCAACGTTCGGTTGTCACGAGCCAAGTTTGAAGATCTCGTGGGCGATCTGATTCGTGGGACGATGGGGCCGGTCAAGAAGGCGCTGGCAGACGCTGGCTGCAAGCCGTCCGACATCAACGAGGTGGTTCTCGTGGGTGGCTCGACTCGAATTCCCCTGGTTCAGGAACTGGTCAAGGACCACTTTGGAAAAGAGCCGCATCGGAAGCTCAATCCGGACGAAGTCGTGGCCCTCGGTGCCGCGATTCAGGGTGGTGTGCTCAGCGGTGAGGTGACCGATATCCTCTTGCTAGATGTCACGCCCCTCTCGTTGGGTATCGAAACCCTCGGTGGTGTCATGACTCGCTTGATCGACCGGAACACCACGATTCCGGTGCGCAAGGAAGAGATCTTCAGCACGGCTACAGACAACCAGACGAGTGTAACTGTCCACGTGCTTCAGGGTGAGCGCGAGATGTCTGGCGACAACCGGACCTTGGGCAAGTTCAATCTCGACGGCATTCCTCCTGCTCCGCGCGGGATTCCACAGGTTCTCGTGACCTTCGACATCGACGCCAACGGTATCGTCAACGTCTCAGCGAAGGACAAGGCGACTGCCAAGGAGCAAAAGATTCGTATCGAGGCTGGAAGCGGGCTCTCGGACGACGAAGTCGAGAAGATGGTTGCTGATGCTGCAACTTACGAGGAAGACGACAAACGTCGCCGCGAAGCCGTGGATGCGCGCAACGAGGCGGACTCCTTGGTCTACGCCACCGAGAAAGCGCTCGGTGAGCACAAGGAAAAACTGGACGAGTCGACCGTCAAAGACATCGAAGCCGCCTTGGTGGAATCCAAGAAGGCAAATGAGGGCGACGATGTCGAGCAGATCAACGCGAAGAAGGAAGCGCTTCAGAAGGCCGCCCACAAGATGGCCGAGGTGATGTACCAGGCTTCGTCTGAGGACGGTGCCCCCGAAGGCGACGATGCTGGCGACGGGGACGATGACGTCATCGACGCTGACTTCGAGGAAGCTGGAAACGCCTAGGCTCTCGTCAAAGTCCCCTACAATCGGGGCTTTGACGGCTTCTCCCTCCTTTGGTCCGGTACCTCCTATTCCAGAACAAACAGCGCCGAACGCTGCGCGGCTCACCTGACGCGCGGTCGGAAAGGCGTCTGACAAAATTGGCGCTTTTCATCCCCGTGGGGCTCCGCTAGATTAGCCTCAAGATCAGGTAAACTGAGGTTTCACGTGTCAGGACCAGACTCGAGTCATAATGACTCAGGACAAATCGAAGTCGTAAGCGAGCAGCAGCTCGACGGCTCCTATGAGATCAAGGTTCAGACCAGGGAAACTCCGGCAGCGGACCCTCCCGAACGAGTTCGAACCAGTGGGAACGCCGCGGCTCCGGAAGAAGGAAGCGCCGCGGCCATGCTGGGATTCGGCGCGGTTCTGATTCTGCTCGCGGTGGGAAGCTGGTTCCTATTCGTGTCTCCGCAGGCAGACGGCGAAGATCCTCTCGTGACTCCCGGAAGCACTCCCACGGTTTCGCCAGTCGTTCCCACGAATACGACGCCGACCTTGACCACGCCCCCGGCGCCCGTTCAAGAGGCAAACCTTCAGTTTGCACTACCGACGCCAGACGCTGGTATGCAAGGAGACGATGCTGCAGCAGCTGCCGCCCTGGCTGAAGAGCAGGAAGAGGACGAGTTGTTAGAAGAACCAGAGAGTGAGGTGCCCGAACGGGTCACCGAGTTCTTGGAAGACAATGAGCCCACCGAGACCGAGACGGAGGAGAGGAACCCGTCAATCAATGCTCAGATTACGCCGCCAAATCGAATGGTCGACCCAGCACT
>CAZDBH010000402.1:0-8077 GCA_964503485.1 uncultured Bradymonadales bacterium | reverse complement strand
CTAAAAGCCAATGGCGGAGCCTGGAGCGCTATGCGCGACAGGCTCCTAGAGCTCGATGGCCTCGATTCGCCTGTTTCGCTGTCGACCCTCTTCGCTGTCGTTCGACGCAACCGGTTGTTGGTCGCCGAAGCCGACGGCCTCGATGCGAGTCGCGTCGATTCCATGCGAGATGAGGTATTCGCGCACCGACTGAGCCCGTGCTTCCGATAGGCTCTGGTTGCTTTCAGCGCTGCCCACATTGTCGGTGTGGCCCGCGATTCGAATCCGTGCACTCACCCGATGGGTCATAAATTCGAGAACACGGTCCAATCGGGGGTACGACTCAGGCCGGATGGTGGCGCTGGCGGTGTCAAAGTGAACACCATCTAGAACGAAGCGTTGCGCCGGTGGAGTCGCATCCTGCACAACCGCAGTTTCCTGTGACTCTTCAGACTCTGGCGATTCTGTCTGTACGGCTGGCGCCGCCTGTCCACGATTGCTCCGGTATCGCAAGGTGAGTCGAATGTCCTGATGTCCCCCCTCGGGTACCTCGACACTCGCACTGATGTTGCGTCGACCCAGACTCAGGAACTCGATCTCATAACTCTGTGCGGCTGGCACGAGAACCTCCGCGAAGCCGACGGAATCGGTCTCGCCGGTGAAGTAGGCTGTCCCATCAGGCCCGGTCATTTTGATCACGATGTCCTCGATCGGCCCCGCGTCGGGGTTGACGACGAAGAACCGCATGGCCGCGTGGGTGGCCGTCGATTCGATCTGGGAGGGGTGCTCGCCCCGAGCCTGATCAGCTGTGTCCGAATCCTGTAGGTGAAACACGTTTTCGCCAGACTCGCCGCTACTCTCTTGGGATGATGAAGGGTCTGCTCCGGGATCGGAGCTGGGTCCTGAAGCCTGGCTTCCGCCACAGGCGCTCAGAGCGAAAAGAGTGATTGCAACAGTAACCAGGTGCCAACGCATCGTGCTTCTCCTACTTTCTAGATTGCCGCAGCCTACCACGACCCAGCTCTCTGGTCAGTGCCCAAGACCGGTCGGTTCGCTGGTTCACGATGGGACAGGCCGAGCTTCTCGTTGGCCGATCCCTCCTTCGTGAAAAGAGACCCATTCTTGCCCGTCGGTCGTTGAATCCTGGGACAAACAACTGAACCTTATCCCTCGAGGAAGTAATGCGAGTACTACGCACGTGTATAGCCAGCCTTTTCGTTCTCATGGCGACCGTATCGACGGCATCAGCCCATGGGGTTCCCCAAGTCGAAGTCGCCTTTGTGTTGGACACCACCGGGTCTATGGCCGGATTGATCGACGGTGCCAAGTCCAAGATCTGGGATATCGCAAACATGTTAATCTCGGCCGATCCAACGCCTGAAATTCGATTCGGTTTGATCGGCTATCGCGACCGCGGCGACGATTACATTACGCAGGTCCACGATTTGACGGACAACATCGACGACATCTATGGTCAGCTGCAGTCGTTCCAGGCTGGCGGTGGAGGCGATGGACCGGAGTCGGTGAATCAGGCCCTGCACGAGGCGGTTGGGAGACTCAGCTGGGGCAACGACGACGGTGTCCTTCGGATCATCTTCCTGGTTGGCGACGCCCCCCCGCACATGGACTACGACCAAGACGTCCGATACCACGCAACGCTCGAGGTGGCCCGTCAGCGAGAGATTGTCGTCAACGCAATTCAGTGCGGATCGCAGGGCGATACTGAAGCCGTGTGGCGTGAGATCGCCCAGCTCGGATCGGGTGAGTACACCCAGATCGGCCAGAACGGTGGCGTCGAGATCATCGCGACCCCTTTCGACGAAGAGCTCAGCCGTCTCAACACCTCCATCGGTGAGACGATCGTGGCATACGGCAGCGCGGAGAGGCGGCAGTCGATTGAGGGGTATCAGGATATGGCCGAATCGGCTGCGCCTTCGGCAAACGCTGATCGACTCAGTTACAACAGCGCCAGCGGCAGTATTGTCGGTGGAGGCGGTGATCTCGTAGACGCCCTAGCCAACGGTTCTGTCGGCCTCGATGACATTGACGAAGACGAGTTGCCGCAAAACATGCGCTCTATGACTCAGGCCGAACGGGAGAGCTATCTTGCACAACAGACGGCGCGGCGAGCCGCAATACAGGAACAAATCGACAATCTCCTCACTCAGAGACGGCAATACATAGACGCCGAGCGAGAGCGCCGTATGGCCGCTGGCGAGCTCAACGGATTCGATGCAGAAGTACATCGCATGCTGCGAACTCAAGGTGCCGAGGCAGGTATCAACTTCTAGCCTTCCGGAAATCCCACCCCAATGTCAGTCGATCCGCCGTTGGCGATAGAGCCGCAGACTTTCGATCTCCGACAAGCGTGAAGACGCACAAGCTGCAGTTTGGTAGGCTCCTCAACGAGCCAACGTAGCTCCCGACCTATCGACTGGGAGGGTTCATGTTCTCTCAAAATCGACTCACATGGTGCCTCCGACGCACCCTGATCCTCACAGCGGTGACACTGGGCGCTCCCGCATTGCTCGCCCTGGACGCCGAAGCCCAGGACCTGACAATCGTCGGGCAAACCACCTATTCGGAGGACGGCCATGCCTCTGATAGCGCGGGCCCAAACCAGGGCAGAGCAACAGTTCGGGACTACTGGGGCGCAGAGATTGGCTTTGGTTGGAGCGAAGTAGAAAGCGACGGGACCTTTCGGATTGTGGGTGCCAGCCCGGGACCGCACACCTTGGTGATCGAGAACCACCCCCATCACGGTACGATTTCACACCGTCTTTCCTTCGAGGATGGTCTAGCGATCCGGCATCCGCTGATGGAGCCGGATCCGGAGCCGGGTTGTTTCGCGGTGCAGTGCGGTTACCTCGTGGGCCAAGTGTTCGCCGATGAACCCCGCTTTCGAGACGACAACGAGTACGTGTTCCGGGTGATTTCCGGCGACCGCACACAAGTGGGTAGTGAGCTCTGGTTTCGATACGAAGGCGCTGAGCAGCAGGTCGAACTCTCCTTCGGGGGTCACCAGATCGTCGCCCGAATCGAGGCGGTCGATGAAATCCAGATGCGCCGTATCACCTTCGTTCACGGGGCTACAGGGCAAGAACTCGCTCAGATCTGGTCGCGCCTCCTGTACTACCCCCAGAACTTCGGTTGTGAGCCTTCCTGTGTCCAAATCGACGGATCGGGACTCGTGATCGAGCTCGGGAGCGCGAACCAAGGCAATCCGTTGGTGACCTGTGTCCCACAGATTTGCAGCGACTCCGAATAGAATATCGGCTCAGGTCAGCCCTCACATTTCGTGCCGTTGGTGTCCCTTCCGCGTTTCAGAACCTCGAGTAGTTGGGTCGCCTCATCCGACGGTCGGGTCAACCATTCTTCGCGTTCGGTGGGTTCGCTGTGCATCGTGAGTCGGGTTGTGTGAAAACTGTTGGTCGTGCTTGGGTTCTCAGGCCTCTACGGCGATGTTGGCCGAAGGACGTAGAAGATAGCCTTCGGGCACGGTGCTGATCAGCTCGCCGAGGCCCTCTCGACGCAGAGTCCAGACCGCAACCCGAACTCGGTGTGCCCCCGATCCCCCGACCGCAGTCTGCCCGGGCCACCCAACCGCGAACAGCTCGTCCCGCGAAACGGGGCGCCCCGGTTCGTTTGAGCGTGCGCGCGCCAAGGTGCCCAGTACCGCTTTGAGGGCCGCCCTTCTGGACAGGTCGACCCGGTCGGCCCCAGTCACCTCGAACCAGCTACCGTCGCTGGCGACAACTAGGTCGGCCTCGGACGAGCGACGCCCGACGCGCTCGAGGGCCCTTTCGAGTCGTCGCTTGGCAAATCGCAGGTCATCGGTGCCCGCCTCGGCCGTGATGAGCCGAGCCTGGAAGGACTGAAGCTCCGGTTGGGTGCGCTGCAACGCCCAGGCGAGGTCCAGCTGAGCGCGATGCAGGTCCAAAACCGGTTCCAGACTGCCCACGTCATGGGTATCGACCAGGGAGGCTGCTTCGCCCAGGCTCATTGCCGCTGCCTCGAGTTCACCGGTTTCGGCATGAAGTGCACCCAGACAGGCTCGGAAGAGCGCCTCGAACCGAACGTGCTCGACCTGGGCCAAAGTCGCTATGGCCTCATCGTAGTACACGTGGGCTGCGTCCCACTGTTCCCGCTCATGGTGGACCGTGGCCAGGTAGCCGGTGAAGATGCCAACATCGCGCTCGTCACCGAGGCGCCGGTGGACGCTCAACGCCCGCCTGAACCAGCCCTCGGCGTCGTCTAAACGCCCTGAATCCTGAGCCACGTTGCCGAGCAGCCCCTGGTACAGAGCCACCTGGGCCAAGGCTCCGCGACGCTCGGCTGATTCGAGAGCCAACCGCAAATGCTCCTGGGCGAGTTCGGCTTCGCCCGACACGAGATGAGTCACCGCTAAGGCGCTCTGTCCCAGACTCCAGCCCGCTTCGTGCTCGGCCCGCTCGAAACAATCGATCGCCTCGCGACAGAAGCGTCGCGCGTCTTCCTGTCGGTCTCGCCGCCTCGCCAGAGTCGCCAACGAAACCAACGCCAGGCCATGAGTCAGCGGATCGGCTGCACCTGATGCCAACTCAGCAGCCAGTTGGGCTGCAGACTCAGCCTCTTCGTAGTGTCCAAGCCGCAATGATCCTCGAGCGAGAAACTCGTGGGCAATAGCCCTGTCGCCGGCGTCGGTCGACTCAGCATCGGGATGTCCGAGCAGCCGTTGAGTTAGAGAGACGCAATCGCGCAGTCCGATTCGTTCGCCGCTAGCCGGATGTAGTGCGACAACTAGGCGCAAGGCGCCTCCCAGAAGCTCTGGTGCTGTGACTTCCCCGCGAGCCAAATGCTCCAGGGCCTTTGCGACGTCATCAACGTCGTCCCGTACGCCCGAAGGAAAGTTTTGAGGCATCGTGAAGGGATCGGTCGGCAACTGGGTACCAACCTCGACAACGAAATGGTGGCAGTGACCGGCCTCCAGCGCGTCGATTGCGTCGGACGGCAGGTCCAGGAACTGCTCTCGAACCAACGCGGATACCGGCCCCGGCAGTCGGAATCGGGGCGGGTCTCCCGGTGTCGGTGTCACCAGCGACTTGGTGCAGAGCGTGTGGATGACAGCAGAAGGCGGCTCCCGGTCAGGGAAAGCTGCCTCGAGAACAACGTTGACGGCTCGATTATCGGGTCGTCCACAGAACACTCCAAGACAGGTCAGGGCCAAGCGAACATCGGCGTCTAGGAGGCCCCACGACCAATCGAGAGCCTCGCGGAGGGTCACTGCGCTCGAATGCGAAGCGCCAGCAGATGGAGCAACCCGATCGAGTAGCCGTTCGGGGTGGGTCAGTAGCTCGTCGGCCGTCATTGTGCGCAGGGCGGGAGCCACGACCTCGATTGCCAGTGGATTCCCATCGATGGCTGCCGAAAGACGTTCGAGTACACCACCAGCGACTGCGTCGAGTTGCGTCAGGCCCGCAGCCTCGGCGCGTGACATCAGCATTTCTCGAGCCTCGGACTGCTGTAGAGGGGGCAACATCAAGACACGTTCTCGAGCCAAGCCGAGCGGTTCGCGGGACGTCGCCAGGACGCTGATCGGAGAGGAATCGTCAATCCATCTGCCAAGCTCGTTGGCGAGGATGGCTCGCAGGTGCTCGACCCCATCGAGCACGACCAGTCTCACGCCCATACTGGCGAGCCAGCGCAAGGCTGCTCGGGGGTCGTCAACCAGACCTGCTATCTTCGTGCCCAGTTTCAGGTCGGGCTCAGACTCGGACTGCGTGGCGTGAAGCAGAGAGGAGATGATAGCGGGTACCGAGTTAGCCCCGCGCAGGTCCACGAATACGTGGCTGTCTGCGAAGTGGGCGCCGAGGATTTCTTCCGCCAATCGGGTCTTCCCCACACCTGGGCTACCGCAGATGGTCACGAGTCCGCCCGGGCTGAGTGCGGTCACTACGCGCTGGTCCCACCCCTTTCGGCCGATGAACGAGTTGCTCGGTGCCCGGTGGCGACACAGACGGGTTCGGTCGGGGGTAGGCGCTTCGGAAAGCTCTTCGAGCTGGTCGCGAGCGTATAGCCTGTAGCCGCTAATGGGGTGGCGCATGGGCCGCAGCTTTCCGCTCTTGTCCCAACGCCGGAGCGTTTGGGGCGAGACGCCCAAGAGGGCTGCTGCTTCTTTGACCGTGAGCAAATCCACCATGATCAACCCTTATCATAACCCGCGGTCGACCAGATTTGATGGACTTTGATTCGACCACTTTCAGAGGGCGCGCTAACTCGATACGGGTGGCCGAACGTTTGCTCTGGGAGTAAAAAATGGGTAACGAGAGTCGAGTCCTGTCTTTAGCGGTTTTGTTGGCCGGTGCTTTGACACTGGCGGTCATCGGTTTCGGTTGTGCCGAAACAACGGATTCCGGATCGTCCGATTCCGGCGAAGAATCCGACACCATGCGCGGTGGTTCGACCCAACCCCCACCGTCCGGCAGTGACGATCTGCCCGATGATTTACCCGGCACGATCGACGACGACGGATCCGGAAACGGGACAGGAACTGGCACAGGGACAGGGACCGGAACAGGTTCGGGTGCTGGGACGGGGACCGGCAATGGGTCACTCAATCCAGGTCTCGCCTGCGGGTGTGACTCAGAGTGCTCGGGAACAGCCAGCAATCCAGGTAGGTGCGTGAACGGCATCTGCATGCAGCTCGCATCGGCGGCTTGCTCGGCGGCGGGTTCAACAAATGAATGTGGACCCGGTTCTCGCTGTTGGCAGAGCGCCGACGGTTCGATCGACATGTGTTGGCCGGATTGTGACACGTGGACCTGTGATGGCACCTGCGACGCCGATGGCTCCTGCGTTTTTACCGAGTCGACCCGTTGCACTGATAGCTGCAGCGAGTTTTGTGGTCCTCCCAACAACGGCGAAGCCGGCGCTTCTGACAGCGAGTGTCCGCCGAATTCATCGGTGACTCCCGACGGCCAGGGCTGCTACTGTGACGAAGGCTATACGGTCAACGACGAGCGCACCGCGTGTGTTGCGTTGTGCGAGAGCGACAACGACTGCGATGGCGATCTGGTCTGCACCGACACGGGCTGCGAGCCTCCGCCCTGTACGCCTGGAAGCTGCGAGGATGGGGCCGTCTGCAGCCCCGGCGGTCGCTGTGTGGCCGACCTCGGTGCCGTGCCCTCGGGCCCGATTCCAACCTGCGACTCACCTCCAACATGGGAGTGCGACAGCAGCGTCCACGGCGACTGCGGTGAGCTGATTGTATTCGACCCGCGCCGCAACGATGCCTGGTGGGATTATCCCTTGAACGGCGAGACCGAGTCGAATCAGTACAGAAGCTACGCTCGACGCGACCTGGCTATGTTGGTGCAGTACTCGTCTTGGATGACCGAATGCCTGTCAGCCGATTGGTCATTCGGCAACGGTGGCGCGCTGGCCCTGGGGGACATGAGTGAGGCGAATGGCGCGATTCCAGGAACGTCGATTGGCAGTCCCGGGCATCCCCAAGGCACCCACGTCAACGGCTACGACATGGACATCGGGTACTACCAACAGGGCACGGCGGACAACAAACTTCGGCCGGTCTGCGAGCATGTACAAGGCGGGGCCGACCAGTATCACTGCGTTGGAGAGCCCGATCTACTCGACGTGTGGCGTACCTCACTGGTGTTGGGCCTCATGCACGACACCCCCCAGCTGCGAGTCATCGGAGTGGACGGCCGAATCGGCCCGTTGGTCGATTCAGCGATGGAACAACTGTGTGACGCCGGTTGGCTCGCGGGCAACGCCTGCACTCGGCCCCGCATCGTGTACGAAGAGACCAACACGGGAATGGGCTGGTTCGGCTTCCACCACCACCACTTTCACGTCAGTCTGATGTCTCGCGCCGATGCCGGCTTGCCGCGAATCCTGTCCCCCGACGCGCTGTTGTACAACGACACGCTGCGGACTGACGGGCTCTACCTACCCAAGCGCGACCTGCGGGCTGACTGGTCGATTTTGTATTGATTTCACGATAATGGCCGACTTCGGACGCTCGTCCAGCATCCTCCGCATTCGGTCGGTCTAGGAGCCTGTCGCGCATAGCGCTCCAGGCTCCGCCATTGGCTTTTAG
>CAZDBH010000401.1:3414-8103 GCA_964503485.1 uncultured Bradymonadales bacterium | reverse complement strand
GCTAAAAGCCAATGGCGGAGCCTGGAGCGCTATGCGCGACAGGCTCCTAGGCCCAGAGCATGCGCTTCCGCGAGGGCACCGCAGACTTGAATGGTGATTTCGAGGCCACGCCGCACCCTCATCGGAAAACCGACGCCGTATAGAGGTTGACCTCGGACGATCTCCATGACCAAGAAGGTGAGTCCCTCTTCCTCGTGGCCGAAGTCGAATACCTTCACGTTGTGCGGATGCTCGAGCCGTCCGGCGTTCTTAGCTTCGTCGTAGAAGCGTTTCAGAGCTCGGGGGTTATCCGTCAGGGCAAGATGCTGAACTTTGAGGGCCACCAACTTGTCCAGAACTCGATGCTTTGCGAGATAGACCGATCCCATGCCACCACGACCGAGTGGCTTCAGAACAACGTACTTATTCCCCATCACGCGGCCGGAAAGATCCCCTGCCTGCTCTCGTAACGGAACGCTCGGCCCACCACAACTTGGACAATCAGAATCGGACTCGAGTTCTCCCTCGAGGCCGCAGTTGAGGCACACTCTCGACGTTTTGCTCTTTAATTTTGGCGGTGTTTCACCCACGGGTTGTACCCACGTACCAATGATAATGGGCTGTCACGACACGCCCCTATTCCAATAACGGCTATTCCGCCCTAAAGTTGTAACTGAAACACACTTTGCCGTAACAATTTTGGTCGGAAGCGCATTCCTGACGTGACAGAGACGGACTGTATCATGTTCAGCTACTCCAAGAGAGTGATTCAACTCGTTCTTCTGCTGTTGTCATTGACGATTATCAACGACGCGACGGCCCAATCCGATCCACTGGAGTCCCTCACAGACGACCAGATCACCACGCTGCTGGACATCTTGGAACGGGCGAATGCAGCTGAAGCCGCCGAAGAATGGGCGGCCGCCTTGGAGCTGTACTCCTTGGCTGGAACGATAGCTGCGCTGCCAGAATACGGATTTCGGCAGGCCTTTTGTTTGGAGAAGCTGGATCGCTGGACTGAGGCCCTCGCGATGTACAATGGAATCGCTGCGGGTGGCGGCGACTCCGAAACAGCAGAGAATGCCCGGCTCCGGGTCGCCGAATTACAGCAAATGCCAGTGGATATCACGATCGAATCGGTCCCCAGCGGCGCTTCCGTCACGGTCGACGGCGCCCCCTTCGGTACGACTCCGGTGACCGACACCCTCATTCCAGGGTCTCACACGGTGGAGGTTGTTCTCGAGGGTTATGAAGTGCTCGAACAGGACTTCAACGTGCTTCCTCTGGAGCCCAAGACCGTGGCAGTCGAGCTCGAACTCATACCGGTAGCGACCGGAGGAGACACCCCACGGATCGGTTGGTACACCTACACTCTGGCCGGGGCCAGCGTTGTCGGGATAATCCTCGGCACCGTTTTCGCCGGAGAGATGAGCGCTGCAGAAATGGAATACAACGAGCTGATTACCCAGGGTGAAGCAGAGCGGAACGGCACCACTGCCAACACAAATGACGACAGGAATCGCGTACAGGGCGAAGCGGACGACGCCGCTCTGTTGGCGACGGTCTCGCTCGTATCCGCAGGTGTTTTTGGAGCGGCGGCTGTGGTTACTCTGATTCTGGACTTGACTTCGGGCACGGACGAAGCAGAAACGATGTCATGGAGTCCCGCGATATCCCCCGAATTCGTCGGAACGGCCTTCCAGTTCCGATTCTAGTCCGGTTTATTGCCCCAAGACAGCTTCCAAAAGATCTTCGTGAGCGGTTGAGGTGAAATCCTGCTCGCCGATCAGGCGTGCCACGATGATGCCATCTCGGTTGATGACGTAGGTTTCGGGCACAGCGGTTGTTCCGTAGGTTCCGGCTATTCCGCCACCCGAATCGATGAGGGTGTCGAAGGAGACGCCGTTGGGGAAGGCCTCGTTGAGATAAGCCCGCGTCAGATTCGGATCTTCGTCTAGCGATACGGCCAATACCGTAACGTCCTCGCTGTGGTCGTTCGCAAATGACTGGAGGCTGGGCATTTCGGCTCGACAGGTTACGCAGTACTCCGCCCAGAAATTTAGATAGACGACGCCACCGAGATAATCGGAGAGAGACGCGTGTGACCCCTGGAGCCCGGGAAGGTCAAAACTCGGAGCGGGTCGTGCCTCGAGTACCGCGCCTACTCTGCCGACGGCGTCGGCCAGTTTTTCGTCATGTGTGACGACAGGATAGGCAACCAAGCTGGCTACGAATGCCACTGCGGTAACACCAACGACAATGCGGAACCACTTCTCGTTCATCGCTATACCTCTCGATCAACCGCGGCCGCGATTCGTCGGACCTTGCCCATCATAGCGGCAAAGCTATTCGGTGTCAGGGACTGTTGTCCGTCACTCACGGCCGACTTCGGATCGGGATGGACCTCGACGATCAAGCCGTCAGCCCCAGCAGCGAGCGCTGAGAGTGCCATCGCAGGCACATCTTCTGCGATGCCAATACCGTGGGATGGGTCGCCGATCACAGGGAGGTGCGAGAGCCGTTTGAGGACAGCGATAGCACCCACATCAAACGTGTTTCGAGTCATCGTCTCGAACGTTCGGATACCTCGCTCACAGAGCATCACTCTGTGGTTTCCGGCGCTTACGATATATTCGGCCGCCATCAGCAACTCTTTGATGGTCGCGGACATGCCGCGCTTGAGCAACACCGCCTTGTCTGACCGACCCACCGCCTCCAAGAGACTGAAGTTGTGCATGTTGCGGGCGCCGACTTGCAGAACGTCGCTGTACTTCGCGACAAGCTCGAGCGTTTCTGTGTCTTTGACCTCGGTCACCATCAGCAGACCGGTCGCATCGCGGGCTTCTGCAAGGAGTTTCAGCCCGTCCTCTTTCATGCCTTGAAACGAATAGGGTGAAGTACGCGGTTTGAACGCTCCTCCCCGCAGGAAGGTGGCCCCGGCCTCCTTTACGGCGACCGCTGCCTCCATGATCTGGCTCTGGCTTTCTACCGAGCACGGGCCAGCCATGACATGGACCTTCGAGCCGCCGATAACGTGAGGACCGATCTGAACCAGGGTGCCTTCGGGCTGAATCTGTCGACTAACCAACTTGTACGGCTGCGAAACCGCAATCGCTTTGTCGACGGCTTCCAGACCGCGAAACCGCTCTGCCGGAATCGGGCCCGAGTTACCGGTGATACCGATGGCGGTCGTCTGTTGACCGGGCATGACGTGCGCCGAAAAACCCAACGACTCGACGCGCTCGATCGCGGCCTGAATCTGTTCCTCGGTTGCAGCGGCATTGAGCAAAAGAAGCATGGAAAACTCCGAGTTATCTCACCAGGTATCGCGCAGTCCGCGAATTGCGACGAAGACCTCTTCGTCCGAACTCGAATCGCCTATCACACCCGGACGGGTTTGTTGAAAGGCTTTTCGAAAGTTCGGGTCGGATACTCGCATGAACGGATTGTACGCTCGCTCCTCGTCCAGCGTCGCCAGACAGTGGCCCGGTGCCCCCTGTGCATCGCGCAGTTTGTTGGCGCCGGCCTCGCACCCGGGATCCAACGCGCAGGCAAACTCGAGATTGCGAGGAGCATAGTTGTGCCCAGGATAGATAAGAGTGTCCCCGGGTAGCGCAGCGAATTTGTCGGCGAACGTGGTGTAGAGCACCCCTGGATTACCGCCGAATCGGCAGTTACCGGCACCGGCGACGAAAATCGCATCGCCACAGAACAGGTGCCCAGGCGTGTACAGACTGATGTGGCCAGGCGTGTGGCCGGGCGTATGAAGCACGCGCAGCGCCGTCTCGCCCACCGGAACCTTGTCCCCCACCGCAAGGCAATGATCCACCTCGCCGATCCAGCCCGTGTCGTCGGCGTGGGCATAGACCTCGACTCCCGTTGCCTCAACCACCTCCCGATTGCCGGCAGTGTGGTCAGGGTGACCGTGGGTATTCACCAGATACCTCAGCTGAATGCCGAGCCGCGAAACCGCCTCGAGTGCCGTTTTGGCGTCGACAGGATCGATCAAGAGCCCATCACTGCCATCGTCGGCGGCCAACAAATAGAAATAGTTGTCGCCTATGGTCGACTTCAGAACGTGAACTTGCATGCGATCTACTCGGTGAGGGGCTCGTCGTCTGACGGGACGAGGTGTTGTGCACTAGAACGTGACGTGAGTGGCACCAGACATCTCGCCGATGGAGGCACTCGATGAGGCTTCGCACGAATCCGATCCGGTGATTCGGCTCAGGGTTGCGCGCGACCCATTGCTGATCCGACCACTCTCGCCTTCGGCTAGTCCGCTGTTGGAGCCACAGCCGCGTAGGATCAGCAGCGTTCCGCTACCGCTTACTCTCAAGTTGACGATCGACGCTCGAACCGAGGAACGTTCAGCTGTCCCACTGTCACCCGAGTTCGATCCGTCGGAATTTGAACCGTCCGATCCGTCAGAGTTTGATCCGTCCGAACCATCCGAGTTCGACCCGTCGGAGTTCGACCCGTCGGAGCTTGATCCGTCCGAGCCATCCGAGTTGGAGCCGTCGGAGTTAGAGCCATCTGAATCTGAACTGCCATCGGAGCTCGATCCGTCCGAGTTTGAACTGCCATCGGAGCTGGAACCATCTGAATCTGAATCGCCATTGGCGGCTTCAGCAGCTTCGCGGGGGGGGGGGGCCGGCCCCCCCCCGGGGCCCCGCGCCCGGCGCCCCCCCCCCCCCCCCCGCCCCCCGC
>CAZDBH010000401.1:0-3404 GCA_964503485.1 uncultured Bradymonadales bacterium | reverse complement strand
GGGCCTCGCGCTCGGCCCGTCGTCTCTCACGGCGTTCCCTTCGCCGCCGAGCTCGCGCCTCATCTTCTTCGGTGGTGTCCTCGACGACTTCTTCAGGCACTTCCTCAGGCTCCCATGGTTCTTCGACGACCTCTGGGGTGAAGGTCTGCCCGATCGCGTAGTCGGCCGCTCCCTCGTTTGCATAGACGCGAACGTAGTATCGGCCCGGAAGCGTTTCGAAGCCCTCAATTAGTACTTCCTCAGTTCCCAAGGGAGCGGATTCCTCCCACAGGATATCTCCGAAGTCGTTGTGCAGCGATACGAGGCCACCAAAGGTGAGCTGTTGGAACCGGATACGAATATCGAGGGTGCCTCGACTGTCGACATCGACGTATTTGTAGTCGGTGTTGTCGCCAGTTGTGGCGCTGACGTTGTCATTGACGACGGCGTCGAATAGACCTCGGGCGCCGGTGATGCTGACGTCATCCCCCGAATTGGAATCAGCCACCACGACCGTAGTCTCGCGGGTGTTTTCGTTAGTAGGACCACACGCTGCGCCCAGTAACAGGGCCAACATGAAAAGGACGGGTTTCTGTAGGGTTCTCATCATTTGCTCCAAAAACGCTAAATTGGGCGGTCGAACTCTGGGACAGGATCAACCTGCCAGTCCTCTTCTGTGCGGGGCTCGCCTTCGTAGATACGCACCGAATAGGTCGTTCGGTACATGTCACTGTGAATGCGGATGTAGTAGAGGCCAGATTCCGATAGTCTGAGTGTCAGGACTTCTTTTTCGCGGCCAGCCGCATGCGTCAACCCGTCCAGCCGAGTGCCATATTGGTCGTGCAACGCGACGGAGCCATTGATATAGGCAGCGTCCCAGAAGAACTCGAGGGTGTAGGTACCGGCGCTTGGAATCTCGAAGACCTTCCAGTCGGTTGCGTCCCCACCCTCGAAGTTGATCGCGTCGGTTACGACGGCTTCAAGGGGCACGGTTTGGGCACCGGCCCGTTGCGCATCGACACCTGAGTTCGCTTCAGGGCCGGGACCGCCGCATGCAACCGCCAGTACAGCAGCTGAAATCACCAGGATGCGAATGTGTTGCGTCGTCACGTCAATCATTTCTCTCTCAGAACGATTATCGTCGGTCACTCATTTCAAAAGGACCAACGCTTGGTGAAAAAGACCGGCTTCCGAGTCAGATCAGTAAGTCTCGGTAATTTAACTCTCGGGCGTTGTCGCTGACAAGGCACTCGACTTCGTTGTCGCCGTCCCCGCTGGTTTTCCTCGATAGTTCGCTAGACAAGCCGCGCTTTACGGTGCTAAGAAGCGCAGTTCTATTTGGTAACCCGACTCAGCATACTGAGGAGCACAAACATGACGATACTGATAGTCGTCGCCGTACTGGCAACCGTTTTGGCCGTGTGGGCGTTATACACCGGCAACCAGAAACAAGCCGAGTTGGACGGCCTGGCCTCCGATCACGCGGACCTAAAAGACACCATCTCTGGACTGAAAGAAGACATCGCCAATGCTGGCACCAAGTACAAGAAGCTTCAGGACGACTTCTCGTCGCTAAAAGACAAGCGCAAGAAAGACAAAGATCGTCTCCACCAGCTTTCCAAGAACAAAGTCACAGCGTCCTCAGCAAAGACAAAGATCCAAACACCCAACAAGAACGAAGCTGTCGTCGTCGCCCGCAAAGAACTAGCCGAAGCGAAAGCCGAGGTCGCCGGGGCGAAGGCTCAGATCGCCGAACTCAAGAAGGAACTGCGGGAGGCAAACAAATCCTCCGCCGCGAGCGCACCCGCCACCGACGGAGCACCAGCTCCAGCTAGTGCAGGAGTCGACGAGAAGTCCCTCAAGGACGAGTTCAGAACCAAGCTCAGAGATCAGCGCGAAAAGGCGTCTGCAAAACAGCGCGAGTTGGTGGACGAGATCAAAGCCGTGAAACGCCGCATCAGTAAGACCCTCCGAGAGGTCGACAAACAGCGCGGCAGGGCCGACAACAACGAAAAGGCCTACCGAATCACCAAGGACCAGCTCGAAGCGGCGCTCGATCGACTTCATGAATTCGATCCGAGCGTTCCACGCCCCACCAAGCTGTCGCCAGAAGAAGAGGACCAACTTCGGAAGTTGCACGCACAGGACGCCGCAAAGGCGGCAGCCGAAGCAGCAGCCAAGGCCGAAGCGGATGGTGAGGCAGTAGAAGCCGCACCGGAAGCCTCCGCGGAACCTGCAGAAGCAGTAGAAGAAGCCAGCCCAGAAGCCACGGACGCTGAGGAAGCCGCCGAAGCCGCTCCCAAGAAGAAGGCTGCTGCAAAGAAAAAGGCCGCACCTAAGAAGAAAGCAGCCCCAAAGAAGAAAGCCGCTCCGAAAAAGGAGGCCGAGGAGGCCGAAGCAGCTCCTGAAGCGGACGCTGCAGCCGAAGCTGCTCCCGTTGAAGCTGCCGAAAAGAAGAAGGCCGCTCCGAAGAAGAAAGCTGCGGCTAAGAAAAAGGCACCGGCCAAGAAGAAGGCGCCCGCTAAAGCCAAGAAGGCCGCCCAAGAAAAGAAGGCAGATGAGGCACCCGCTGAAGCTGCTGAGCCCGCAGCCGACGCGGCTACCGAAGGCGCCAGGGCAGACGCCTGAAGCCCTTCAGGTCGCCGTCCTCCCCAACCAAGTCGTCTAACCGTTCGCTGTAAATATTTTTGAATATTCCTGGCAGAGACACGTCTCCCTACCGCTAGTCCACCATCGAGGCTGTGATGATGGAGGAATCTCGTGAACACTCGTGCTGTATTGGGTAGCCCAGCAAAACTGCTGATTCTCGCCTTGTTATGCCTATCACTGACCGCCTGCGAAGGGCCTCTCGACCGCGCCTTTGGAGGAGGAGGCGGTCACTTGGCGCCGGGCTTCACACCCTGTGGCGACTTCTTGGCGGGTTGGGGAGAGAGCGTCATCTGCCAACCCGGCCAATACTGCGCCGATGAGACGTTCTCTGAATGTGAATTGGGCTGTCTGTCTGACTACAACTGCGAGGATGGAAAATACTGCTCAGGTGCCAGTAATCAGGGCCCCGGAAGCTGTAGGCGCAAGTAGCGGAACAGCACCATCGGCCGCTGTCAGGATTCCCGCCCCAGAACGACACCGGTGAGGTCGTAGGCTGTTGCGTCCTCGATGCGCACTTTGACGAATTGGCCCGGTGCGACGAACTGAGCATCCTCGGGGAAACTCAAGTAAACGCACCCATCGATCTCGGGCGCCTGCCCGTAATACCGCCCCTCCATGACGTATTCGTGCTCGTCGGAAGGGCCATCGACCAGTACATCCAGCTCCTTTCCAATCAGAGATCGATTGCGAGCGGTCGCGATCCCCTGCTGTAGCACCATGAGGGCATCTCGACGTTCGTCCTTGATCGCATCGGGGACCTGGTCAGGCGTCGCGGC
>CAZDBH010000400.1:0-8122 GCA_964503485.1 uncultured Bradymonadales bacterium | reverse complement strand
CGCGACTGCGATATCGAATAGCCTGGGAACCTCTCCGCCATCGGGTGGCACTCCCACGGCGGCGTCACTGTATGCGGCGCGAACCGAGCTGCTAGCCGAGAATCCGGCCGGCCCGAACTATGTACTACTTGCTACCGATGGCGGCCCCGGCTGCAACGCGTCGCTCAATGCATCAACCTGCGTATGCATCCCGGGCGCCTCCTGTGTGAACAGCGACAACTGCCTCGACGATGTGCGAACGCTCGAAGCGGTCGAGGCCCTATACGCAGACGATATCCCAACCTTCGTAGTCGGGGTCCCCGGGTCAGAGACAGTCTCGGACCTCCTCGACCAGATGGCCGTGGCCGGCGGGACTGACGTCGATGGCCGTCACTACGCCGTCACGGGTGGAACCGAACTGGCTGAGGCCCTGCGCGCGACCACTGGCGGTCTAGTTCCCTGCGACTACGAATTCGAGGAACAGCCTACAGACATCGATAGTCTGAGCGTGACAATTGATGGCAACGAGATTCCCCGAGACGAGTCGGGAACCGAAGGGTGGGATTTTGTGGATAACGTCCTCCACCTCTATGGCACCGCTTGCACCCGTATTCGAGATGGGGCGTCTCATGCGGTCGACGCCTCGTACGATTGCTCAGATTAGGCCTAGCAAAGGGCAGAGAGCCTGGAAGGTAGGAGAATCGCTTGACACAAACACGCGACTTCACAATTCTGTCATCGGACTCTACGCGCGTTACGGGCGGTCCGCTGAGGTCCCATGCATCTCGAGAAGTTCGGTTCGATTCAGATCTTACTACTGACACTGTGTCTGTGCTTTGCATTGGGCGGATGCCCCACCGCGACCAGTCCCGAGGATGACTCTTCAACTGAGGACCTAGCCACCGACGCCACCGCGGATGCTGATACGCCGATCACATCAGATGCAATCGATGCGGCCGACCGATCCGATGTGCCGGGCGATGTTTCGACGGATGCCCCAGTCGACCAGTCGGATGCTTCCGATATCGAGCCCGACGCAACGCCAACTGTGCCGTGCCCTTGCGAGGCCTGGGAGCTGCCCGAGGCGCTGTGTGGTGACGATGTGCTGCGCTGCATCAATCTCGACGAATCCGGGGGCAACCTCGACAGTTCCGACGGAGCGCTGTCGCTGGTCTTTCCTGAAGGGGCTGTTGAAGTTACAGCTGACGAAGCCATCACAGTCGGCATCTTGAGCGGTGGCGATCCGGTGCCACAGTCCGAATTCGACAACCTGGTGTGGGACGAGGCCACCTACACAATTTATCCATTCGACTTCGAGTTCGCTCAACCGTTCGAGCTCGAGCTGCACATCGCCCTCGATCTCGAAGAGGGGGGCGGTGGCCGAATCGGGCTGCCAGCGGTCTGGGCAAACGGCCTGCTCTCCATAACCCACGCAGCCGTTTCTGATAACACGGTTACCCTGTCGGGAAGACTCGAGGCGACCTGTATTTTGGCTACTGCGGCCCTGTTTGACATCTGGGCGCTCGGCAATTCGGCCCATTTCACGAATCAGCCACTCGATTCGTCCTGGCTCTTTCATCTGGCAGCATGGAGTGGACCAGTCGAGATCAACGAAGCCAACTTTGAGCCATGGGCAGACTCGGACGCTGTCGACGTTGGACGGGATGTGTCTCTTTACTCTCCGGATCGTGGGCAGTCCTACGAAGGAGAGACGACTTTTACCTGCGATGCGGAAGCCGAGGTCGAGTTTGGTGGGTCGCTATCGTTGATCGCGAAGGCGGCAGACGTCGACTACGAGATTACCGTCGAGCTGACCGAATCCGCTCACTGCGAGGACTATCCCGCCGGAGGCGTCTCAGGCACTGTCTTTGTCGACGTGGACCAGGACCTCGCATTCGATACTGGAGAGCCGGGCGCCTCCTCCCTCGAAGTGGTCGTCTCTCGACTGGAGGGCGAACTCGAGCGACCGATAATGGGCCGGTACCTGACCGATGGCGACGGCGTTTATACGGCTTCGCCACTTCCGCCTGGCCGATATGTCGTTTCTCTGCCGGCCGACCGCCTTCCGCGTACCTTCGTCGGTGTGGCTACACCCGAAACCGTGCTCTCGGGCGCGGGTTCAATCTCACAAGTCCCCGCCTTTCCTGTTTGGGTCGAGGGCCTGATCCAGGGAATGGTTCGCAGCGACGACAACTATGACCGCGAACCCACTGACAGCGATGGTGCCGCAAGTGAGGTTGACCTCGTTCTCTACAGAGTGAACGACGGTGACGATGTAGAGGTTGCGTCGGTGACGACCGATGAGCTCGGGCGATACCAGTTTGAGGCGCTTCCGCCGGCAGAATACGAGGTCCGAGTGGATGTCGAGTCGATCGCGCCCCAGCACAGCTTGGTGCCCGGATACGCGACCGCCGCGTACGAACTCGCCGTGGGTGAACAAGCGCTGGTCAGCGACATCTTGATCAGCACCGACGCCGACGGAGACGGCCTCGACAACACCGATGAACTGATCGCCGGCACCACAATCGGACTGGCCGACACAGACGGCGACGGTCTGCTCGACGGAGTCGAGGTCAATGACTCCTCTACCGACCCGCTCGAGCCGGACACCGACGAGGACGGGCTCTCGGATGGCGAAGAGGTTCTCATCTACGAGACCATACCAGTCGAAAACGCTGACAGTGACGGAGATACGCTGAGTGATTTTGACGAAGTCTACGTTTACGGCACTAATCCGGCGAAGAAGGACTCAGATGACGACGGTGTCGACGATGACGCTGAACTCGAGCAGGGGTCTGACCCTCGAATCGATGACCCCGACGACGACGGGCTTTCAGACAGCGATGAGACTCGGCTCGGCACCCAACAGCAACACCGAGACTCGGACTCGGACGGGTTCAGCGATGACGTAGAAGTGGGCGACCCGTCCGAACCCTCCAACGAAGACGGCGACGACTGGATCGATGCTGTCGACTCGGACTCAGACAACGATGGCCTCAGTGACGTCCAAGAGTCGTTCGCAGATACGGCCCACGCCGACGACGACGAGGTCGAAAACCGCCGCGACCGGGATTCCGACGATGACGACAAAATCGACGGCGAGGACAACTGCCCATTTACTCCCAACCCAGATCAGGAAGATCAGGACGGCGACTCAGTCGGCGACGAATGTGACCCGGAGCCGGATCTGGGGTGCCTTTTGGAAGAAGAAACAGATGCCGCCGAGGCCTTGGAGACTGGCCGCCTCACCGCACCGGACGGTCACATCATTTTCGAGCAGGCAATAGGCGGCCCGCAGGGCGACCGCTACACACTAGACGTCTGCGCAGGAGGCCGAGTGACGCTCAATGCCTTCTTTGATCAGCCGGTTGTTGGCGCCTGGGAATGGACCGATCACACGAGTCCTCCGGGTTTACTGAATCGAGATAACGTGGGAGAGCCCGCAGAACAGCTGTCGGCGCGTTGGACAAACGAGTCGACCGAGTCTGTGGCGATTGATACGCGTCTCGCTCTGCTTCCCGCCCAATCGTGCGCCGGCTACCAACTGCAGGCCTTCGTCGATTGCAGTTGCCAGAGCGATGACGTCGGCGGCTCAGGTTCGACGGATCCAACATTGATGCCCCCTCGTGGGACCCGCGATGACCTTTGGATTGCAGAAGGCGAGGAGGACTGGTTCGAGGTTCCGGTTTGCGCGGGCGGCACGTTGGAAGTGTTTGTCGACTCCGAGGGCGGGCCGTCGCAGGTAGGTCTCGCCTTGCTCGATCGGGACGAGAACGCACTCACAACCGAGACAATCGGTGAACTAGTGGGCTCCCAAGGTGTGCGCTACACCGTTGCGGACGACGTCGGAGTCACCCTAGTTCGAATAAACGGCTGGGAAGAAGCGTGTAGCCAATATCGGCTCAGAACGCGACTCTCAGGCTGCCAAGCTTGGCCGGATTCAGACACGCCCACACCGCTTGTCGACACCATCGTGTACAGCGACCTCAGCTCCGAACCGAGTCAGCCCGACAGTTACGAACTAGCGGTTTGTGCCGGCGGAACGCTGACGGTCGACGCCCTCTTGCTGACGGGAACCGACGTGGACAACCGGATTCTGAGCGTTTGGGATGGCATCGGCACAACCGAAGAAGAAGCGCACCCCGACTTCCCCGAGGCGAGCGCTCGCCGGGTGGTCTATCACAACGACGGCGATGCGGAGCTCGAAGTCGAGCTGGAAGTTGCCGGTTGGTTCGAGTCCGCACCCGTTCGCTATGCACTCGTCAAAGACATCGAGTGCCCATGCGAGCCCCCCGATCCGCTCGAACCCAACGACAGCGGAGAATCTGCAGCCGAGCTCATCGACCTGAGAGACCCATTCGAGGGCCTCCTCATGGGTTCGGGCGACGCGGACTGGTTCTCTGTCCCGCTATGTGAGGGAGGCAACCTCGTGGTTGATGCGGTGTATGGCATCGAAGAAGCAGACTTCGAGGTGCTGTTGCACTACGGCTCGCCGGATTTTGCCGTATCGCGAAGCACCTCATTGATCGGGAAGGAGCGCGCGACCTTCACCAACCCGCTACTCCAGCAAGCCGAAGCGCTGATTAGCGTGACCGGTGAAACCGGAGGCAACCAGTGCTTGGAGTACAACCTGGAGGTCCAACTCGATTGCCCCTGTTTCCCCGATAGGCTCGAGGAGGACGACACACTCGAGACGGCGACACCGGTCGACGAGACAATCAACTACGAACGCCTTCGAATCGTCCCGGGCGACCCCGATTACTTCCTTATCGAGTCGTGCTCGCAGGGCGAGCTCGTCGTCGATGCGACATTCCGCAATGACGATGGCAACATCGACCTTCAACTCTTTCCCTTCGGTGCCTCGTCTCCGATTCGCGAGGGCGTGAGCGCCGACGACAATGAACACCTGGCCTACACCGTACCCTTTGGGGAGCTTGGCAACCTCGCCCTAGTTGCCACCACTCGCGACAACGAGGTCTGCCCTTACTACGACCTGAGCATCCAGCTGGACTGTCCCTCGGACCGGGACGGTGATGGTGTGCCCGATGACTACGAAATCGAGATCGGCTCCAACCCTGACCTCGAGCATTCCGACGGTGACGGCATAAGTGACGGTGACGAGGTCTACCTCCACGAGACCAATCCAAGCGAAGAGGACACCGACGGAGACGACCTGACCGACTACGAAGAAATCTTCGAGACGTTCACCGAGCCGTATACCTCCGACACCGACGCCGGTGGGATCTGGGACGGTGACGAGGTTCGCGTTTATCACACCGATCCGTACGACCCACATGATGACCTCATCGTCACGACCTCCAACCCCCTCCCCAACGCGACGCGCGGCGAGTTGTACCAGTTCACGTTCGAGGCCGTCGGCGGACGCGCCGAGCACGAGTGGACAGGCATCGTCGTGCCCTTCGGTTCGATCGCTATCAATGGCCAATGGGAGGGTACTCCGCCCGTCGCGGGTGACCGACAGGTCCGAGTACGGGTCGACAGTGACGATGCCAACGAGCTGTCAGTCGAACTGATCTTCGACATTACAATCGACGAGCCCTAAACCTCTGACAACTGGCCAGCTGAAGCCTATAGCCTAGAAAGAGTAGACCTGCACCGGCTTCTCAAAGCCTTTGACTGAATGAGCGCCCTGATCGGTGCCCAGTTCTTTGAGTTCAGGGCTCAGTCGATCGTAGACGGACTGACTGACCAGGATGTCTGTTCCGAGCTCTTTGTTCAGCGCCTCGAGCCGAGCGGAGAGGTTGACCGTCGCACCGATCACTGCGTATTTCATTCGGAGGTGGCTGCCGAGATTGCCGGCAATGGCCTTTCCTGAGTGGAGGCCTACGCGGGCGGTGAGTTGGTCGACGCCGTGCTGGCGCCAGAATGCCGCCAGACCGGTACGCGACCATTCTTCGTTCATTTCAACGAGGCGGGTCCGCATCGCCATCGCACATTTGAGTGCCCACTCCTGGTGGTTTTCGAGGTCGTTGGGCGCTCCAAAGGCCGCCATGATGGCGTCGCCGAGGTATTCGATGACGCACCCCTGGTTATCGTCAATCACGCCATTCATCGAGCCGAGGTATGCGTTCAGCATGGTGACGACCTGGCCTGGTTTCAGGTTCTCGCTAATGGTCGAGTAGCCGCGAATGTCGCTGAGGAGCACCGTCACTTCGCGCTCTTCTCCGCCCAGCATGGCGCCACCCGGGTCGTCCAGCAGTTGTTTTGCCACACCCTCGCTGACGTACTTTCCGAAGGTCTGGCGGATGAACTCTCGTTCTTTCAGTCCCGAGGCCATCACGTTGAAGTTCTCGCCCAGTAGACCGAACTCGTCGGGGCGGTTGATGACCACGTTAGAGTCGAAGCGTCCTTCTGCGATTGAGTTGGATGCCCTCATCACTGCGCCCAGCGGCTGTCTTACGTTGCGTCCGACCAGAACGGTAACCAGGATGAGAAGCAGCCCCGCACCAAACAGAACCGAGAGTGTGAACATCGCGATCCTGCGCTTGATCGCGTCGATTCGAACCGCGTTGACGTCAATCCCGATGAGCCCCACCGATGAACCGGTTGAATCGAGGATGGGTGCATAAGCCGACAGAAACAGCCCCCACTCGTCCCTGTAGGGTTCCGGTTCGACGACTGGTTCGTCGAGGCCCTGGAGCATATATGGTAGGTCCGAGGCGTCGTATTCCTCGCCGGGGATGGCGTTCTCGTCATCGAAGGTCGAGTCGAAAGCGAAGCGAAAAATGGCCTCTCTATCGGTCGGAATCAGGACGTAGATCGACTCGAACTCGGGGTGAACAGCCTGGATCTTCGCCACTCGCTCAATCAGCGCCTCTTCTGCTCCGCCTGTTTCACCCTCGGCGTCAGAGAGCGGAACGATCGCCTCCGCGTCAGCGAAGGCTGCCAACGCCATCACCGCGCTCAGCAATTCTCGCTTCAGCCCACGCATTTCAGCGTCGACTGCCACGGTGTAGAACATTGCCGCCAGCGCCGCCAGACCGATAAAGGCCGCAGCGGCATAGATGCCCGAGATTCGGACGTGGAATCGGTGGCGGAGCGGAATGCGTTGAAGGTCAGGCGAAGCCATGGAACGACTCTTGGCGGTTAACGTTTTGGTCCGACCAACCAGTGGGCTTTTGCCTTGGCAACGACCGTCCCGGCGGCATCACTCAAAATACCTTCCAGTATCACGTCGTTGCGGTCCACTGTTTCGGGAGGCTCGCACGAACATTCTCCCACGAGTGTGCCTCGAGCCTTCACGAGGTACTCGATCTCGATCCCTTTCAGGATCGCTCTGCCGTCGGTAGGTAGCCCCGACATCATCGCGAGTCCGGTGGTCATCTCTGCGAGATTGACCAGTGCGACGGCATGAATCGAGTCGAGATGATTTCGCACAGACCGGCGGTCACGCATTCGGACCTTCGCGTACCCCGGCCTCAGGGTGACGACTTGCCCGCCGATGCTACCAGTGTACGGTGCGGCTCGGCCCACTAGCTTGCTGAATGCCGACTTACCACCAGGGACCTTCTTGAGGGTCCGCCACATTTTGTAGATCTGATCGCCGCTAGCGTATCTCGAGAGGTCCATTCCTATACTCGCTGCTGTTTTGCCGATCAGAGGAGTAGCAGGTCAAAGGGGCTCTCGTCGATTGGGTTGTGGGGTACACAGGTGGTCGACTATCACTTGGGCCAGTACCCTGGCCAAAATCGCGAGGAATAGTAGTTCATGAGCGCTTTCCATTGTCACCACTGCAACAAAGGGTTCGAGTCGGACGAAGCGCGGTGCCCCTTGTGTCTCAAGCAGAGTACGGTCACGGCTGCCGGGGTAGCCGCGAAGAAGACCACGGGTAACGCTGCCTCGGAGTCCCCGCCAAATCGCGGCGGCCTCCTTGGCTTTTTGATGCGGTTTGCGGCCGGCCTTGTTCTTTTCTTTCTTTTGACCTTGAGGGGCTCGTTGATGGGCGTCCCCCTCGACGAGGGTTGGATGAGGGCCTACGCAGTCGTTTTGGGCGGCTTGTTGCTCGCGCTTGGATGGTGGTTGTTCCCGAAGGTCGATCCCACCCGGCACGCTAGAAAGAAGTGAGCTGCCTGCCTAGGAGCCCGTCGCGTATAACGCCCCGGACTCCAGCCGTTAGCTTTTA
>CAZDBH010000399.1:0-8161 GCA_964503485.1 uncultured Bradymonadales bacterium | reverse complement strand
CCGCCCGGACCTCAACGGAGCTGGAAATGGGAACACGAATCAACCCATCGCAGGTGGCTGAATCCTTTCGAGACGAGATCAGAGCCGGCCTTGCTGAGATTCCGACCACCCTCAAACTGGTAGGCTTTCTGGCCTCTGACGCGGGGCCATCGGCGACCTACGCGAACTACACCCGAGTTGGGTGCGAGAAAGTCGGCATCGGCTTCGAGGAGCGGCGGGTTTCGAAGTTCGACCTCGAGCAGCAGATCGTCGAGGCGAATTCCGACCCAGACGTGCACGGTATCTTGGTCTACTATCCTGTTTTTGGCGTGGCCCAGGACAACTATATCAAAGACCAGGTCGACCCCACCCGAGACGTCGAGGGTCTTCACACCTATTGGCTTCGGAAACTCTATCGCAACGAAAGGGAAGACGAGCAGGGAAACAAAGCGATTCTGCCCTGCACCCCCCTCGCGATTCTCAAGCTGGTTGAAGAGTGCGGCGAAATGACAGGAGCGGTGGCTCCCCTTCAAGGGAAACAAGTCGCAATCTTCAATCGCAGCGAAGTAGTCGGTCGCCCTTTGGCCCACATGATGGCCAACGACGGAGCGGTGGTGACCAGCTTCGACATCAATGGTGTACAGCGGGTTACAGCGGCAGGCATCGCCGAGTGCGATGTGACTCGGGCTGGGGCCCTCGCCGAATCGGATATCGTGATCACTGGGGTACCCTCAAAAGACTTCCAGTTGATTGGTGCGGATGAGATCCAAGAGAACGCGGTGTGCATCAACTTCTCGAGCGTTCCGAACTTCAGCGACGACGTGACCGACAAGGCACGGGCGTTTGTTCCGCGAGTGGGGCCCATGACGGTCACAATGGTCCTGCGCAACACCCTGCGCCTCTATCACAACTACCACAGGCCCTGAGCGGTCACTCCGAAGGAGAGCGGGCGTAGCGAATCGAAGCCGGAGTCTCTCCCTCTCCCTGCTGCACCCAGAGCCAATGATGGCGGCCCTCGCCGTCGATTTCCCAATCATAAGCCATGTCGCGGCGCGCGTAGAGAACGGGCACCCAGGCGTTGAGGGTTGTGGTGCCGACGAAATGAAGCTCCGACACATCGAGGGGAACTGAATCGGGACGGCTCATCCAGGCGAACCGTGGATTGCCATCACAGTCGAGACGAACCTGAGGCATTTCGGGTGAGTTCAGGTTGGTCGTCAGTCCTTCATCGGAGATCGGCGTTCTGCTTCCACAGGTTCGGCCGCGTCCGGGGCGATAATAGACCTCGAAGTTGGTGGCTTCCTCGGTATTCTGTTCGACCCAGACGAAATGAGAGTCGCCAGACTCTTCGACCACCAGCGTTCCACCCGACGAGTACTCCCAACCGCTCCCAGTGCGCGTCAGGTTCTGTGGAGCCTCCCAATCGGCAGACCCACTGCGTTGGGTATGGAACACGTCCGGGTTGCCTGTGAACTCTGAACCGATGTCGTGGTCCTCGAACAGGAGCTGAATACCGTCGTCAGGACCGGCGACCAAAGTCGGAGACAGAAGACCGCTAGACCGATTGTGGGGAATGCCTGTGGCCACGGGGTCAGAGACGACCGAGCCGTTGATGGTGGTCTCTACGATTCGGAAATCATCGCCGGAGTAGTCCACCCAGATCGCGAGAGCCGAGCCATCGGCAAGCCCGACAACCTGGGGCTGGAAGGCGAGTTGGCCCTCAGGACTCATTTGGAGAACGGTTTCGACTGAGCCGTCTCGTCCCACTCGCCCATAGAAAGCCCGCCGTTCGCTCGATTCGGTCCAGACCACATGTAGTGTCCCATCCGGGCCTCCGTCGCCGTCCACCTGAATAGCACTCGGAACACCCACGCCGACCCCATCAGTGGGTCCCACCGCCCCGTCGTGGATTCGGACGGCCTTGAGTTGGGCTGGCTCTTCGCCGTTATCAAGCCATGCGGCCACGACCTCGTCCGGTCCAACCGCAGCCAGTACTGGACGCCACGGTGAGGCGTCCTCAGCCAACGTTAACGCGTTGGCCATCACTGTAGCGAACACGGGAACACGATTGGCAGTGCAAATGATGGGTTCGTCTTCCACATCGCGCGTGCCCATCGCATCGGTATCTGAAGCGCCGACCGTGTCTATGGCCGAGTCAGGGGTAGCCAGGTCAGCTTCGCCTTCGTCCGGCCCACTTCGGTCCTCAACCTGATCCGCCAGAGCAGCGTCACTGGCGGAATGTTCGTCCGAGGACGTGTCCAAATCCACGTCGTCCAGGCTCATATCCTCAGTCGAGTCTGCAGTGTCTTGGGCGTCCTCGACAGAGGCGTTCGGTCGATCGGGAGTAACCGTGCTGTCTGGCTCAGAATATGTTGGGCTGGCATCGTCACCACCGTCGTCCGCACAACTGACAGCGTGGGAGATCAGCAGCAGCAATAGACACGTGACCGCGTGGCGGCAGGCAGAATTCAAAGGGGCATTCTCAAACAACATCATTACCTCATTTTCCACTGGGTCAGGATGTCCCAGTCCGAGGCTTACCGTCGCAAGCCCTATGCCAGAGTGCGCGGCCCGTGTAAGTGTCTGAAAATGTTGGGTGTTATTTGTGTTCTTGGCCTGTGCGCCCGATGTGTGCCTCGACGGACTGTCCGCCTATTCCGGCGGGCTGGGGTCGTTCCAGCAGTCGTACCCATGCACTGTTCGCAGATCGGCCTGACCGTCTGCCGGGAGATTCCCGGGCCCGTCTTGGAGCTGCTCGACGAGCAGCCCGCCTCGGTAAAGCCAGGTCGAGGTGAACTCGGCAGCACCACTGCTGTCTCGCCGTACCTCCTCAATCAGCTGTGACTCGCTGTCGTAGCTGTAGTCCACCGACTGAATGGGCGCCTGGTCTCTGCCGAATCGAACGACGTGCAGCAGGTTGTTGCGCTCGTCGAAGGTCCGCTCGACGCGACTTACGCTCGAGTCAGAGCTGTCCGCGGACTCGATGGTGGTGGTCGTCAATCCGCCCGCGTAGACCGTCTCGATATTGCTCACAACCTGGGACGGACCTCCGCCGATACGTTCGCGGATCGGCCGTCCATCGTCATCGTATTCGTAGTGGATGGTCTGTTCAAAAACCCCGTCGGCCAACGGCGATGTCGTCGTGCAACCGTCGCAGCGTTCACTCGTCAGCACGTCCTGGTTGTATAGATACTCCCAGCGCCGTCTGACTTGTCCCTCTCTGGAGTCGATCTTTGCGACCCGTTGCCCAACCTGGTTGTACTCGATGAGATGACTGAACAGGTATTCCTCTTCAACTTCGCCTGAGACACGGACATACCGAGTTTCAATCAGTCGGCCGTCCTCGCGCAGGTTCTCATGTCGCACGGTGTAGGTGCCCGCGTGTTCATATCGAACTGAGGCGAGGTCGCCGAACTCGTCGTATTCGAGAGTTTCCACACGGGTGACCCGATCGCCAACGCGGGTTTCTTTGCGCACGACCTGGCCTGCTTCATTGGCTGTCCAAAGCTGCGTATCGAGTGGCTCGCCATCGGCGTCCAGGCGAACCCGTTCGTGCGAATATCCGTCGAGGTGGTGGAGCACGACGGTCTCTGTGACCTGGCCCGAGGCGTCTCGCGTGGTGAGTCGAGCGAGGCGCTCGCCCTCGTATTCATAGGTGCGAATCGAGCGATCCTGGGGTTCCTCTCGATAGTGAGTTTCACGAATTTGCCGTCCCTCGGCGTCGTAGGTGCTAACGGTTCTTTCGTCGACTCCTTCGCTGATGGTCCGATGCTCGGCAACACTCCCATCGTCGTTCCACTGCCAGCTCTGTTGGCTGACAGGACGACCGGCGATCGAACGGGCCTCACTTTGTGTGCGGCCAGACTCGTCAAAAAGTCTGGTAATCACCTCATCTGGCTCGCCGTCAGCACCGTAATCGACTTCGACGGACTCGACTTGGCCAACACGGACGGTCACCGTTCGGCGTTCGATCGAGCCATCGTCGCCTTCATCGAACTCTTCGATGACGGTGTTCGGGTCCGGATACGAGAACCGCGTGGTTTGCCGTTCCGGCACGATTCCTGGGAGTTCGGGTGGAGAAGGGCCGGGCGGCTCGCGCTGGCGAAGGTAGGTTGTCTGAGATGTGATCCGGTGGCTGGTGTCGTATGAATAGGCAGTCAAGCTAACCCGGGAACCTGAGGGTTCCTCGTAAACAGTGACGCTACACGGTTGGAGAACATCGGCCGTCGAGGCGTCGTCTGGACTCTCAGAGACGTCCCCAGCCACAGTCGGCGTCGGTGCCGGCTCTGGTTGGTTCGAAGCCGGCGGTCCCTTGCACGAAGCCACGAGTAACAATACTGCTATGCATAACCGAGTGCGGAACATGGGCTCCTATGCGACGCTACGGCGCGCCGGGCCGGGGATCTCCCGAAGGTTTGGGTCGGCGATTCGGTTCTCGCTGTCAACTAGGACCACGGTGGGAGTGAACTCGCGCGCCTCTGCACACTCCAGCTCAGTCCAGGTCGCAATGATGCACAAATCGCCCGGATTGAATCGATGGGCGGCGGCCCCATTGACGCAGATGACCCCTGACTGAGCCTCGCCCTCCAGTGCGTAGGTTTCGATCCGTTGACCATTTGCCACATTCCAGACCGCGACCTTCTCGAAGGGCAAGATATCTGCGGCGACCATGAGGTCCCGATCGATAGTGATGGAGCCCTCATAGTGCAAGTCCGCTTGGGTGACGGTAGCTCGATGAATTTTTGATTTGAAAAGAAAGCGTTTCAAGATGACCTCCGTCCCGGCCCGAAAAGGGTCCAGGCAGTGACTACCTCAATAGTTATGGGCAGTGATTTCTCGCCTCCGCAGTTCGTTGCTAACGGCCGTTGACCCACTTGGGCTCAATCGGTCCATTGCTGCGGCACCGCGAATGTAGGTGGGGTGATGAGAATAGGCAAGCGCAAACGCCTTGGTGGGTCGCAGCTAGTCGGTCAGTCTAGTTGTTGGCGCGACAGATGATCCTGTGTCGCCACACTCGAGCGTGGGCGCGTGGGGGGCGGTCGGCGTGACGAGCAAGGCGATGGGCCTCTCGAGGGCCGATACGCCCGTCATTGTTGTGGTCGGCGTGACGAAAGACCTCTGCGATTCGAGCTTGAGGAGGCGGAGCAACCCCGTGGTTCTCAGCGGCGCGCGTAACCCGATTGGTGAACTCGGCGAGATCGGCTCCGTTGCAATCGAGTTCCACTCCTGTCTCTTCTTCCTCGAGCTCCTCGGTTGTTGTGTCATCCGAATCGTCTTCAGCGGTTTCTTCGGTGGCCTCGTCTTCGGTAGACTCCTCGTCGTCGGCGAACGCGATCGAGGTTGACACAGCAACGACCAACCCGGCCGCCAACAACAAGCTCCATAAACGCATAACTCACTCCTTTGCCTAAAGATGTCTGGGCCCGTAGTGGTACCGCACTCGTTCGAGCGAGTAAAGAGCATGGCGCAGCGCTTCGATTCGGGTCCCCCGCCACGTCCTACAGACAATGCCTATGATTTCACTCGACTTTTCAAGGCATTGGTATATGAAGCCATCGGATTGTGCGGTCGAACCGAAATGAGACACCGGTGTTTCAGAACAGGACACTCGCACCCACTTCGATTCTACTGGCGCGTCCGCACGGGGCTCTTTCGATGGTTTGGTACGCCCTGTGCTAACGGTGTGCCGGAAGCTGAGTGGATTGACCACAATTAGATAGAGATTGCGGAGCCGCGAGCGCGTTCTTCGACAATGACGGTAGGATGTTATGAAGTACTCAATTGATGTGTTGGCGTTTGTCTTGGTGAGTGGCCTGTCACTCCAGGTTTGGGCTCTATGCCCAGACTTCGACGAGCCGGTGGATTTCCCCGGAGTCTACGTAATCGACACCTGCCTGTACGAGGCAGACGAGACGGGAAGTGCCGACTGCGGGGGCGACGAAAGTACGAGCAGAGACGCTGCCTTCGCCTTCGTTCCACCGGTCCAGGGGCTTTACACATTTGACTTGTCCGGGGCCGATTTCGACACCACCATCTACATTCGTGAAGGCACCTGCGACGGAGAGCAGCTCGCTTGCGACACCGACGCGTTAGGCGGGCCAACCTATCAATCTAGGTTGTCGATTGACCTCGATGGAGGAGAGACATACTGGGTGTTCATCGATGGGGCCTTCGATGAGTGCGGTGAGGCAATCGTGTCGATTACTCTCGACCGTGCAGGACCGGACTGGACACGAACCTTCCGAGCGACCCAGCGCGGCGCTCTCACGGTGACTGGCAACTCGCTGGTACTCGACGCAGATTGGGACGACGAAGGAGGCTATGATCGGCCCGGCCGCGTCGGGACTGGAGGGGTCTTCCTAACCCTAGACGGGGAATCTACTGCCGCGGCGAGCGACGGCCCTCCTAGCTGGCCGGCGTATACGACAGAGGATTGGCGAGAGAACGGCTCATCGGCTGGCCTCGAGATACCCGAAGAGGCCGTGGTGTCGCACGCCTTGCTTGTTTGGGGGGGGACGCACGCCAATCGGGTCGAGGGCGTGGATGACCTCTCAATCGACGAGATCAATACTCCGATCCGTTTTTCGACTCCCGACAGCACGACCGTGCTGGACCCGATTGAGGCAGAAGACTGCGGTATTGGGGAGGGCGGCGCGGCGTTCGGTCTGGTCATCGACCCGATTTTCTACGCGCACTACTGTGACGTGACCGACTTAGTGGTCGCATCGGGCCTTTACTCCGTTGAAGGTGTGCCGGCTATCTCGGATGCGAGCACGGCTGACGACACCGTTGACGCCGCAGGTTGGACACTCATCGTCGCTTACGAAGACCCCACTCTGCCTGTGCGAGACCTCTCGGTCTTCGGAAGCCTCACATCGGTGACGACGCCCGACGACGCACCGGTCGTCTCCCTCGAGGGCTTCTGCACGCCAGCCGCCGGTACCCCAGGCGAAGACTTTGATGCCTTCGTATTCGCGAGCGCGGTGGATGGAGACTCTTCGATCGACGGCGACTTTGCCCAGTTCGGCCCATCACTCGACGCAGTCGAGGACCTCGGCGGCGAACTCTGCACCGCATCTGACAATTTTTTCTCTTCTCAGCTCTGCAATCTCGTTGGCCGAATCGAGGGCGGAACGTCGGGCATACCCACCCACGCGATTTCACCCGCCACTGGCGATGTGACCTCGATCGATGGAGCTCGCACCGGGTGGGACATTATCTCGGCCCGGGCCTCACACGCCCTCACGACCCGACAGACGGCAGGTGTGCTTCGCTTTGGCACGAACGGTGACATCTACACAGTCAATCTCGCCGCCATTCAAATCGACGTCGGTGCGCCGACCTATGACCATACCACCAACAGCGTGACCGTAACGACGCCGACGACCGGAGAGGTTGGGGACACGATCGAATTGACGACTCGGTTTCAGAACGAAGGAATCGAGGACTCACACAACCTCGTCTTCCATTTGAATCTCGCCGAGAATGCGGACCTCACTCTTGTTTCTGACGTTGACTACAGCTGTTCGACAGGTGAGAGCGGCACGTTGACCGGCAGTTCGGACGATTTCTTGGCCGGCGTGATCGTTCCTGTTGACGCGATACCGGCACAGGAACCCCAGCAATACTGCGACTTCGTCTATTCGGCCCGCATCGAAGGCCCGCGTTTGGGCGGCGATACCGACTTCGTACAGGCGTGTCTCGACAACGACTACGTCTCGCGATGCGATGACACGGTGATTGAGGCGGATGCCTGCTCCAACATCCAAGTGGTTGTAGTCGTGGGCTGCGCCGACGAGGACAGCGACCGCGTCTGCGATGACGAAGATCTGTGCGTGGGCGACAACGAGTCCGGAGACACGGATGGGGACGGTGTCTGTGATGACACTGACCCCTGTCCCAATGACAATCCGGACGACGCAAACGATGATGGCGAGTGTGATAGCGGCGACGTGTGCGAAGGCGACGACACTTCCGGAGATACCGATGGAGACGGGATCTGCGACAATGAAGACCCCTGTCCACTGGACGACCCGGATGACACGGACGGCGATGGCGTTTGCGACTCTGAGGATGTGTGTGTCGGGGTTGGCTCCGATTCGGATGGGGACGGCGTCTGGGACGACGGGGATCTCTGCGAAGGTGACGACAGCACTCTGGACGTGGATTCGGACGGCCTGTG
>CAZDBH010000398.1:0-8181 GCA_964503485.1 uncultured Bradymonadales bacterium | reverse complement strand
GACGAGGCGAAAGGGAAAGGGACGAGGCGAAAGGGAAAGGGACGAGGCGAAAGGGGAAAGGGCGTCGATTCCGTGGGGTTGGCCCTGTTCCAGTCAGGACGGAAAGCCTATACTCCGCGGATGAGTGATTCGCGTTCGAGGGACCTACTAGAGGAGTTGGATACGCGCTTCCGCGCGGCGACTGCCGAACGGCAGCGGGGCAACCTAACTCGCGCCGAAGCGGGATTCCGCGATCTCGCCGACTCCTACGCCCAGGGCGGCTGGCTCGACCGGTCCGCGATGGCTCTAATCAACCTATCCCAGGTGTTACAGCGCGCTGGTCGTCTAGGAGAGGCCGAACAGACCTTGACTGCGGCCATGTCGACGGCCTCCGAGATCGGCGACGACCGGAGGGTTGCTCTCTGCCTGGGTGGTCTAGCAACGATCAAACAGGAGCTGGGGGAGCTGGAGGACAGCGAGCGGTATATCCAAGAAGCACTGTCGGCATTTCGTCGCCTCGAAGACAGCGTCGGCATCGGCAACCAACTCGGCAACCTCGGCCTGCTGCGCCAGAATCAAGGCAGAATGGAGGAGGCGCTGCGCTGCTTTCAGGAAGCAGCCGAGAACTTCGCAGCAGGCGGTAACGCAAATGGCGCTATCGGCGTGTTGCAGTGCCTTGGCGAGTTGCACCGCCGTCAGGGTGAATACGACGAGGCTCAGGGTGCCCACGTCCGCGCTTTGGCCCTGGCGCAACAACAAAAACATCGGCTGGCCGAAGCAAACTCGGAGCGGGCTCTGGGGCAGTTGGCTCGGGCTCGAGGTTCTCTCGAAGAGGCTATGCAGCGCATATCCAAAGGCCTCGCCATTCATCAAGAGATGGGCGATTCCCGCGGTGAGCTGGCCTCGATGGTCGACTTGGGCACCGTCTATTTCGCTTTGGGCAAAGGTGCCGAGGCAATCGATTGTCTGACTGACTGCATCGAGCGGGCACGGGATATCGGCTTGGTTGCACCACTGACCAAGGCACTTCTCAACCGCGCGCTCTACCAGCTGGACACAGAACGGATTCAAGCCGTCGAAGCAGACCTAGCAGAGGCGTACTCGTTGTTGGATAAGTTGGGAGATGAGGCGGCTCGCAACGTTTGGGCCGTGACCAGCGCGCGCTGCAAGATTCGGGTCGCCGAGTGGGATGAAGCAGCGGTGGTTCTCGAAAGCGAACTCGACAGGGCTCAACGAGCGAACCTCGGGGCTGTGCGCGCTCCCATCTTGGGCCTGTTGGCGTCAGTCGAAGCGACCCGAGGCAAACCAGCAAAAGCACGGGGCCTGTTGGTCGAAAGTGAGGCGCTCTACAGGACGGCCGGCGACTTCGAGGGGGTTCGAATGGCCCTCACAAAGCAGGCCTATCTGCTCGCCGAGTCGGGCGCTTTAGAGCAAGGACGGCAGGCGGTGGACAGTTTGTTGGGTGGCCTGCCGGCTGGGGAGCATCCCCTGCTCGAGGCCGAGGCGCTGGCTGTTAGCGCCGCGATCTTCGACCTCGCCGAGGAATATGAGCAGGCCATCACTGTTGTAAGTACTGCACGTGAGAGGTTCGAGCAGGCCGGTTTTCAGATTGCGTCCATTCGACTCGGACTTTCTGAGACGGTTTACCTCATGCGGCGTCAGCGGGCGCTGGGCCAGGAGTTACCCACGGGGCTGGCTGCGCGGGCAGAGAGCCTCTTAGAAAGGGCGCAGGCTCTCAAGGCGCCAACGTTGGCTATCGCCGGGCGAACGACACTCGCTGAGTGTCTGGCTGCCGGTGGTGACAAGGAACGGGCTTTGGAGTTGCTCGGCGAGGCGCTCGATGGGGCGCGGGACCGCAAATTCCCAAACGGCGAGGCAGAGGCGCTCGAAGCCCTAGCGCGCATTCAAGAAGATCGCCATACTGCCGCTTTGGCAGTCCAGAAGATGCGGTCGCTGCAAAGTCGAGCGAGGGCGGAACGCCTTCAACGCGAGTGGAATCTTACTGAAGCAGAAATTGAGGCCGTTGGTGCCACCGAACACTAAGCATAGGCTGGTTGGTTGAATGGTTGAGGTATCTTCCCCGTATTCCGCTGAGTTCCAGTGCATCGATCCAAAATGTGGTGCACGATTCTCCCTAAATGAACCCGTCTACACTTGTCGCACCTGTGGGGCTCTACTGGACGTCGTCCACGATATCGAGGCCCTCAAGGGGCGTTCTGCGGCCGACTGGGTCACGTTGTACGAGTCACGGTGGCGTCGCTCTGAATGGCCCTACGGGTCCGGTGTGTGGGGGAAACGCGAGTGGGTTCTCCCTCAGCTCCGCGACGAACACGTGGTCAGCATGTACGAGGGAGGTTCCAATCTGTTCTGGGCCGATCGGCTCGGAGAACAGCTCGGGGTCTCTGATCTTTGGATCAAAATGTGCGGCAATAGCCACACGGGCTCGTTCAAAGATCTGGGTATGACAGTCTTAGTCAGTATGGTGAAGCAAATGCGAGCGGAGGGCGCCAATATCCCGGCGGTCGCGTGCGCGTCCACAGGTGACACCTCGGCCGCACTCGCTGCCTATTGCGCCGCTGCTGGCATACCTTCGGTGGTTCTGCTTCCCAAAGCCAAGGTTTCCGCCGCCCAACTGGTCCAGCCCGTCGCCAACGGTGCTCTGGTCCTCTCGCTCGAAACCGACTTTGACGGCTGCATGAAAGTCGTTCGACGGCTGGCCGAGGAAAAAGGGATTTACCTCGCAAACTCGATGAACTCGCTGCGAATCGAAGGCCAAAAGACAGTCGGGGTCGAGATCGTTCAACAAATGGACTGGAAGGTTCCCGATTTCATCATCATTCCGGGCGGCAACCTGGGCAACGTCAGCGCGCTCGGCAAGGGCTTTGACCTGATGCATGAGCTCGGACTCATCGACCGGCTTCCGACAATCGTCTGCGCACAGGCTCAGCGCGCCAATCCGCTCTACCAGAGCTATATCCAGGACTGGGCGCCACTCGAACCCATGACTGCAGGTTCGACGCTCGCCAGCGCGATTCGAATTGGCAATCCCGTCTCGTTTGACAAAGCCGTACGCTCGCTCAAACGATACAATGGCATCGTCACCCAGGCCTCAGAAGCTGAGCTGGCCAACGCTGCCGCCAAAGCTGACCTGACTGGGACCTTCTGCTGTCCCCATACTGGCGTGGCGCTGGCGGGACTCACTCAACTTATCGATGCCGGAGTGATACAGTTGCACCACACAGTGGTCGTCATTTCGACGGCCCACGGTTTGAAGTTCACGTAATTCAAAACTCGATACCACGACGGTAGTATGAGCGACTTCGAGGCCTCTCACGCCAACAGGCCGCGAGAACTCGCACCTACCTTGGACAGTGCCTGGGGCGCTATCGAAGACTTTTTGGAGGCTGGCGCTTGATGGAAGCGCGTTCACCGTTTCAACCAACTCCGTTTGGTCAGTACCTACTGCTCGAACGGATTGGGTCCGGAGGAATGGCCGAGATCTTTCGGGCCAAGACCTTTGGTGCGGCTGGATTCGAGAAGGAGTATGCGATCAAACGCATCCTCCCCAACCTCGGCGCTGACGAAGAATTCGTTGAGATGTTCGTCAACGAGGCCAAGCTCGTTGTTGATCTGTATCACGCGAATATCGTGCAGGTATTCGATCTTGGGGCCATCGACAACGCCTATTTCATCGCGATGGAGTTCGTGCATGGCAAAGACCTGCTCGACTTGCTTGCTCGATGTACTGAAAACGACCTCAAGATTCCCCTGAAGCTCACCATGTATTGCCTGATGGAGATGCTGAAAGGGCTTGATTTCGCCCACAAGGCCAAGAACCGGTTCGGAGATCCCCTCGGGATCATCCACCGCGATGTTTCGCCCTCGAATATCATGTTGAGCTACACCGGCAACGTGAAGGTGGGGGACTTCGGTGTCGCTAAGGCGAAGACGCAGACTCACCTGACTGAGGTCGGCACCCTCAAAGGCAAGGTCGGCTACATGTCACCTGAGCAAGTCAGGGGCGAGGACATCGACCACCGCTCAGACGTCTTCGCCGCCGGGATTATCTTGTACGAAGCGCTCACCATGACGCGCCTCTTCATGGGCGGCAACGACCTCGACGTCATGCTGAAGATTCGCGACTCCGACATCGAGGATGATCTGGCTCGTTGCACGAAAGTGCCACCCGGGCTGGTCGACGTAACGCGCAAGTCGCTCGCCAAAAAGCGAGATGAGCGCTTTCAGTCATGTGCTGAATTGCATGGGGCGCTGCAGAATTTCGCTTACAAACACGATATCAAAGCGACCAGCACCGACCTCGCTCGCTTCATGCGAACCGTGTTTGCTGAAGAAATCTCAGCTGAGAAGGCCAAGCGTCTCGAAGACTCGATCAACCCTGTGCCATCAGTCGATCGCTTCTCACAAATGGGACGGCCACCCACCCACGCTGGACCCCAGCCGTCAGTTCAGCTTGAAGCTCCGCCGCCGATCGCTGGATACCGATACAAATCGCCCGACGGGACCGAACAGGGACCAATGCCTCTGCATGAGCTGAAGGCACTTCTCGGAGGAACAGCAGAAAACGCTGGAGAGCTAGTCGCTCTTGGCGACGGCCCGTGGCGACTGATCGATGACCTCCCCGAACTTTGGTCCGTGGAGCGTTCTGAGGTGGCCTTTGGCCCCACGAAAACCGTAGAAGAGCAGTCGCTCAGCGCCTCTGACCTCGGACATGCCGCGACCCAAGCTGTGGCTCCCAGCCCGTCGATCGATGCGGAGTTCACCCATACCGGGCGACTCGGTCGCGTATCTTTCGCTCGGCTTCTTTATCGCCTCCAACGGCGTCGCTGTACTGGGATGCTGCGGCTCGTACACGGAGAAAACGTCAAACAGATCTTCTTTCGGCGTGGCGACCCCATTTCTGCAACCTCTACCAATACCGACGAGCGTCTCGGAACCTACCTCGTTCGGCGCAAAATCATTACTGAGGAGCAACTCGGTCGAGGGCTGAGTCGACTCGCGGAATTCGGCGGTCGACTCGGCGACGCGCTAGTTGGGGAGCGGGTACTGCCGACGCATGACCTCTTTCAGTATCTTACAGAGCAACTACAAGACCGCCTCAAGGACTTGTTTATCTGGCCTACGGCTGATTGGGCCTGGTTTCCAGGCGTGGCCCCGACCTATCCGCCAACCTCGTTGGGGCTCCACGTCGTCGACTTGATCGTCTCGACCGTGCGAAACACGATGACCCCGATCAACATCCTGCAGCATTTTTCGGGTCGAGAAGGTCTGCCCATGGAGGTCGTCCACAGCAGGCTGGCGATTGAGGACCTGCCGCTTCTTCTCGAAGAGCTGCGCGTCGCCGAGGCCGTTGGGCCTGGCATGGCGCCGATGGAATTACTCGCGTCGCTCAAAGCCCCAGGGACACCCCAGGAACAGATCGTATGGCGCGTGATCTACTACCTGACCGAATTTGAACTGTATCGGCTGGGAACTGCCGCCGAAGAACCCTCTCTCCCAGGTTGACCTGCGGGTTCCCGATCCACTTTCGCGAACTCAATCAGTACCGGTGGGCTCCCGGAGGATCCGAATACCGCTTCGCGAGAACCCGACGGAAGCGGTCCGTCCGACTCCGAGGTCGCTACCCGCCAACTGGTCAGCGGGCACTCGCACTACAATCTTCGGACTCCCCTCCAGAAGGATCCGAACTCTAGCGCGCTCCATCGTGATACCGGTGACCAGCGCCTGAGGCGGTTCCTGGCTCCCGACATTGAGTTGGATCGATTCGGGATCAATGAGGAATTCCACTGGGCCAGGCGGACCGGGGGGCAGCGGGATTTCCCAACCCGAGGCGAGACTCACGCAGCGCTGGCCATCGCGATGAGCCGCAACACCTGTGAACACATTCTCGTGGCTGATCGGACTGAGTCGCCCGTCTATCAGTGTGTAAACGTGGTCCGCGATGCGACGGGACTGGGCGATGTCGTGGGTCGATACCACGATGGTCGTCTTTCCTCTCAGCTTTTCGATGGTTTGCTCGATCAGCAGAGCGGTATGTCGATCAACGTGAGACGTCGGCTCATCGAGCAACAGAATCTCGGTGTCGAGCGCTAATGCCCTCGCCAACGCCACGCGCTTCTGTTCGCCGTGGGAGAGCCGGCTCGCCAGCATCCCGGACAGGTGTTCGATGTCGAGCGCTTTCAGGGCCTTAACCACGCGGCTACGTCGTTCCTCTCTAGATAGTGCCCTCCGAGCAAGACCATACTCGACGTTCTTTCGGACCGTCGTCTGGAGCAGATACGGTTTTTCCATCAACAGCGTGATTCGGCGGCGCGCGGAGGTCCCTTTTGGCGACAAAGGCTCGCCAAAAGCCGAGATCGAACCGCTGTCGGGTTCCAACAATCCCGAAAGGAGCCAGAGCAAGGTGCTCTTTCCAGCCCCATTTGGCCCTTCGACCACGTACACTTTCCCTGGGTGCAGCTCGAGATGCTCTATCGCCAGAGGTAAAGCTCCCGGGTAGGAGAAACGCAGGTTTTCGCAGTGAATCACAGGCTTCATCGGTCGCTCCCAGGACTCTGAAGCACCTGAATCAGTATGTTTACCACCAATGCGACCAAAACTAAGACGACGCCGAGCGCGATGCCCAACGAGAACTCGCCGCGGCCCGTCTCGAAGGCGATCCCCGTGGTGATGTTCCGAGTGTACCCCCGAATGTTCCCGCCCACCATCATTGAGATTCCGACCTCCGAGAACACACGGGCAAAGGCAGTGGCGAGCGCGGCCGCCAGAGCGAAACGCACTTCGACGACAAGGGTGATGAACGCTCTCGCCCGGGTTGCCCCCAGTGTCAGCGCGGTGGGCACAACAGTTCGGCTGACGTTTCCAACAGCAGCTACACTAAGGCTCGCCACGATTGGCAGTGCCAGGAGCGCCTGCCCGAGCACCATTGCGGTCGGCGTAAACAGAAGTCCACTGCCCCCCAGCGGGCCATGCCGAGACAACAAGGCGTAAAGCACCAGGCCTATGGCAACGGTCGGAACCGCCATCGCTGTGTTGAGTAAGGTGATAACCACCCGCCGGCCCCGAAACCGCGTTGATCCCACCAGAATCCCCAACGGCATCCCGAACAAAATGGCGAGCAACACCGCGACAATCGATATTCGACTCGAGAGCCAGACGACCTCGAACAAGTCCGCGTCGAATGACAGTAGGAGCTGAAATGCTTCCCGCAAGCCGTCAACGATGGTCCCCATCGGTCAGTGTTCCGGTGTGAATAGTTGGTGGCCATCATGCGAAAACGCCGCGATGAGCTCCGCACCCTGGGCAGAGGTAAGCCATGCGATGAAGACCATCGCCTCCAGATACTGAGCGTGTTCGTGACGATCCGGATTGACTGCGATCACGTGGTATGGATTCCGCAGCCGACTATCGCCTTCGACCACGATCACGAGGTCGAGGTACTGCATGTGGGTGATATAGGTAGCAATGTCGGCCAAAGCGTAGGCCTGCAGCTCCTCGGCGACCCGAAGCGTCTCGGCCATTCCCTGGCCCGCTTCGCGATAACGCGAACCAGATTCGGGTCGCACCCCCGTCTGCAACCAAAGGCCAACTTCCTTTCGATGAGTCCCTGAATCGTCTCCCCGAGAGACGAAGGTTGCGCGCGACTCCCAGAGCTCACCCAAGGCCGCAACCACATCTGTCTGACCTCTGATTCCAGCCGGATCAGAAGGCGGGCCAACAAGCACAAACTCGTTGAACATCACACTGCGCCGGTTGACACCGAACCCAGCCTCGATGAACGCCTCCTCGTCAGCAGGTGAGTGCACCAAGATGACATCGACATCCCCATTCTCGGCGAGGCGAAGGGCTCGGCCCGAACCAACAGCAATCACATCAACATGAATTCCGGTTCGCTCTTCGAAGTGAGGCAGTAGATAGGTTAGCAGGCCACTGTTTTCACAGCTGGTAGTCGTTGCCAAACGAAGCGTCCCAGATAGGTCGACCTCCGATTCAGAACGACTGCAAGCTGAGCCGATGAGCCCGACAAACAAGACCGATAATGTCACATAAACTGGTCTATTTATCGGTCTCATAAACGTGCCACTCCGGAGGGGAAGAATTGGCCGAGGGGGTGGAAATTGTCAAGCCAAGGAAGGGAAAGGGAAAGGGAGAAGGGAAAGGGAGAAGGACGAGGCGAAAGGAGAA
>CAZDBH010000397.1:0-8189 GCA_964503485.1 uncultured Bradymonadales bacterium | reverse complement strand
CATCGGTGTGCGAGACAAAGGGTCCCTCTAGCAATCGAGCGCGAGGGCTATTGTTGTCGGTGTCTGCCAAGGCCAAAATCTCTGGATTGGTCGTGGCATCGGGCTCGAAGTAGGCGACTTGCTCGAGGTCGGCGTCATTCAGGGCGTACTCACGCACGGTGTCATCCGAATCCAATGCGAATGCTGTGGCCACGCCATCATGGTCGGTATCACCGACCGCGATGCTCTCGATCGCGGAACCCGAGGTATCCCACGGGCCGACCACTCTAATGAGACTGGCCTCATCGTCGCGGCGGTAGACGGTCAGGTCATCGGATCCGAAGAACCCGGTGTGGCTGCAGATGATTTCGGCGCGCGTGTCTGCGTCCATGTCGCCTGCGGCACAGGCGCTCACCTCTTTGCTCAGGGAATAGACCCGCGCTCTCAGATCGTCATCGACTCGCTCGGCGATCAACAACATGGGACTGTCGTCAGTTTCATATGCCAAGATGAGTTCACGGACCCCATCGCCGTCGAGGTCGCCTGATGTCAGGTCGATGGGTTGGATGTCGCCCAGACCAAAACCAAACTCAGAGACGGTTGCGTCCCCTTCATCATCCCAGCTCACAAACCGGAACCCACCGTCTGCTTCGACGACGGCTAGGTCGTCTACACCGCTCCGGATCCACTGTACTGCAGTGAGGTCGAAGGCCTCTTCAGGCAGAAGAACGGTGGATTCACCTCCGCCGTCAAAGCTGGCGAGTTCGATGCTCGCAAACAGCAGTATGGCGGAGACAGGGGGTTGGTCGGCGGCCACTCGGATTGCTTCCAGGCCCCGCACCTCGGGATCGACCATTAGACTTTGCTCGAACGTACCGGCCGGTTGGTAGGTGTCGACAAAGGAGCGCCCGTCACGCTGGTCGACAATCACGACCTCCAGGTCCTCCTGAAGCGCCAGAAGCGAGCCAAGCGGCGGGCGAACCGCGCTCGCGAGCTCCGGGCAGACCCCCACCGGTGCGTCACATCCGTCGCTGCAGGCGACTTCGACTGAGTAAGTTCCCGGAGTGTCAGCTTCTATAGTCAGCCAATAGAAACCGTCTGCTGTGATCTCGATCGCCATGGACTCAGAGGATTCCGGAGCCACAGAGATGGTCCGGATGATCGTATCCGTCGAGCCATCCACCAGCGGCCCCGACAGGGTGGCCTGCGCGGCAAGCGTACCGCCAGCCTCCACTGTTATGCTTGCCTCCATACCCGAGACCGCATTGAGCAGATACCGGTGACCTGCTTCAACAGCGGAAATGGTGTCTTCGACTCTGACATCGTAGGGCAGCTCGCCCTTGTCGACGAGCGAGGCCTGCGACGTCGTATCGCCCCCCTGGCCCTGGTCGCCGCCCAGCCCCAGGTCGGGGATGGAGACGGAGCCGTCGGCGTCTCCGAGATTCGTCGGTTCGGTTGAGTCAGCGACCGTCCCGTCGTCGACGGCATCATTGCGAGATGAGTCGGCGATATCACTCGAATCAGGCGAGCTCGTTGCGTCCTCGGTCGAATCAGACTGCGAATCGACAACACTGCTCGGGTCGTTCGAGCAGGCTGTGGCGATCGGCAGGAGCCCAAGCAGACAGCACATACCAAATCGGGTCATGACAGGTTCCAAGTTCAATTTTTCCAAGCGGAGCGGGGCATCCGTGACAGCGGCAACCTACTCCAGCCGAGGCCCGGAGATCAATTCAAATTTGGCTCCCTGCAGCTGATTGTTGGGGCGTACTGTGGTTTGGGTTGACGACATTGATCGAGCGCCCTTCTCGGACAGCCTCCGTAACGAGGCCCCCAACGCGAGACCCAGTTGACAATGCGAACTGCGAATGCTCGTTTCTGAGCCTCGTTGACACTCGGACAATATGACCAGTGATCTGGATTGGGTACACAACGCTCTATCGCACCGGCGGCTCCAAACTCGCCGCTGCGGCTCGCACCTTGGCAGCCGCAAAGCGTCGGCAACATCCCGAGCGAACCGTCCGGCTCGTCGCTGTGGAGCGAAAGGCCGAATTCATCGATGAGATGGTCCGTGCGGCGGAACGGGGCGGCACCATTAACGAGCTGCATCTGCTGAGTCACAGCGGAATGTACGGACCCATGTTTGGTACAACCAAGTGGCCCGAGCAGTTCAGCCCGCACGAGTGGCGGAGTCTGGAGATTCCGTTCGCCGAGGGCGGCGAGGCGTTTTTTCACGCCTGCCGGACAGCGCGTTGGTTCGCGCCGTTTTTTGCCCGCACGTTCTCTGTTCCGGCCCATGGTTACCATTGGTACACGACTTTTTCATCGGCCAAGACCCGCTTTCGGTGGGAGGGTTTGAGTGGAGGAGAACGCGATCGACCGCTGTATCTGGTCGGGTGCATCGGCAAGAAGTCGCACGGTCTCTTGGGGTCAGTGGCGAAATACGGTGGATTGGTGCGTCCAGAAGCGATGAAGCGATTCGATCCGGAGCCCTTATCGGGGGAGTCCAGCTACGACAGTGTCGCAGCACTCTACGATGCTGTGTTTTCGGATATTCGAGTACGGGAGGATGAGTGGCGTTGGCTCAGCCAGCGTGTGGGCATCGCGGAAGGCGGACGAGTCCTCGACATTGGCTGCGGCAACGGTGCTCTACTCGGCGCCCTGTCGGCCCGAATAGGGGAGGGGGTCGGTGTCGATCGTTCGGCACCTATGATTGCGATTGCTCAGAATCGCAACCGGAGGCACCCGAACCTCAGTTTCGAGACCATCGACGGGCCGAAGCTGCCATTTCCAGACAATTCGTTCGATATGGCGGTCTCGCTATGCTCCTTTCGATATCTGGACTGGGACCCGTTGCTTGCCGAGCTACATCGAGTGGTTCGACCCGAAGGCCGCTTCTTGGTCGTGGATATGGTCACCGCCCCTCTGAAAACTGCGGAAGTGCCCAAGTTGGTTCGCTCGACCCTAAAACAGCGTCTTGGTCCGAAACCATCCGGATACCGAAGCGCTCTCGAGCGCCTAGTGGGCAATCAGGGGTGGCAGGCCATGTTGAAGTACAACCCGATCCGAGCCGAACACGAGTTTCGTTGGTACTTAGAGAGTCGATTCCCCGGACACAAAGTCGAGCTACTGAATGTCGGACTGCACGCCCGAGTTCTCGCCTTCGACTCGGGGCCCATCGGCCAGGCGCAGCTCGTTCCCCAGACGTTCCCATGAGTCTGGCCATCTTGGATTGGGGCGTGGGTGGGGTGGGCTTCTTGAAGGAGCTGCGCAGCCGGATGCCGGAAATCCCCGTCACATATTTCTCTGATACCGGGGCAGTTCCCTACGGGAAGCAGCGGGCAGACCAGCTGCGCAACCGGGTCAGTCAGGTGGCGACGATGTTGTGCGACGCTGGCGCGACCCATCTGGTGATCGCCTGTAACGCGGCCAGCACCGTGCTCGAAGCTGGCGACCTCGACGTACCACTCGAGGTTTGCGGGGTGATCCGCCCGGCGGTGACAGCGATTCTGGCGAGTGAGGCGGAAGTCGTCGGTGTGGTGGGTGGTGCACGAACCATCCGATCAGGAATCTACAAACGGATGATCGAAACGAGTGGGAAGAGGGTACTCCAACGTATTGCTCAGCCATTGTCAGCCCTGATCGAAGCAGGGAAACAACAGTCGCCCGAACTGTCCCGAGAGCTCGAACGAATTCTCGCCCCGCTGCACTCTGTAGACAGCCTGGTGCTCGGCTGCACCCACTACCCAGCGGTTGCTGGCGCCTTCCAGCGCGTTCTCCCAAACGCCCGCCAAGTCGATCCGGCTCTGGAGACCGCACGGTGGGTCAAGGCGCACTGGCGCTTGGGCTCAGCGGATGGCGCGGACCGGTTCCTCACCAGCGGTGATCCGGCAGGGATGGGACGGGCAGCCCGTCTGGCGTTCGGTTTGAGCATCGGGAAAGTAGAGAAATTGGTACCTGCCGGCTGAACTCCCAGCTTTCAATCACGTCGCCGAAACCGTAGGATGCTCGGGTGAGCACGAGGCTTGCTAATCGGAGCGGAGGTAGTTTGTGGATAAAATCACCCGTATCGCCGGTTGTGACCTAGGGAAATCGTCAGCCACGTTCATCATCGGAACCCTCGAGGAGGGGGGCGATGTCCGCTGGGGTGAGGCCGAATGTATCGACCACGAAGGTCGTCCATTCGAGGTTTTCTCGAATTGGTACAGCGAGAATGACGTAGCCAAGTGCGCGGCGTTGGGCGTTACGGGCCTCTACTCGATGCAGCTCGACAGTCCGACGATCTGCCTTCCCGAGGATTCCTGCCAGGAAGCCGCTCTGGCGGGGCTACCGGATGTGCCGCCCAATGTGAACTTGGTCAGCGTCGGCGCTCGTGGCTACGGGATTCTGACGCGAACGGCGGCCAACGGCCACGCAGCCCGAGTCCACTACACCGAGAATGACAAGTGCTCGTCAGGAACCGGTGAGAACATGCGCAAGATCGCCAGCCGCTTCGGTCTGTCGCTTCCACAGGCTGATCAACTCGCCCTCAACGCAGAGCGCAGTGTGTCGATCACTGCCCGCTGCTCGGTGTTCGCAAAGACTGAGATGACTCACTACGCCAACCAGGGCAAAGCCGCCTCCGATCTGTTCAACGGCTATTTTGAGTCGGTGGCTCGCAACACGCATGCCCTGCTGACCCGCAACCGGGTGGCGGGCCCGGTGTGGCTCGTTGTAGGCTGCGCGCGCCTCGATTCCTTCAAGAACTCGCTCGAGAAGCAACTGGGTGAGTCAGTGACCGTCCCAGAACAGTTCCTCGCCGTCGAAGCACTCGGCGCGGCGATCATCGCCGCCGACGCTGCGCGCAACGGTGGACTCGAGAAACTGCCGAAGAATCCGGAGGAACTGATCAAGGAACGCGGAAGCCGCCTGCGTGTGCTTCACCCGGCCCGAGAGTGGCAAGACACGGTGACCATGATGGAGCCGGTCGAACAGAACGCCGCATGGGCTTCGACTCCCGCCGTGCTCGGTCTCGATTTGGGTTCTACCGGAGCGAAGGCCGTTCTGACCTCACTCGAGACAGGCGAGGTACTACTCGACGTTTACGACCGAACCAGGGGGAATCCGGTCGACGCCAGTCGCCGACTGGTCGCCGCCATACTCGAGAAGGATACGCCAGACGTCAGAGCCATCGGGCTCACCGGATCGGGTCGCGAGGCGGTCGCGACGCTCTTCCGCGCGGTCTACGACGATCCCGACCGGCTGGTTGTCATGAATGAGATCGTTGCCCACGCGACAGGGGCCATCCGATGCGATCCAGAGGGTGGCAAGGACCTCTCCGTCATCGAAATCGGCGGTCAGGACGCAAAGTACATTCGAATCAGCGGTGGCCGTATCGTCGAGAGCGACATGAACAAGGCCTGTAGTGCTGGGACCGGCTCATTTCTAGAGGAGCAGGCGCAGTTCTACGACGTGCACGATATCGCCGAGTTCGTCGAACTCGCACAGACCGCCGAGCGACCCCCTGACCTGGGCCAAATGTGCACGGTGTACGTGGCGGATGCGGGCGCCGAAGCCCTCAAAGAGGGATTCGAGCTGGCCGATATCTTCGCGGGCTTCCAGTACTCGATCATCCACAACTACCTTGATCGGGTCATGGGGCAGCGCACCTTGGGAGAGACGGTCTTCTTCCAGGGCAAACCAGCCTCGAATCCGTCGCTGGCTTGGACCCTGGCTGCGATCACGGATCGTCCGATCACGGTTCCTCCCAACCCGGGTGCGATTGGTGCATGGGGTATTGGCATCTGCGCGATCGACGAACTCGCCGCTCACGACTTGAACGCGAGTGCAGTTTTCGACTTGAGTGAGGTGCTGGACGCTGAGATCGCCGGTCGCGCGGAGTTCCAGTGCCGAGACAAGAGTTGCCTCGCATTGTGCCCAATCGAACGCACGACGATATCGGTGCGCGGAGAGGAACGGGTCGCGATCTCTGGCGGCGCATGCCCCAAATATGAAGTAGCCAGTCAGGCCCTGCCCAAGCTCGACAAGACGGCACCCAACCCCTTTGAAGAACGGGCTCGCCTGATCAGTCAGTTCGAGCATTCCAACCCAGGTGCCGAAACGGTGGCCATACCCGCAACCGGACCGCTCGTCGCCTATATACCCTGGCTGGCCACACTGGTTCGCGAGCTGGGTGGTTCGGTGAAGCTTCTTCACTCCAATCGAAAGTCACTGGCCCGCGGCGAGGAGTTGTGCGCGTCATTCGACTCCTGCAGTCCGACCAAAATCGCCCACGCGCTCTGCGACGACGCCGAGTCGTTGCTCTTCTTTCCAAAAATTCTGGATGTCAGCGATCCGGTGGGTGGGGCAGGGCAGACCTGCGTCACTGAACAAGCCATGCCCGACATCGTCGAGCAATCACTGCGTGCCCGAAAGCGCGATGTCGAAGTGATTCGGCCCAATCTGCACTTCGGCAACGGCATGTCGGCCGGCACGCTGACTGCTCGGTTGTTGCCACTCGCCCGTGCAATCGGCGCCAATCCGTTGGCGTTACCCGGGGCGATCGCAAAGGCGGCCTTCGCCCAAGAGGTCTTCGAGGCCCGTCTGCTTGCTCTGGGCGAGGAAGCACTCGCATATGCTCGCACGAACCGATTGCCAAGTGTGGTGGTCTGTGGGCCGTTGCACGTCATTCACGAGCCCTCGATCAACGCGACCATTCCGAACATTCTGCGCCAGAACGGTGCGGTGGCGATCCCAATGGACTGTTTCCCGATCGAGCAGAGCGCTCCGGCGATGAAAAAGGTCTACTGGGGGGAGCACAACCGCTACCTGCGCGTTGCCAACGTGGCTCGCGACACGCGCGATGTGTTCCCTCTGATGCTCTCGTCCTTCGGGTGTGGACCGGCGTCATCCACAGAGCAAATTCTGCAGTCGCTCCTCGAAGGCTACCCGCATACCATCCTAGAGAGCGACGGCCACGGCGGAACCGCTGGTTTTGTGACCCGAATTCAGGCGTTTCTTCAATCAGTCAGGCAGTTCCGAGGCGAGGAGGTCACTCCGACGCTGCCGGACAACGCCAAAGCAGTCTCTTACGTCGAAAAGGGTGGTCACAAAGGCTCGTATCTCGACAAATCAGTCCGCTACGTATTCCTGAGCAGTATCGACTTTCTCGGGCCGCTCTTTGCAGCCGTCTATCGCTCTAACGGCTACGACGCCGTGGTCGCACCCGACATCTGCGAAGAGAACTTCGATGTAGGTCGGCGCGATTGTTCTGGGAAAGAATGCCTGTCATATCAAATGGTTTGGGGTGGATTCCGCCAATACCTCGACGAAAACCCACCTAAGCCAGGGCAAGAAGTGCGTTTTGTTCAGATTGCGGGCGAATCATGTAGGGCCGGACTCTTCGGCGTGAAAGACCGCATCAGTCTGGAACGGTTGGGGTATGGCGACCAAGTTACAGTAACGTCGCTGCGTATCGCCGGTGGTCCGGCCATGAGTGCTAAATTGTGGGCCGGATTGACCGCGACCGACATCATTCGCCAACTCTATCTATACACGCTGGCTGTCGACGGCGACGCAGCTCAGAAGCTCTACGACCACTACGGCCAGTACGTCATCAACTTGCTAGAGAAGCCCTCACATGAGGGTTGGGCGCTCGCTACGCAACTTCGCCGCGATTGGCGCGAGCTGACGGCCATCGTCGAACAGGCCTCGGCAGCCTTTGCTTGTCTCAACGCCCGCGGTCTGTCAGATGACGCCTACCGAACCGTGTTCGTGTCGGGCGATCTGATGACCAAAGGCAACGACTTCGCCAACGGAGGTGTATTCAAGCACCTCGCCAGCAAGCGGATCCGCGTCCTTTCTGAACCGGGCTGCGATTTCATCGAGTTTCTTGCTCGGGCTCAGCCCCACCTCATCTTTGGCAAGGGCGGCAGCAAGCTCAACAGTCTAGTCTACAAAGCCAACATGGTTCTCATTCGTAAGGAACTGTACGGTCTGGCGCGCAAGCGCCACCCCTGGCTTCCGGTTCCGGACGTGAAAGCGGCGCTAACCCGAAGCGGTGACATTCTCGATGCCGCCACCAATGGCGGTTCGGTTCTCGCAGTCGGAAGCGTGCTGCATCACTGGGAGCAAGGCCATTGCGACGGTATCGTGTTGACGGCTTGCTGGGGATGCGACAACGGCCTAGGAGCCCGTCGCGTATAACGCCCCGGACTCCAGCCGTTAGCTTTTAG
>CAZDBH010000396.1:0-8197 GCA_964503485.1 uncultured Bradymonadales bacterium | reverse complement strand
CGCTAAAAGCCAATGGCGGAGCCTGGAGCGCTATGCGCGACAGGCTCCTAGCCTGATGTGACCTGAATGAAGAACCTCGAATGAAGAACGAAAAACGGAGAGCGGAGAGCGGAGAGCCTAGAATCGACTCATGAATAATGCGGGCCAGGGGGACCCCTCTCAGGCCGAGAGAGGTTGCGGACAGCGAATCAGCTGGGTCATTCGTCGAAAGGGAAGACGGCGTCTAGGGCGGTTTCGATCAAGCCGCGATTGGTTGCGTCGTTCCTGAAGACCAGGTTCTGCTCGAAGTGAATGAACCGTTCACTCGCCCTCGAGGCGTCTGTCGTACAGGCGTTCTGCGAGGAGACCTCGTTGATCAGTCTGCCCTGCACGTTGGTTAGACCGCACAAACGGGCGTCGACTGTGTACTCTCGGGCTCCATCGTCGTTGCACGCAGTGATATACGGCACTTCCTCCCACTGGCTGAGGAGCTCGCGGGTCAGCAGCCCGACTGGGGCGTCTGTGGCGATGTTTGCTCGGGTGCCGTTGGAAACGCTGATCCCGTCCAAACTCATCCCGTGAAGGCTCAGCACAGTGTCGCCGGAATAGCGTGCTGCCAGTGCTCCATGAACTGCATGGAACGTGGAATTTACGACGTGAGCCATGTCAGACACTCGGTAGGGCTCCGATTCAGCGTTGCATACGGTGGTTTCACCACTGCAGGACGACGCTGCAGCGGCAGCGCATCGTTCAGTTCCGCTGATGATCAAGGCCCGCGTGGTGAGGTTGGTCAGCATCTCGATACCCTGCACGTCAGTGTCCGTGTCAAAGTCGGGATGAGGCACCTCGACAATGAGACTCCTGGCGCTACCGGTCCTCACAGCGAAGTAGGCGTCACCGATCGTCGTGTCCTCGGGAGTCCACACCAGCAAGTCGTTGTCGGCGCAAATGTCGTAGCCCGCGTCCTCGACTCTGCCGAGACAATCATCAGCGTCCTCTAAGCAAGCCGCAATCGATGCCACAAGAGCCGCGGAGCGAGCGGCTGATGGTGCTGCGTAGTTTCGACTCACGTAGGTTATACCCGTGAAGATATCTGTCGCCGAATCGCTGCAGGCCGGGATTGCGGCGGGAGCGGCCAGACGACTGCTCGTGCCCGAAATCGACTCGTCCCAACCCTGGCAAAGCTGGATGCCATCGACAGAGGAGCCATTCGCCGTGCGAAAGCCCACGTTTCCGCCCCAAGTACAAGCACTTCCAACAGCATTCGGAAAGAAGAGCGCTGTCTCGGTCCTCAGTTGATGCGCTACAGACGACTGATTCTGCGGTCCCCGGGCAAATATCGAGACCAACACGGTCAGACCGTTCGGCCCAATGTCGATGGGCTCGACTACCACTCGCGCCCATGAGCCATCGGAGAGGGGAAGGTCGAGGGGTACCGACTCGATTTCGGTCCAAATGTCGCTTTTCATCGTACCCGATGACACGACTTCGTTTGCCGAGTCGAACATGACACCTTGGGCATCATCCGACGCGCCACACCCGCTTCCGAACAGCAAGTAGACTTGGCCTGGTCCGTTGACGTTGGCCTCGAGCGATTGCCGTCCCTGCAACGAGCTCGATGTATGAAACCACCAATCACTGGAGCTGCCGGCTTGATGAAAGCTAACACCGTCCCACCCCTCGACCCCCATGGGCACGATGGTTAGGGAGGGCTCAGCAGCCGAGCTGGTCCAGTGGCTGTCGGGGAATCCACCCCGCCCCGAAGGCAAACCAGTGACGTAATGTTCAAACGATTCGACCTCGACACATCCCGGGCGCCGTCCTCGAATGACCGTCGATTGGGTTGGGCCTTCGATTGCGACGTGCGCATGCTCTGCCACAAAGGTCGCTGTGCCATCGGGAGTGGAGTAACTGTCGAAGGTGTCGCCCTCGATAGGACGGACCAGCGGGTCGTCAGTGTTGGCGCGGGCGAGAGTATCTCCAGTTGAACGTTGAGCTAGATTGGTGATATCGAGCAATCCAGCGCCGACAAGTAAATCGGTTGTCGTGTTTGAGCCGAGGCCATCCTCCATGACGATGAGCACCCCACCTCTGGCCAGCAAGTCACCCAGTACGTCGCCGCCGTGACCTCCACGAAGGTCGAAGCCCAGTGTAAAGAGGTCGACGTCGCCCGGGCTCTCGAGTTCGGGCAGAATGAGCACATCAATGGCGTCAACCAGCCCAGCCAACTCGAGCGGGTCGATCGTCGTGATGTCATTGGCACGCTGCATGATGCTGTCTCGACTCGTGTCATCGTTGTAGTAGCCGATATCGGTCGTTATCGCGGCCGTGTATGAAGCGCCCAAACCCTCGGGGGTCCACAGCGCGTAGCGAACGACGCCGGTGGCCGGTGGCTCCGCTAGCATGATCGCGTTCCCGAGCATCGTGTAGAGTTCGTCTAGGGTTGTACGGTAGTCATGGCCCAACACAACGACTTCACCTCTCGACCCAAAGACGCGGTGCAAGGCGATGGGATGTGCGTTGTTACTCGAAAGAACAGCGGTGCTGTACGCGACACGATTGGTCGAGCCAGCTAACTGGAGCGTGGCGCTGCTTCCAAACAGAGCATAGGTCTCGCTGAGCCCGCGGGTTAGCGCGCTGGGTGGATTGTCTGGTACGAGCGACGTCAAGGCTTCGGCGGTGGATGTGCCATATGTGACGGCGTTCCCAGTGTCTGCAATTCCGGCGTTGTAGTCTGCGAGCCCCAAGGACCTCAGCAGATTCCGGGTCTTGCTGACGGCCTGAACTGGAGCCACAACCACCCCACCGCGATACAAGAATGCCTCTAGCTCATCTTTCCAGGCGGCCGCGAGAGCGGTGGTGCCGTTCGAACTGATTCCGGCCATCGGGTAAATGATGAACACGTCGGCTTCGGCCAGAGCTGTTCCAATCGGATCGGTGTCGACAAACACGCTGAACGTGCTTGACGCGGGTATTCGGTTCATGAAGTCCGCGCCGTCGAGAGCGGCGTCGATTCCAGTGATTTGGTCGGTGGTCGCATATTGACGGAAAGCAACAACACTGAGGCTGTCAGGCGCGTCGCTCAAGTACAGCGAATTGACCAGTAAACGGCTGCCGTCGGCCGGTACGGTACCGGTATAGTCATGACCGATAATCACAAGATGGCCATCAGCTCGGTCTCCGGCCAACGGAATCGTGAGCTGGCTGGTCGCCTCGTCGCCGTCCCCGTCGGTGACCCGGACATCCACCACGGTTTGGGCGTTGTAAGTCCGATAACCGGACGCTGTCGAATATCCTCTTCCATCCCAATCGAACTCTGCCGTTTCACCGGCCGCAGGAGCTGGGTTCACCTGAGCGAAAATCGGGGCCCCCCTGACCGGTGGAATCGCCAGACACGAGACATCCGCGCTACTGGAAACGGGGCGCCACGTACACGTGACCGAGGTGATGTCAGGCTGAGAATCCACCGTCACGTTGATATTGCCACTCGAGTCGGCTGCTTCGGCGTCGAACACCACGAGCGAAAAGAGGTCGCTCAGCGACCCGCCACCGTCGTGTACATACTCGACTACCCCGTCCGCGAGCTGTTGCTGTGTGAAGGTATCGGCCGTCGTGACCACTATCTCACCGCCAACCACGATGTCGCCGTTGTCGGGGAAGTTGCCCAGTTGGTACGTAAGCGCCTCAGGGCCATCGTCTGCATCACTGGTTGTGAAGTGGTCGGTCGTCAGTGTGAGTGAGCCACCCTCGTCAACTTCGAGAGCGAGGCTTCCAAAGGTAAACTCGGGCGCATCGTTGACCGGATCGACCGTGATCGTCAGCGTCTTCGCTCCGCTTCCAGCCGCCCCATCGTCTATGACCTCGAACCCAAAACTGTCGCTCGTATCGACGTCATTTCCGTCGTGTTGGTATCTGACGGATCCCGTGACGACCTGCTGGTAGGTGAACGTGGTTGAGGTCGACGTAATCGCGACACCGTCGATCTCTAGATCGCCATCACCCGGAAGGCTCGATAGGTGAAACACCAGTTCACTGTTGAGGTGATCGGGGTCAGCGACCGTCAGGAGGTTGGCCAACGGTGTGTCGTCGCCTTCCGCAGCCGTCGCCGTCACAAACGTGACTTCAGGTGGGTCGTTGACGAGCTGATGGTCGATCGTGATGTTCTCAAACGCAGTGAGATTCGGGCCGGGTGGTCCCGTGTTTCCGAGGTCGTTTACGTCGATACTCAGTAGATGGCTGAAGGTGCTCGGTTCGTCGGCTGAGGTGTACACCAGGGAGGCGAGGGCTGCATTGAGCGCGGCGACCGGCCCCTCGAGGGTGATTTCAGAAGTATCCAGACCGCCGGCGATGATGAGTGAGGGATCGACGGTCATGGCCAGTGTTCCCACGGGTCCGGTTCCAGAGACCTCCAAACTCAATCTGACCGACGAACCATCAGTGCTTGCGTCATCGGTGATTGTGATCAACTCCGAGCCCTCAAACGGGAACGGTGTCGCCTCAACTGGCTCGATTGTCGATTGGCCTGTACCGATTACCGGGCTGTTGTTGATTGCATTGATTGTGATCTCCAAGGTTTGAGCACCGCTCACTGCGGCAGTCTCGTCGACGACCTCGAATGCAAAGGAATCAGTGAAGATTGCTTCGGTGCCGTCATGCTGGTAGCTCACCAACCCCAGATCGGCGTGGGTAAAGGTTTGGCTGAGCTCGGTAATCGGACTGCCACTCACGAACAAGGAGCCGTAGTTCGGCAATGACGACAGGTGATAAACCAAATCACTGTCGGCACTGTCGGGGTCACTGACTTCGATTGGATCGGGGTCACCCGGCCTGAGAAGCACAGAGTCGCCTTGATCGACAGACACAGGGTTGATTGTCACCACGGGGGGCGAGTCGGCAGGCTCGAGGGTTAGGGCAATGTACTCGACGTCAGAGTCGTTTTCGGCGTCGTAGACCACTACTTCCAGGCTAAAAGTCGTTTCGGTCGCGACGTTGAACGGTGCGGTGTAGGTCAGTGTCTCGAGAGCCTGCTGCAATACAGAATACGACCCTTGAAGTCCAACTCCATCACTCTCCAGGGCACCACTGACGACTAGGCTCGGATCAGCTGTCATGTCGATGGTGCCGACCGCCACGTTGATGGTCAGTAGGTAGTCTCCGGGGCTTTCGGCGGCGTCCACGTCGGCGAAAGAAACTGTCTTGGCGTCGGTGAAGGCCAGGGTCGTGGTGTCAGGTACGGGTTCAGCCAGTGTTGCCGCCGTGATTAACGGGTCGTCGTTACTCGCCGCCACAGTGATTTCAACCGTCTGTGCTTCGGCCTGGGCACCGTCACCATCTTGCAGGCGTACGGTCATTGAGTCGCTGCCATTGAAGTCAGGGTCCGGCACATAGAACACGGAATTCGTATCGACCTCGGCGGCGGTGAACTGGGACCGCGTTGGACCCGGTACGCTCGGATTAGCTGAATCTCGTAACTCGATGTGGCCCCCCGAAGGGCCGCCCTGGATGACGAAAGTCAGATCATTCTGAGGGTGATCGGGTTCGCTCGCGGTCAAGACATCCTGCTCAAACCAGCGCGGTACGTCCTCAAAAAAGGAAGCACTCAGTGTACCACCGGCTTCGGGGGTGTCGTTGGTCGCCGCGATCGTGATCGTGACGGTCGCAGAAGCGCTCAGGCTTCCATCACTCAACGAAATGCCGAAGGGGTCCACCGAGTTCCGATCCGAACCGCCGTGTCGATAGACCACACGGTTGTTTTCGAGGTCGTCGATCGTGAAGGTAGAACTCGCTGTGCCATCAACGATCAGCTGCCCATCTTGCGGCCCCGATGTCGCCGTAAACTCGAGCTCAGAGTCCAGATTGTCAGAGTCTGACCCGTCGATTTCTGTGGTGGTTATCGTCGTATCTTCGCCTTCATTGGCCGTAAAGGCCAATGTCCCGCTGATTTCGGGTGGGTCGTTGTCAGTCGTAATCGAAATAGACAACGTCCCCGTCACACTCTGTCCCGTGCCGTCATCGAGCGTGAAGTCGATTTCGTCCGACTCGGTCTCCGGTCCGCTGTCGTCGTGCTCGTACTTGACGCGAAGGTCGTCGATGTCGTCCTGAGTGAAGCTAGAGGCGCTCACGTTACTGACGGTGAGCGTGCCGTTGGTTGGACCAGACGTGACGGTGAACGTCAGCTGGCTTGTGTCCGTCGTCTCCTCATCTGAGCCAAACAGGGTGCGACTTGGAATCTGCGCGCTGCGGCCTTCGCCTACGGTGAGCGTGCCTGCCACGACAGTCGGTGCATCGTTCTCGGTGGTGATCTCGATGCTCAACGTCCCGGTGGAAGGCCCATCGCCTCGGCTGGAGGTCAGTGACAGACCGACGCTGTCTGTTTCTGTTTCAGTGCCGTCATGAAGGTAGTCGACGTTTCCGTCGGTGATGTCCTGCTGCGAGAAGCTGCCGCCGCTCTCCAGCGCGAAACCACCCAGCCGCAGATCGCCGTTGGGCGGTGTGGCCGTAACGGTGTATACGAGCTGGGAATCCGAGTCTCCGCCATCGGGGTCGCTCGCTTGCAGGTGGGCCGCGGTCAACTGCACCGAATCCTCTTCATCGACCTCGACGAGACCGGTTACGAAGGTTGGTGGATCGGTGACCGGCGTGACGTCGATTTGCATCGTGTCCTCGGCGACCCCGCCATCCGAATCAGTCACGATAATGCCCATCGTATCAGAAGTGGTTTCGCTCCCATCGTGCTCATAGCTCACGATTCCTGCATTGATATCGGCCTGCGTGAACGTTGTTGCACTTTGTCCTCTCAGCAAGAGGTCGCCGTTGGCCAATCCAGAAGTCACCTCAATCGTTAGTTCAGCTGGATTCGTGGTTTCCTCGTCAGAGGCGATGATCTGACTGCGCCCGATGACGGCGGCCTCGTCTTCGTCGACCTCGAGGGGTTGCTGCAGTGCTATCGTCGGAACGTCGTTCTGGAGTGTGATGTCGACACTGAGAGTACCGGTATCGGGACCATCACCGCGACTCGAAGTAAGCGAAAGGTCTATGCTGTCGTTGGTCGACTCGCTACCATCCTGAACGTAGTCAATAAGACCATCGGTGATGTCCTGCTGTGAGAACGTCCCACCATTCTCCAGGACCACCTCGTCCTTGCGTAGGTCGCCAGCTCCTCCGGCACCAGTCACCGTATAAACGAGCTGCGAGTCGGAGTCGCCTCCGTCCGGATCAACAGCCTGCAGGTGAGAGGATGTAATGACCACAGTGGCTCCCTCGTCCACCTCGAGCGTGCCGGAAGTAAACGTGGGTGGGTCCGTGACGGGGGTGATCTCGATTTCGAGGACGCCGTCGACGTAGCCACCGTCATCGTCCATCGCGCGGATCTCCACGCTGTCCGTGGTGGTCTCGCTACCGTCGTGACGGTAGAGCACTGTTCCTTGCATCAGCCGGGTCTGCGTAAAACCCGTCACGACCGACCCCAGACGCTCAATTTGCCCATGGTCTGGCGGTGTGAGCACGGAATAGCTGATCCCGCCAGTGCCTGTGGTCTCTTCGTCGGAAAACTGCAGGTTGAACGTAGTTAAGGCCGCCGTCCCCCCTTCCGCGGCGAGAAGCGTCTCGAGGCCAAGGGTTGGATCGTCGTTGGTCGTCGTGATGTCAAAGACCAGCTGGACGGTCCACGTGGCGCGACTCGAATCGTTGAGGGCCAGTGATATCAGATCGGCGTCGTTGTGGCTGCCGTCGTTGTCGTAGGTGACTAGGCCACCATCGATATCCGCTTGGGTAAACGAATCCAGCCTCTCCAGTTCGACACCATCAAGTCGAGCAGTTCCCCGGCCCGGAACGCCCTGCACTGTGAAAGTGAGCGTGTCGGCAGTGTCAGCCAAATCGTTATCGGTAGCCGAGAGATGAGCGGCTGTGATTGCGACCTCCTGGTCCCCCTCCGTCAGCTCCACCGGGTTGGTCACCACTACGGGCTCGTCGTTGACGGGCGTGATTGTGATCTCGAGCGTCCCCGTCGTGGACTGGTTCGTTCCGTCGACTAGAGTCAGCTCGATTGTGTCCAAAGTCGCTTCGCCCGCATCGTGCTCGTAGGTGACGAGACTGTCGTCGATGTTTGCCTGGGTGAACGACGTCTGGGACCTACCATCCACCGTAAGCGTTCCATACGTTGGACCCGAAGTGATGGTGAAGGTGAGCTCGTCAGTAGCAGTCGTCTCCTCGTCGCTAC
>CAZDBH010000395.1:7924-8228 GCA_964503485.1 uncultured Bradymonadales bacterium | reverse complement strand
GCTACCGACCCCCCGTCCGGTGGACGAGCAGTAGACGGTGCACTCCGCAGTTGAGCGGTAGGCCTCTTTCTTTCGAAACGGAGTGGACCAGGCCGCCCCCAGGAATTGCTCGCCATCGACGGCCACGAGAAGTTGATGCTGTCCGCCAGCCTGGAATCCCTCGAACCAATCACTGCGTTGACTCATGGTGATTGGCTCCACGTCGAAGGTAATTGGCGTGTTGACGACGTAGTGGTTGTAGAGGTCGTTGATAGCAGCGAGGTCAGAATGGATGCCGTGACGGATATTCATATCGACTCTTCAT
>CAZDBH010000395.1:0-7906 GCA_964503485.1 uncultured Bradymonadales bacterium | reverse complement strand
AGTGGGGTGGGCTTGGTACTCACCAACTAAATCGGACTTCCCCCAAGGGCTTTTGAGATCATCGCCTTTTCGATGGGAAACTCAGAGGGACCATCGGCGGGGAAAACTCGCTGCAGGATATTCAGAAAACGAGTGGTGCCTTTCGGGTTGAGTCCGTTGGCGACGGTGTAGAAGCGGCCGATCGGAGGCATAACCCGGCGCTCGCGGTGCACGACGCCATCCAAGATCATGCGCGCCGCCTTTTCGGTCGTCATGAGATCGTTCCGGTCGGCGTACTCGGCAGTTGGGGCCATCATGTCGGTTTTGACCAGCGGCAAATAGACCGAGCTGACGTGAAATCCGTGGTGGCGATTCTCCGATGCGAGGCTGTCTCCGAAGGCACTTAATGCGGCCTTCGACGACAGATAGGCGCCGAAGAACGGACCCGGTATCAGAACACCCACAGTCAGAACCATCGAGACTGTTCCACCGCGCTGCTGGAGACTCGGCAGCAGCGCAAGCGTGAGCCGAACGGGGCTGAAATAGTTCAGCGCCATGGTTCGCTCGAAGTCGTGGAAACGATCGGTGGAATCGGCGATCGGGCGGCGAATCGAGCGTGCGGCGTTGTGAATCAGCACATCGACCCCACCGTGGTCGCTGAGTACGGCGGCGGCCAACTTGTCGATTTCCTCATGTTTAGTCAGGTCGGTTGGATACACATGCGCTGTGCCGCCCGCCTCACGAATCGTGTTTGCCACATTCTCGAGATTCCCAGCGTCCCGGGCCACCAACAGAACAGTGGCTCCCGCTTTGGCAGCGATGCGTGCGACATCCACACCGATGCCTCTCGAGGCCCCTGTGATCAAGACAACTCTGTCGGCCAGTGCCTTTGGGTAGCGATCGGCGCGGTGCAGCACTGGATCGAGGTGGTCCTCGTAGTAACGGAAGAGTTTGCGAGCGTACTTCTTGAGTCGCGGACAGCTAATCCCACTGTCTTTCAAAGCGGCATCGGTGTTGCTCGTGTCGCACCGAACTTTCGTGTTCATTGCGTCGAGGGCAGCCTTTCCCGGTAGCCCCGCATCCTGAAAATAGGAATCCAGTAGCTCGGTTACAGCAGGCATCGCTGACGCCATCCGGAGAATATTTCCCAGGCCCGGGACCTTGCTTGGATCCATGATGGGCAACAACCGCGGACCTCCGGCGGCCTTGAGAAACAGCTCCGTCTGTTTGACCAACGTCGGAGGCTTGGGATCGACCAGGTGAAACACCCGTCTGTCGCCGCTGTCATTCAAACTGATGTGAACCATTGCGTCGGCGACGTAGTCGACAGGAACCAGATTGAAACGGTCCTTGAGGCGAGGCGCAGGAACAGGCAGCCATGTCGGTACGATCCGCGCAATAGCTTTGAGGCCCGCGAAGCTGTAGTAGACGCCGTCGATGCGGTCCATCTCACCAGTTCGTGAGTCTCCTACCACCGAACTCGGTCGATAGATTCGGTACTCTAACGTCGACTCACGTACCAGCGCTTCAGCTTCATGTTTGGTCCGCAGATAGGGGTGGGCGAAGCGCTGGCCCTCGCTGAACATCGCCTCTGTGAAGGTACCGTCGAAGTCACCCATGATGCCCACCGAGCTGGCGTATTGCAGATGGCCGGTGAACTCGAGTTCGCCCAAGGTCGCGATTACATTGGCGGTTCCGTCCACATTGACCCGCTTCAACTCGTCTTCCGAGGCATGAAGGTCGTAGAGAGCCGCGAGGTGGAAGCAATGGCTAGCGTCGCTCAGCGCCGCTCGCCCTTCGGCCGTTAGCCCGAGTCCCTTTTCCTCGATGTCACCGGCGACGAACCGAAGTTCGCCCGGCAGTTGCCTGGCTCGGTGCTCGAGCTTCTCGATATCGTCGGCGCGCCGCTCCCGTGAGCCCGGGCGCAGCATCATAGTGACACTGCCACTCGCCAACAGCCTCTCGACAACCGCCTTACCGAGCAGCCCGGTTCCACCGATAACGAAAAATTTCAGGGTCGACATCGCTTACCTCACGCCATGCTCCACTCGGCTGGGGACTATAGCGGGCGACAGAGCAAGTGGGAACATCACGGTTGGTCCGAGTCCTTGGTTGCCACCACGGCCATCATCTGAGCGCCGAAAATGCGGTTGCCTCGCAGAGTTGAGTCGAGTAGGGTCCGCGTCGGGCGGAGGTGAGTAGGGAGAGGAACAATGAGAGCTATTTGGCTTCCGTTATTGATGCTGGTGACCCTGTTGGCCGCTTGCTCGACAGGCTTGAAGGGCAGTGGGACGCACGCCGAGTCGCCGAGGGAGGTCGAGCAGTTCTCGGCCCTCACGGTTAAGGGCGGGTTCGAGGTCACCGTCTCGATCGGTGACGAGCACTCAGTTGTCCTGGATGGCGATGACAACATTCTCGACGTGATCACGACGACGGTTGAGGACGGCCGACTCAACGTCGAAACGACCGAGAAGATCAACCCGGACTTGCCTCTCAGGCTCACGGTAACTTCGCCCGTTCTCACAGATATGTCGGTGGAGGGGGCCGCGGAAGTCAGTTTGAGCGGTCTCGCCGGCGACACGTTCGGCTTTAGCTGCGACGGCGCTTGCGACGCCACCATCTCCGGCTCGACGACGGCTCTGAACCTATCGCTTTCGGGTGCGGCGAACCTGAATACCCGCGACCTCGAAGCCCAAGACGTGACTATCTCAGTCGATGGCGCAGCCGATGTGACCGTTTGTGCGAATCAGAGCTTGACCGCGACCTTGTCTGGAGCCGGCGCAGTCCACTACGCCTGTGAGCCGGAGAATGTGTCGCAGACTGTGAGAGGGGCCGGTACGATCGAGCCGATCGACTAGGGAAGCACCTCGAGGCCAAGCTCGGCCGCGTTCTCAGGAAACCCATCGTCGCCCTCGCTCAAGAAGGCCTCGTTACCATGCGAGTCCCTCAACTGAATGCTATCGAGCGACCAGTAGCCAGCATCCGCTCCCGCGAATACGGACGACGTACAGGTGAACCGGCCCCCAGCGCTGACGTCGCAGATGATCCCAAGACCGCCGCCGCCGGCCGGTCCGTAATCGATCTGAACATGTTCCAAATCCCCATCTGTGTCGGCCGCTTCGCCAGTCACAGTGAAGAGTACCCCCGGGCGAACCCGGCTCGGAACGGGTGCGCCCAATGAGATCAAGGCAGGTGGGACCACATCAAACTCGGCGCACTCCACTAACACGTCAAAGAGCAGTTCCGGTGAGGTGAACGATGACGAGTTGCCCGCGGCATCAAACAACATAACCTCGGTCGCTTGGTACTCTCCGGTTTCTAGATTGTAATGAAGGTCGACCCCAACGCGCCGGAGCTCCCCCTCCAATCGCGCTGGAGCGAAGCTACCCTCCAACGACACCGATTCGCCGCCCAAAGTCACCATGGCATAAGCCACGCCGGAGCGCTCATCAAACACTTCGTACTCGGCCCAAAGTCGATCAGTGCATCCGGCAGCCGTCGGTGCCCGCGGCCCCCAGTCCGTCAGTGTCGGTTCAGCCGGTTGATCCAAGTCCGGGTCAACACAACTAATCGTGATGGTCGCAATATCGAGAAACCCACCGCTGCCCTGAATCGTCCCACCCACCTCCCACATCTCAAACGAGTCGGTCCTCCATTCGGAGCCCGGCATCCAGTCGGGTACCTCGATGTCGATGGCGAACGACTGGGGACCAGCCATTGGGTCATCGAAGGTCTGAATGCCTTCCAGGGGACCGACGTTAGCAGGCAGTGAGTAGGGCTTTAGGCGAATGACTAACTGCGTTGCTGGTCGCGGCGCGCTGAAGGTCCCGGTCAGCTCGAACGAGTTTCCGCAGGCAACCGTGTAGGTCTCAGAGTCCGCGACGGGCGGCTCGAACGGTCGGTCAGTGCGACCATCCGGCTCGATCGGGTCGCTGTCGACTGTCCGATCCGGCTGTTCTACCGACTCGTCGGGCTGATCGACCAGCACGTCGGTGGTGTCGTCTACGTTCTCGTCGAGGTCGACAGGGGTGTCGTTCTCGATGTCTTCGGCTGGGACGTCCGCGTCCGAATCAGAAACCTGATCGAAGACCTCGCTATCCACATCAGCGGCCGGGCCAAAGTCTGCCGGGCAGTCGCAGGGGCCGTAACTGCCGTCGTCTTGGCACTCGGCCGAGGACGGCGTTCTGTCGGGACAGACACACACCTGCAGAGTTCCAGTTGTGCAGTGATCAACCACACGGATGTCTCCTGGGCAGCTGACTGCTGCAGCCAGAAGTACACAACCCAACCCAACTACTGCATCACTCCGAACCATTTCTGTGCACACTCCTGTGCCCAATAGTATCAAAACGAGACCGTGGTAGCGATTTCGGCCATGAGAGCGCCCCGAAGGTGTCGAGGGTGCCCGCCGCCTGGTTCTCTAAATGAAGATGAAGCTATTGAGGTATCGAACGACATCACAGGCCTCCTGCCTCGAGGTACAGAGGTCGTCCGCCTCTTCGAACTCTTGGCAGCGAAGCCCAATTCCACACTGAGTGTCCTCGCAGACCTCGCCGTCAGTGGCATACTCGAGACAAGCGGGCTCACCCTCGGGCACTCGCCCACAATAGAGTGAGTCATCGAGACACCCATCGTCGCAGCAGGCTTCACCGACTTCTGGCGCATCGAGACACACCCCCTCTCGACAGCAGAAGCCGGGCGCGCAGGGTTTGTTGGTGACGTTGCAGCTTCTGTCGAGGTCGCCTGGCCGGGGCCGGGCCTGGCAGGTCCGTACATCGCCTCTGATGCAGTACAGTTCAGGAGCACAGTCGAAGTGATTTTCACAGGCCTCGTCCAACACGCCGAGTGGTGCACAGATGGGGAACTCGACTTCCTCATCAGACGTACAGTGGTTCCCGTCGGTACAAAAGTAGTCGAAATAGCAGGCTTCGCCGTTGGGAATGATTCCCACCGACGCCATCTCAGTCAAATCGTAGGGATCATCGGGCAGCAGGCCGTGGATCTGTAGCATATCCACGGTGCAGGCTTCGTCAGCCTCGACCCAGGCCAGAATCTCTTCAATCCTGCTCAGGTTCGGCGCGACGGAGCCCAGGGAGGCATTTTGAGCCGCGAAGGTGAGTATCATCGACATGATCGAGCCTCGGAAAAGGCTCTCGCACAAGATGGGATTTGCCATCACCGTCGCACCAACGTCTCCCAACTCTGAGAAGCAGTCGCATTGCTGGGCGGCTTCGCAGGTCGATCGCGCCACTCGGTAGATCAACGACTCGAGCGGGTCAGCCTTGTTGAACTCCTCACCCACACACTGCCCATCCAATTCGACGGTACCGGATCCGCAGGTCGTAGTGACACAAGCGATGCCTTCGAGCGTGGTTCCCGTCCCACACGAGAGCGGGTTATCGCTAACGCAGACTTCGTTGACCTCAGAGGTTCCAACGCCGCAGGCCACCGGATCGGCAGCGGGGAGACAGAGCCCCCCATCTTGCGTTGTCCCCGATCCGCACGTGCGAGACGTGGCAACGGCTGTGCACGATCCGTCGACTAGTTCGGTCTCTGTGCCGCAGGACAACGATGTCCCTGTCAGCACACAGGTGTCGTCGGCCAGCAAGGTCCCCTCACCGCAAGTAAGTGTAGAGACACAGTTGCCTTCCTCGTTCTCGATCGTGCCTTCACCGCATTCTCGAACCTGAGCAGGGAGAGGCTCCTCGCAACTCAGAAGGGTCAGGGCAAGCAATGCATAAACGATGTTCTTCATAGCAGCACCGACCCTTCGATTTCACAGATACTAAGCCGAGCCCGACAGGTTCCCTCGACGATCGGTTCCTCCGCTTCGAGGTCGATTCCCGTACACATCAGTCCGTCGCCACACTCATCATGTTCTCCGCAGGCCTGACCCTCAGTTCGGAAAGCGGTGCATTCGGCCTCAATCTCGTCGATCACAGCGCGGCAATACGTGCCCGCCATGCATTGACTGTCTGACGAACAGGTCTCCCCGGCTTCCTTGAGAGCCACACACACTTCAGAACAGTAGGCCACCGACGGATCACATCGTCGCTCGCTGCAATCGGCCTCCAAGACCGCGTATGGTTTGCAGATGGCATCCCCGTCGCAGAACATCGCGAGTCCCTCGGGAGTCGTAGGCTGACAGTCGTCGTTGTCACGGTTGTCGCACCGGTTGCCCTGCGTGGCGCGGGCCGTACAAACTGGTCCCGTCGCCTCGCTCGAGATGCATGAGAAACCCTCCCCACACCAGGAGTTTTCTTCAAAACAGGGGTCTCCAAAGTCTTGCTCTTCGATGAGTAGCGGTGGTTCCACTTGGTTGAGGAAGATACTGGCCAGATGAGCCGGAACGGTGCACGAGTCGACGTCGTAGAAGTCTTGAATCACCTCGAGCGGAGCGCCGGTCGGTGTCGCGTCACCGGCGGCTATCGCGATCAGTTGGGGACCAAAACGCCGGTTGCAGTGCCACTCTACAATCGCCTGGCAAGCCGCCGGGCTCGGCAGTTGAGGAAGGTCTGGCGCGATGCCGGCCTCCTCGAGATTCAGGGGCATTTCGCAACAGTCGGCTATATCGCCACAAAAATCCCGAGCCATCACCCCACAGGACGACAACACGCTTGGACTGGCCTCGAATTCGGTGACGCATTCATTCCCGACTTGAACAGCGCCCGGGCCACATTGCGGATCCGGGATACAGACGCCGCCCTCGGCGCGAGTTCCCGGGCCACAGGTCCTCTCGATCGGTTCACATGTTCCGTCAATCAGCTCAGTCGCTGGACCGCACGTCGGCGGTTCCTCAGCAGTGCAGGTCGACTCGAACTCCGACGTACCTGGGCCGCAGGCAGGCCCGACGACGGCAACCACGCATGTGCCCGATCCGTCGACCTCCGTTCCTTCACCGCATTGGATCGCCGGAACGCAGCTTTCACCCTCGAGTCGTGTGCCCGGACCACAAGACCGCACCGATTCGCAGTCATTGGAGCCCGCTTGGCGGGTTCCGTCAGAACATTCAGGGCCGATGGGAGCGACCGGGTCCTCGGCGGCACAGCCGAATAGCGCCAGCGAACACAGTAAAATTGGGATGATTCCATAGTATTTCATGGCACCCATATGAGCGCATGAGGCGGTCGAAATCAACTTGTCCGAAGTGAGCAGTGGGCGGTGGGTGGTGAACCGTGCGCAGTGGGTGGCTACTCACCGTCGGGGTGAAAACCGGCGGACAAGTTGGAGGCGACGCCCCAGTCGGTCTTGGACCAAACCGATCGGTAGGGCATGAACAACCCCATTGAATCGCTCATGAATCGAAGCGCGTACTGATGTTCGTCTGCGACGTTGCTCTGTTCGGTCGGATCGTTTTCGAGGTCGTAGAGTCGGCGCTCACCCGAGTTTCGCCAGATGACCTTCCAGCGCCCAACATTCATCGCGAACGTGCGGCCATACTGTTGGCTGAAGGCCGGAGTCGGATAGCTCGCGCCAACGCCGTGAATCACAGGTAGCAAAGACTGGCCCTGGGCATCCTCGGGCGCCTCGATGCCGAGCATCGCAGCAATGGTCGGCAAAATGTCCACGGTATCCACGCCGTTGTGCACAATCGTACCGCCCGGGATTGCCCCCGGATACCTGACGATCAGCGGTACGTGAACCAGCTCGTTGTACACGTTGTGACCGTGTCCCACCGAATCGTGTTCCCAGAACTCGTCGCCGTGATCGCTGGTGATGATGAGCAACGTGTCGTCGAGGACGCCCTGCTCCTCCATATAGTCGAGCAGCTCCCCCACGTGACGGTCGGTGAAGGTCACCGTATCGTCATAGATGGCCTCGATTCGGAACTTGTCGCGGTCATTCACCCGTATCGCGCCACTCTTGATTTGTCCGAGCTCATCTCCACCGACGTTGGCTTGAAATCGGCCCGAGTAGGGCTCCGGAT
>CAZDBH010000394.1:0-8230 GCA_964503485.1 uncultured Bradymonadales bacterium | reverse complement strand
CATGGTCTTACCGGTACGCGGAGGCGCGACGATGAGAGCACGCTGGCCTTTCCCTAGTGGGGTCAGCAGGTCGAGGCTTCGCGTTGACATATTCTTGGGGTGATACTCGAGGTTGAGCTTCTCCTCCGGGTAGAGCGGAGTGAGGTTGTCAAAGAGTATCTTGTGACGGGCGACGTCAGGATCCTCGAAGTTGACTTGCTCGACTTTGAGCAGCGCGAAATAGCGCTCGCCATCTTTCGGAGGCCGAATCTGGCCCGAAACTGTGTCGCCTGTTCTCAAGTTGAAGCGACGAATCTGGCTGGGCGACACGTAGATGTCGTCGGGGCCAGGCAAGTAGTTGTAGTCAGAGGCTCGAAGAAAGCCGAAGCCGTCAGGCAATGTCTCCAACACGCCTTCGCCGTAGATGGCGCCGTTGGACTCGCTCTGGGCCTCGAGTATGGCGAAGATCAGCTCCGGTCGGCGAAGGCCGCCGGCATTCTGAACATTGAGTTCACTGGCCTGCTTGTTAAGCTCGGCAATATTTTTACGTTTTAATTCTGTTAGGTTCATCTGTCCCTCGAAGTGGGTAGCATGCGCTTCCTGCGCATCTCTATGGGGTGGGAATGGTCGTTCTTTAGCGACTCGAGTGGTGATTAAATGTGCTTAGAAACTATTCTTGCGACCTGGTGTTCTTGTGATGCGGACTCACGGTCCGGGGTAACAATGCCGGGAGGCGTTTGAAAAATTTAGTCCGGCAGGTGTTTGGTAACTTAGCCGCCGAATATTGGGGTGTCAAGCGGGAATTTTTTCAAAAAGCGGCCATGCCCGCCAAAAGTCCCAAGAACAACAACGCCCGGCGGGAAGGCCGGGCGCTGTCTGCGTTGCTGGAACCGATGTGTTCCGTTGTTATCGAGGTTTGCGAGAACTCTTTGGGGAAGCGCTCATTTTCACAATTTCCTCAGCACGTAAGTTAAGCAATCACGGTGCCAAGACGGCTCCCGGCGGCGTAACCTGCCGAGATGGTTGGGTGATTGGTTTAAGGCCCCCGGTGAGCAAGGAGCACTCGATGCAAAAAACACGACATTCCTGTCATGGTTGAACCCAAAACCGTCAGAATTTTCATCCACCCCCGCCCGAGACCGGGATCGCAGAGAGCCGACAATCATCCATAGGGACCCGTTGGGAGCCGCTCATAGACAGCGAACTGGCCGAGCGCACACTTTGCGCTGGTGTGAAAACGCGAATGCGACTATGTTGCCCGGTATCCAGTTTGAGGACCCGGTTCCCGAATGGTTGAACCGCAGCCGAGACACGCTGCCAGCTGTCCCAACAAACTGAAACGTCCCGTCGGGGACGAACTGAGGATTTGAACCGCATTGTGGCGGACGAAGATATTGTACCGCGCTCGGACTCAGTCCGGCGCATCTTCGAAATATGACGAATCGAGCGTCGACTTGTTTGAGTCGTACGCATTCACAATTTGATTGTGGCCGGGATGTACTCCCAGCCGAGCATTTTTTGAACCCGTGTTTCGCCGCCGAGGCGGACTGACCCGGGGCCAACTGCTTTGGCCGCGTATTCGGGAAGTCCCAATGGACTGATCCCAACGCGCACGTTACCTCCCGACCCGAAATTTGGGTCGCACATGTCTAATGTTCTATTGATCAACGTTACAGGTCACGAGACCCGCGTTGCCCTCGTAGAAAACGGTGTTCTTGCCGAGTTCTACGTCGAGCGCAAACGGGACCGTGGCATCGTCGGAAACATCTACAAAGGTCGAGTGGTTCGCATCCTTCCCGGAATGCAGGCTGCCTTCGTAGACATCGGCACAGACAGGTCAGCCTTCCTGTATGTGTCAGAAGTTTTGAACGAGCACTTCTCGTTCACCCTCGATGAGGGCGGACCACTCCTCGATGATGTCGGGCTCGACCCGTCAAACCAACCGACCTCCAAGTCAAAGGCGAAGCCCACAGCCAGAATCGAGGACCTCCTAAAAGAAGGACAGGAGATTCTCGTCCAGGCTGCCAAGGATCCAATCGGAACCAAAGGGGCTCGACTCACTTGCCACATTACGATGCCCGGTCGCTTCCTTGTGTTCATGCCGACCGTAAATCACATCGGCATCTCACGACGCATTTCCGCAGAGAGGGAGCGCAGACGCCTTCGCGACCTCACCAATGAGATGCGCCCCGAAGGATCGGGTTTCATCGTCAGAACAGCGGCTGCCGCCGAACCGGAAGATCATTTGCGCCAGGATATGAGCGTGTTGATCGGCGCCTGGCAGGACGTTCTCGACAAACGGGACCAGGTGAAAGCCCCTGCATGCCTGCACCAAGACTTCGATCTGGTACTTCGGGCCACACGGGACCTAGTCAGCACCAACATCGATCGAATCGTCGTCGATTCACCCGATCTTTACCGCCGAATTCCAGCCTTCATCCGTCGCTACATGCCCGGATTTTACTGCAGTATCGAGCTCTACCAAGGCGCAGCACCAGTGTTCGAAGCATTCGGTATCGAACTCGAACTGGACAGAGCGCTGGGCAGTAAAGTGTGGCTCAAGAGTGGCGGCTACTTGGTGATCGATCAGACCGAGGCCCTTACCGCGATCGACGTGAATACGGGCAAATTCGTCGGAAAGACGAGCCTCGAAGAGACCATTACCAAGACCAATCTCGAGGCGGTGGAAGAGATTGTCTATCAGCTCCGATTGCGCAGCATCGGCGGGCTCATCGTCCTCGATCTGATCGATATGGACCTCAAAGACAATCGCGACAAAGTCTACCAAGCGTTGGTCAACGCCCTCGAGCAGGACAAGGCGAGAACGAATATCACTCAGATTTCGGATTTCGGACTCGTCGAAATGACCAGAAAACGGGTCCAGGAGAGCCTTGTTCAACAGCTCTGCGAGCCTTGTCCCTACTGCGAGGGGATGGGTCGAATCAAAGCTGAAACACGGGTTGCATACGACCTACTGAGGACAATCAAACGCCACGCCAAACACGGAGAGGGCCATGTCATCGATGCCCAGGCACATCCGGGGGTTATCGATTACCTGAAGCGCCACGAGCGCGACACATTGCAGGAAATCGAAGCGTCGGCCGGTGTCGAGGTCAGGCTGCGAAAGGGCTCAAATCTGCATCGGGCCACGGCAAAAGTGGAACTCGACGCCGGCAAGGGTGGCAGGAAGAAAGGGTCTGGTGACAAACGGTCGTCGGGCGCGAAACCAAAGGCCAAACGCAACCGGGGTGATAGGTCCCGACGCTCTAGAGGTCATGACTCTAAACAGCCGGCCAAGACCAACGCTGAGGCTGGCACTTCAACCAAGCCTGACGCCGCCCAAACGGAACCGAAGCCGAAGTCCGCCAAGGACTCTCGTCCAAGGACACCCGCGGCGAAGCCTGCTGAAGATGCCGCGGCAGCGAAGCCGGCCAAAGAGGTCGCGGCGGAGAAGCCTGCTAGAAAGGCTCCGGCGCTAAAGCCTGCTAAAGAGGCCGCCCAGGCAAAGCCTGCTAAAGAGGCCGCCCAGGCAAAGCCTGTCAAAGAGGTCGCGAAACCGGCTAAAGACGCTGCGGCCACCGACTCGGACCAGAAGAAAAACGGCAAACCTGCTGGGAAGCGAGCTCCGCGGAAACCAAAGGCGCCCGTCGTCGAACAGCCAGTCACCGCCGCAGCGGTTGATACGCCCACAGACGGTTGACTGAGCCGCGAAGCGGCCGGCCTTCGATTCGTCTGTCGAGGCCGAGGCTGTCTATTGGGCGCGATGTTCTGTTGCCACGATATCGTCTCCAAAACGCTCCCAGTTCGCCAACCAGGCCGCCGCATTTTTGACGTACCTGCCCGTTCCCGCCGTGTCCCAGTGGACATAGAGGCGGGTGAAGCCGCCGTCGAGAATCGCTCTGCGACCTTCGTGCTCGTAAACCGCTGTGACGAGATTGCCGGCTGATCCGTAGAGTAGCGGCTCGAATGGCCCTACGGTGTCGAGCGTGGCGATCGTGATGCCCTCGTAGAGATACTCGAGACCCGTGGTTATGAGGTGATTGGGCAGCAGCCCACTTCCTCCGCCGTCCTGCAGCGTCACGACGTTATCGCCCGGGAGGTCTCCGCTCATGGTCGTGTCGAATAGGGCATTAGCAACGTAGTTCGCGTCCGCGTAGTAGGGTTCGTTATCGCCCCAGATGTAGATTCCGTGGCCCGACTCGAAGAAGTCCACGATCAGAGCGAGGTGCTCGTCGTTGAGATGGCGAGTGGAGTCAGAGATGATCCAGAGTTGGTTGGCATTGCGCAGGTCCTGAGCCAGCTGTTCGGGCTCGGGCGCCCCATTCGAGTAGCGATAGACACCGAAACCCTTCTCTCGCAAGGCTGCTTCCGGAAGGCTGAAGTCGAATCCCCCTCCGGTGTAAAAGTGGAGGACCAAAACGGTCTGTCCCTCGAAGGCACCATCAACAGCGAGGTCAAACTGATTGCCTCGAGCGTTGCCGTACTGGTCTGCCTCGGCCGCACGACGAACGCGTCGCGACTGCTCTTGTCCGTCATCGTCCATATAGTACTCGGTTTCCTCGACGGTCGGCGCGTTCTGCCCTGCACTTGCGTTGTACTGGGCCCAACTCGAGGCCGGAAACAAGATGAGTAGGCTCAGGAATGACAGGGCTCTGGTAATTCGCGTGTACATCGTTCGAAGTCTCCTCCCCTTTGGGGGCTGTGGTGGCCAACATTGCTACTGCACTGATACGAGTGAGAGACGACAAAAGGTCTAAGAAAAAGGGGAGGGAGCCGGCGCGCGGCGAGTGCGTCAGAGCCCAAGGATGTCGGGTCGAATCAGGAACAGATAGCCAGCGATCGCGTCCCAGTCACCCCCAGACCCCGTATGCGCAACGGTGGAGTAGGACGCGTTGGTAATGTCTCCGTTTGGGCGCAGATAACCAACCGTGCTGTAGCTCGAGTTCGTGAGCGAGCCGTCACTGCGGAGGTAGCCAATCGTACTGTAGGACGCGTTGGTGATGCTGCCGTCCGGACGCACATAACCCAGGGTCGAGTACGAGGCATCCGTCACGGTCCCGCCCGAGCGAATATAGCCAATCGTGCGGTAGGAGCTGTCGGTCACCGATCCATCGGAGCGAATGTACCCGATGGTGCTGTAACTGGCGTTGCTGACCGTTATCTCCCGACTGGGTGGGCAAGAGGCGGATACCAAACTGGTTTCGACTGGACTAGGACCCAGGACGAACAGCAGAGCAATCGTGACGAGAAATGAGGATTGGAGAATCGGCGTCGGCATCATGTCGCTCCGTCTTGTCGCGACGTGTCGCGACTATTCTGGGAAAATCGTCTGAGTACTCAACGTACTGCCTTCGACCTCGTAGACGACTGAGTTGACAACAATTGGCTCCTCACCGTCCTTCCCTTCAGCAGAAACAGTGACGACGTAGGTGCCGGGCTCAACATTCACGAAGTAGAATGAAGAGGTCTCTGTCGTCCGCTCGATGTCGGCGGTGAAAGCGAACTCGGGGGTTGTAAAAAGAAGTTGGCCGGCTGCCGGCGCGATTGAAATCGATGCCCCCGACACGTTGCTGGCGCCGACACAGTCGTAGAGTTCGCCGTGGATAACGCCCAATTCTGGATCAACGCCGTCCGGAGAGGCCAGATTGAGAAGATCCCGCTCGATCGAGGTCGCGATTCCGAGGTCGGTACTTTCCTCAAATGCGAGATTTGGATGAGAGCTCGCCATTCGGGTCGTGAACGCGTCGTGACGACTCAGCTCGATGAATCCGCCGCGGGCGGCTTCCGTATCGTCGAACTCGAGGACATAGCGGCCACGTTCGTCTGACTCGGTCGAAGCGAGTAGCTCGCCTTCTGCCGAGATCACGTCGATCATGACGCCTTGAACAACGACATTGCTTTTGAACTGAACGGTGTTGCCCGAGAGCGAGACCTTGTCTCCCACAGCAGGCTGCGGCAGGTTGCCTCCAAGGCAGGTGAAATCGCCACCCAGGACGGTCGCGACGTCGACAAAGGCGTCAGTTGAGCCTTCAGCGGTTACGATCTCTTCCTCCGCTTCCGTCTCGTCTGGCAACAGCGACTCGTCAGCATCATCGATGTGATCACTGATCGAACCATCTGAGTCTAAGCCGGGCGACGATTCGGTTTCGTCGATTAGATCGGGGTTAGGTTTGATATCAGCTTGAACACAGGCCGACATCAGAAGAGCGCAGGCTAGGTACATGCGCAGTGCGGGAAGGGTAGGCATGTTATTTCTCCAACAAAACAAACGAGCGACATTCGGTAACAACAACAGTGGAACGGCGCTCAGTAAGGGTTCCCTGGACGGTGAGAACCCTCGGACGACAACTGTCTACATCAGCTCACATGTAAGTTCAAGCAAAAACGACCTAAATCCGGACACTCGTCCGGTTTCAAGATAGCACCTGCATTTGCAACCAGTTACGTGTCGTCAGAGGAGGGTGTTTTTGGCCTATTCGCCGCGGTAGGTGCAGGAGCTCTGACAGGTCTCTCTCACGACGATTTCGTGCAAACCGTCGAGTTTGTCGACCAGTTGGTCCCAAAACCACTTTGCGATGACCTCGCTCGAGGGGTTCTCAAGACCGGGGACCTCGTTCAAGTAGTTGTGATCGACTATGGCGACCAACGGCTCGACGAGTGCCTTGATATCGGCGTAGTCGATGAAGATACCAGTGTGAGGATCAACGCTCCCGCGGACGGTCACGTCAAACCGAAATGAGTGCCCGTGTAGCCGGCGACATTTGTGGCCATCTGGCAAGTTGGGCAGGTTATGAGCGGCTTCGAAGCCGAATGTCTTTGAAAGTTCAACTATCACGCGGACTCCAATAGCTCCTTTTCACACTTTCGTACAACTTTGTTTTCGTATTTTTTGAAAAGTCCCTTGTCATCTCGGCGAAAATCTTGTTTGAACTGCGCACTTCAAAAGGGAGAGACCAAAAATGGCCGCAACTGTCGAAGAGTTAACGTGCGAATGGAAAGACGAGACCGGAAAGCTGCTTACGAAAGAGCTGGATAAGGTCATTCTAACAAAGGGCGCATGGGCAACCGTTATGTATCTGTACCAGGACGCCGATCGAAAGACCGGCGAGCTGGGCAAGAAGAAGGCGCGTATTCAGCGTTACAAGAAGCGCGACGGTCGTTATCTAGCGCAAAGCAAGTTCAACATCTCGTCGACAGACCAAGGTGTCGCGATCGCCGAGATCCTCACGAAGTGGGCCAAGGAAGCTTAAGTCCCTTCTCGCTTCAGAACGCCACTTCGAAGTGACCAGTCCAGGGTCCACCGACCTCGGGCGGGTTGCTGTCTGAGACGGTGAACTCACCGCTCAACCCGGTATCAGTTACGGACGTGATCGTCACGGAACCCTCGTTTGCGTAGTAGTACGCATTCTCATTGGCCCGTATCTCGACCGATGCCACGTCGGAGCGTCCGGCCACCGAAACTGAGACGCCTAACTCCCCAACAGCGACGTCTTGGGGCACGACGACCACGCAGTCCCCGGTCGCCGTCTCGACGTTGATGGATACGAGAGAACGCGACGCGTGCGTGAATTCGCACGGCGCAGGCACCGCGGGTGCCGATTGTTCCTCTTCTTCGCCAGACGGGGCATTGCTTTGGCTCGAGTCGTTGTTAGATTTGCAGCTCGGCAGGCAGCCGAGAGCAAGGACGAAGGAGACCAAAATCACAAGTTGTCCGAGTTTCACAATTGAACCCCTTTATTCGTAGCGAATCGTAGTGTTATTTTCACCACTTGTCGGCTTTCGCCAAGGATCATGACATGAGCCAGAGTTACCGAGTCTCCGTTTTTATTACAGGATTTGATGTGTCGAGGGCTAGTGAGCTCAAGGAGATGCTGAAGATCCACAACAGCAATCAAGGAACGAACTGGTTCAAGGATGTCCTCCGTAGAGCGAACGATGGAGAGCGTGTTCAGGTCTATCAGACCAACAGCGACGCTGACGCCATGCGAGTCGGAGGTGCCTATGCGAGAGCCGGAGCCGAAGTCGAGGTAGACGGCCTTCCGGACGAAGAAGAGGAGTTCTGAGCTTCCGGCGCCTGGTGCCCAACCAGACTTCAAGCATTACCCTCGGCGTACTACCCAACTCCGATCTCCGAATTCGGCTCGGCCGTTCCTCGCCAGCATCGAATGGCGCTGTGGCCCTTGGTAGTGTGGCTAGTCTAGGAGCCCGTCGGGTATAACGCCCCGGACTCCAGCCGTTAGCTTTTAGCGGT
>CAZDBH010000393.1:0-8255 GCA_964503485.1 uncultured Bradymonadales bacterium | reverse complement strand
AAACGCGCGATAGCAGAGGTACTGTTCGGTCACCTCGGCACCAACCCTTCGAGTGTAGTCCCAGGGATGCCAAGCTGTCCCGGGCTGGCTGTAGTAGCCCAGCTCGGTGAAAATGAACGGGCGTTCGTAGTGGCGAAAAAACTCGACAATTTCGTCACGGATCGGACCCCAGCGGCTGGTAAGCAGCTGAAGATCGACCTCCTCCTCTTCGGACTCGGCGAGTTCATAGTAGGCCGTGAGACCCATGAGGTCTACTTCATCCCAGATCTTGGTGAGGCGGTAGTGATCCCAGTTCGCCGAGTAGAGCAGGCGACCGCTGTATTCTTGTCGAACTTGGCGGATGAGCTCTCTCCACCGGGTTTCGTAGACCTCCATGCTTCCCAGCTCGGAGCCCACCGAGAATATTTCGACGCCGGCCTGCTCCGCCAAGCGGGCATAGTGCAGGATGTAATCGGTGTAACTGGCGAACCACAGGTCTACATCGGTGGGTTCGAGCGTTCCACGCCACTGGCCAGTCTCGCGTGTCCAATCTTCAGTATTGGAAAGAGGAGGACCCTCAACCCTTCGCGGTGAGCCGCCGAGATGGTGGCCAGAACCGCCTCGTCCTCTCTCGACTCCTCATCGTCTGCGGTGATTTCAGTGTCATAAATTGTGTCCTGGCCCCAGGTAACGACAAGCGACACCGAATCAGCGCCGACTTCGGCGATTTCGGCGAGCGGTTGGTCGTAGGTTGCGTTCTCACGCTTGTCGTACAGGCCCAACGCTATTCCGCTCACGAATTGGTCATCGCGGTCGAGTTCGAGCAGCGGAAGCTCCGGGAGATCCGAGAACAACGGAGCGGGCGGTAGTGATGGGGGTGGAGCAGGATCGACGCTCTGCTGCGCTGTGGGAACCGGTGGGTCGGGTTTCGCACTGAAGACCGCCGCAACCAAGACTAGGCCCAGCATGAAACCACCGGTGGCGATAACCCCCTTATCCAAGGCTTGCACGCTCCTTCATTGGCCGAGGGCTCCATTCGTATCCGAGTCGAGCAGGTCATCCTCGGGTGGGCTCGTCAGATCGACATAGGTCGACAGCCCCTCCCATGCGTGAACGATCAGCTCGTAGGGGGCGTCTCGGTTTAGCTCGAGGTCGTATAGGATCGTCACGAGTTGGTCCAACTGAGCGCCTTCTTGGAGTTCCACCTCGAGCCCAACAACCCCTTCTGTTGCCCAGGCCTCCCGCACGTCCGCCACGATTGTGTCGTGGCGCCGCAGGTCGCCCTTGAACGTGACCAAGAGGAAGGCGTTGTCCATTCCCCGGACCATCAGAGTGGGCAAGCCGCTGTCGGGAACGGTGAGCTCGCTATCGACACCGCGTTGATTGACGCGCCAGATGATCGACTCGGCGATGTTCGATACCGCAGCACTCATTGCGTCTTCACTGGTCCTTCCCTCACCGAAAGACTGACGGGCGACGGCGAGCAGCTGGTCCCCTTCCCGAACGTCTAGTAGCCGCACATCGGCCGAGATCGTTGCCGTCCAAAAGAGCCCGTCAGCGATGGGGGTCAATGCCTCGACCCGCAACTCGCCCGACAGAACCGCATCGGCTCCGAAGAGCGACCCCATGTTTCGGGCGTTGATGTCACTTAGGTCGGCGACTCGGTAGCTTCTCGACACTGAAGGTGCGTCGACGGTGCGGGGGTCTATCCATCCTAGGCCACCGCGTGCAATGAGATCGGACTCGAGTTGGTTGACTAGCGCCGACTCAGGGTTGTCCCACCAAAAGGCGGCGTCCTCGCCAACCCACTCCGCAACCAGAGGTAGGGTCTGAGCTCCCGCGGAGAGGGAGAAACCAATGAGCAGGAGCGCGGTGGTCGCAAGCTGTGCTGAAAGTGTTTTCACGTCGTGTGAACAGCCAGTGAGGGGCAAGTCATTTCCAAATTGCAATATCGCATGACCTGAAGCGGGTCAACTGTGGCACTGGTTCTCGAGTCGAAGGGCCGCAAAACAACCGACAAACTCGTGGCACCTGCCTACTCGCCGAACCGAAGATCGGCCTCGTATAGAACGGTTTCATCCTGTCTCACGTACTTCACATGTACGAGATCCTCGACCGGATCGAAGGTGAGCAGGGTCGCGACCTCGGCGGATAGGTCCGAGTACTCGAACTGCGGATCGAGATCGAGGCCGGCTGCGATTGGATTGGGACCATTGCCGCCAGGGCCCACCGATATCTCCCGGTAGACGTTGGCTGGGCCTTCGGGCTCTATTCGGGAAACAAAACCAACATGAAAGTCTCCAGTCAGGAACCAGACGTTCTCGATCGCGTTGTCGGTCAAGAAATCGAGCAGCTCTTGGCGTTGAGCGCGATACCCCTCCCAGCGATCGCCGGCCGCCAGATCCCACACCAGGGGCATGTTTGTTATTGGAACGGAGTTGAGGATGACCTTGAAGTGAGCGGTGCTGTTCAACAGTCGTTCTTGAAGCCACTCCATTTGATCAACGCCGATATAGGTGGCGCCGTCGCCGAACCGAGTTGAAGGCAGCCGCTCGCTACGCGAGTCCAGGATAATGACCTCGAGTGTTTCGCCCCAGTCGTAGCTGGTCCACAGCTGGTGGAACTCGCCTTCCCAAGTCGGAAGCGTCTCGAAAAATGCTGTCTTGGCGGCTTCGATGCGATCGGGGTCCAGTGTTTCGGGATTCCAGTCGTTGTCCACTTCGTGGTCATCCCACGTTACGTAGTGGCCAGCCGCCGGTAAGAGGGCTTGATAACCCGGGTCCGACAGATTTTCACGCCAAATTTCTCGGTATTCATCGAGGGTCTCGGCGGCGTCGTTGTAGCTCATGTCGCCGAGGTGAACCGAGAAGTCCATCTCGTATTCAGCCAACAGCTCCAGAGCGCCCCAGGGGGCAAAGCGCTGATTTGTGCAGGTGGTTGCGCCAATCGTAATGGATTCAAGGGAACCAGGGGCGGTTGCAGTTCGGAAACGACCGATCACGGTTCGAGCGGTGGGTTCGCCCTCCTCCGTATCACTTCGGTAGAAGGCATATCGATAGTGCGTTCCTGGCGCCAGATCGCCAAGTTCGTATCGGAAGTAGCCGCCGTCGTTGGGCTCCACTGACTCCCGAGCGACTTGTATGACGGTGCCGATGTTGCCGCTAGGGCGCCAAACCCGGAGCTCGGCGGAGCTCGTATCAGGAGAATAAGCCCATAGAATAACGGATGAATCTGTCATGGCACCGGCTTGTACCGGGAGCGGAAACATGGTGCGATTCTCGTCGACCGAGCGCGGGACGAACTCGGTCTCTTCGCCGTCATCGAACTCCCCCGGGTCGAAAGGGCTCTCGTCGGGCTCAGCGTCCGGGTCTCCGGCGACATCCGGCTCGGTGGGGGTGAAGTCCGGCTCCTCGGTTTCGGTGTCCATAGAGGCGTCGGAATCTGGTTGGTCCAAGTCCTCGACGACGTCGTTCGACGACACCTCCCGAAATGTGTCAGCGGCGAGGTCGAGGGTCGAATCGCTCTCTGTAGCAGTACTCGGATCATCGGAACATCCGATCATACTGAGCGCGACCAAAACGATTATGGATTTCTTCATTTACTGCCTATTTTCGAAACGGGCAGCGGCAGTCTAGCGGCACTCGGTCTGGGTGTGAAGGTGGAGAACTATCCGCGACGAACGTAGCGAGCGTCTCGGGTGTCGACAATCAGGGTGTCGCCCTCGTTGACGAAGAGAGGAACTGCAACCTCGAGGCCCGTATCGAGCACGGCTGGTTTGGTGACGTTGTTGACGGAATCGCCCTTCACACCCGGATCGCAGCGTTCGACTTTGAGCGACACGGTGTGGGGCAGCTCGATTCCGATGCAGTTGCCTTGGAAGATCAGCGCTTTGACTTCATCGTTTGGACGAATGAATCCCAACTCGTACTCAATGTCCTCTTTTGCGAGAGGAAACTGATCGTAGGTTTCTTGGTCCATGAAGTAGAAGGTGTCACCGCCCTCATCGTAGAGATACTGGGATGGCCGTACCTCAAAATCGGCTTCTTTGATCCGATCACCTGACTTGAACGTCTTGTCGATCTGCTGGCGGGTCCTGAGATTCCTGAATTTGGCCTTCACCAAAGTCGCAGCCCCGCGTGCTGAGGGAGTCTGACTCTTGAAGCTCAGAACAGTGCAGGGGTCCCCGTCGAGCTCAACTCGCATCCCTTTCTTGAGGTCGCTTGTCGTTGCCATCATTTCTCCTTGGAGGCGGCGTTCTTTTTTGACCAGTCGAGGATGGGCCACTTCCGCCGCCGAGCTAGCCTACGTAGCCGGGGATCGGGATTGACGATCCGCGGGTTGCCAACGCTTTCGAGCATCGGAAGGTCTGACTGGGAGTCTGTGTAGAAGGTCGAGGGCTCTAGGTCAATGTCGTTTTCCTGAGCCAAACGTTCGGCATGGGTGACCTTGCCCTCGCCGTAGCAAAGGGGTGAAACCAAGGCGCCGGTCAGTCTCCCAGAGTCATCGAGCGGAAACTGGTTGGCCAACCAGTCATCAAGGCCGTACTCGCTGATTGCCGCCCGCGCCACGTAGCACGAGGTATTGCTGAGCAGAACCAGCGGTTCGCCACGCTCTCTGTGGTGCGCCAACGCCAACTGAGCGCCCGGTTGAAGACGATGGGCGACCTCGGTTTGGAACCAGCGGCTACTGAGTTTCTCGAGCGTGTCGTCGTCTTCGCCGATGTAATGGCGCGCCGCGTGTTTGTAGGCGTCTTCCATATTGAGAATCGACAGGTGGTAGAGCAACGACCAAAATGCCGTTTTGAGAACCATCCACACTGAGATCCGACGATTCCGGAACTCGTGTTTGGCGTACAAGAGAGCACTGTTCACATCGATCAGCGTCCGATCGAGATCAAAAAATGCGGCTGACTGCTTCTTCATTAAGTAACTACCAGTGAATGACTAAACTAAACTCGATCCGGTGAACCGACTCGCTCACCTCTTCCCACCTCCCGACTAGGGTGGGATTCAGGTTCTCTCGTTTGCAAAAGTCATAGACGATGCAACTGGAACCAATGAGCGTGGTGGTGGGAAGCGCAAGCGGTTGGCTCTCGAAGAGTCGGGGCTTGCCCTTGAAGGTGACAGTCATGACGACAAGAAAGTCGTTTCCCTTTTTTGCTTCAGCTTCAGCGCGCGGAAGAATCTCCTCTATGATCGCTTCCGCCTCTTGTCGCTCGGCCTCACTCGTCAGGTCGTCATCCTCAGCTGCGCTCAGCGCCTCTTCGGTGATTGTCCTGAGATGGTCTTTCAGCGTCTTCGACATGCTTCCCTCGCGTGGTTCCCCGCCACGGCTGTTGAATGCTCCTTCATGACAGAAGATCCGCTTTTTTGAAACGAAAAACGGGGACGGGCGTTTGCCCGCCCCCGTTCGGGACGTTTACGACGTTAGACGTCGCGGAACTACTCCTTTGGAGAGTAGAAGTTTACGGTTGCCAAGAGCTCGTCAGCACTCTCGATCGTGGAGCTCGAGACTCCCAAAGAGGAGATTGCAAAAACGTAATCGTCCATGAAGACGGAGCGGCGCATCTGGACTGCCCAAGACAGTGACTCCTCGCCGCTACACATGTAGTCGTAGCCCTCTCCGGTTTCCGAACAATAGGCTTCGATAGCCAATTCGGCGTGGGAGACGCGACCGACTTCAGTGAAGCCATCTTCAATACTCACATCATAAATAATCAGACCACTGAAGAAATCGTATCCATCTCGGCCATCCCAGTTCTCAATCGTGACAGGCAAGGCCAACAAGCCCTGCTCGTCCCAATAGGTAATCGCGTGGGGATTATGTTGCGCCTCGGAGTAGGACCAGGAGCTGTCGAATACCAGGTGGTGAATTCGCTCTGGGTTGGTCATGTCAGAGACGTCGAAGAGCTGCAAATGCAGCCCTTCCACTCGGCCGTTCATGTCGGCCTCTTGGCCCAAGCCAATGAGGTGATCGTCACCAACGGGGTGCAGGTAGTTCGAGAATCCGGTGATGTGGAGCTCGCCTAGAACCTCCGGGTTGGTCGGGTCCGACAGGTCGATCGTGAACAGTGGATCAACTTGGCGGAAGGTGACCATGTAGCCGCGGTCTCCCATGAATCGGATCGCGAAGATCTGCTCGTTCGGCGCGAGACCGCGAACCTCACCCACGACTTCCAACTCGAGACCATTGCGCTCCAGCACAAAGACGTTGTTTGCATCAGCATTGGGATCGACGTTGTCGGGGTCGGGGAACGGCATGGGCTCGGGCTCCGGTTCCGGCTCGGGCTCCACCACCGGTGGTTCATCAGAGTCAGTGTCGACCACGCCACCGTCACTATCGGTTCCGCCATCTTCGTCGACTTCGTCATCGATGGGAGCGGGTTCGGTTGAGGCGGGCTCGTTAGCTGGACCCGCATCGGTGGTCGTTGCAGTTCCCGTACCCACGGCCACATCACCGTCGTTTGCCCAACCCCAAGTCTGGTCGCTGGTAGCCACTCTGAGGTGGCCATCGTACTCGGACATCGCGTAAGAATTCAGGAGCCAACCATCGACCTCACCGGATGCTGCGTAGCGCGGTGAACCATTGTTGAGCCCGAACTGATGGATGTAGGTTTTCGTGACGGGTTCGTCGTCTTGTGTCCACCACCACCATCTCGAATCTTGGGCTACATACAGGTTGTCAGTCGAACCGTAGACCTGCCATCCGGTCGCCAGAAGGCCCATACCAGTTGGTTCGTCCCCCGTTGCCGGATCAAATCCGACTACGGCGAGAACGCCGAGCTGTGAACGTTGGGCTGGGCGCATGAAGTCGGAGCACTCGAAGATGTCCGCGCGGGTGTCGTTGTCGTCACCGACCCGGAGGTCAGGGATGAGCGCGTCGCGGCCGCCGTCTTCGAGATAGTTGATGACTGTGTCGTGGATATCGCCCGCAAAACCGTTTGCGGTTGCTCGACGCGCTTCTTCAGAGACGCTCCAATCGGGCTCTGGGAGGTCGAGCTCTTGCAGGTCCTGGATCAACTCGTAAGGAACCTGAAGGACATCGTAGTTGAGAGCAACATAGATGATTCCTTCGACCATGCGGGCGTCAGCCATGTTGCCCTCGATGTCGTAGGTTTCCGTGACTGAAGGTGAACTCGGGTCACTCACGTCGATGACAGTTAGGCGTGTCCCGTGGAAGGCCTCATCGTATTGTGGCGGCTCTTCGTACTCGCCGTCAGGCATGCGGCGGTCACCGTCGGGCTCTTCGTGGTCACCGTCGGGGTCTTCTTCGCCGTCGATGTCGGTATCATCCTCGCCGTCTGGTTCTTCGTCGGGCTGAATTGGTGCGCCAGAGTCAGTGCCTGTGCTTCCTTCACTACCTTCGCTGCTGCCCGAGTCCTCTTCAGGCTCTCGCGATGGCGGCGTGCTCACGTCGACCTCGTTGGAGCCACAGTCGCCAAACGGGCTGCTGCAGCCGTAACCATAATCGTCGTAGTAGTTACCCTGATAGATTGTGGTCAGGGCGATCACTGTGTCGTCGACCAGGATGAGATTGTCACCCCAGCCTTCCAACTCGACTGTTGCGATCTCTTGAGTCTCGTCTGCCGGCCAGGAGGCAAGCACGTGGAGGAGCGCCTCACCTTGGCTGTTGTCGACCACGAAGAGATGGGTTCCGTTGGTCTTAACCAAGTCGGGCTCATCGACTCCGAGTTCCTGCACGTTGGTCGTCGTGTAATCAGAGGGGCCGGAGCTCGTGTTAGCATCCGAATCGCCGCCCTCTTGGGTGGTGGTTGCGTCATTGGCAGCCATCGGGGGTTCTGCACCGACTCCACCGCGGGTTGCCACGCCGCCGTAGTAACTACCGTAGACATAGCTGTCGACCAACATGTCGGTCGCGTAGTCGGCGACGTAGTCATCTAAACTGGCACAAGATTCCACCGGCACGAGGGTGTGACCACTCTGTACCGTTGGGTTTTCATTGTCATCTGGGTCGGGCACGTTGTCACCGCACGCTCCCAGAACCAATCCCGCTGCGAGGAGTCCGGTCATCGACCATCCCCCCCTCAGTTTTCTGAGCTTTCCACTCTCAATATCCTGACGTTTCATCTCTCGTCTCTCCTCTCAATTCCGCGTTCGGTTGTGGCGCTTGCACGCATTCGAGGGCATGTTTGGCCACGGTCGCTTACGTCCGTTGGAGCCAATAGTTAACAAGTTCTATGCCAAAGAGGGATCAGGGAATAGGGATCAGGGAGCAGGGAGCAGGGTTGAGGGGGAGCGCAAGTGCCTAGCGCCTAG
>CAZDBH010000392.1:0-8259 GCA_964503485.1 uncultured Bradymonadales bacterium | reverse complement strand
GAGAATTGGCCGCAGGATGTCGATGTCCCTATTGGATTCGAGGAAATCGTGGCTCTAATGAAGGAGAACGGTGTACTCTCTGATACTATCCAAGTCGAGGCTGGTTCGTTAGACTAACGGTCGTGGGGCGTCACGGCTCGGCACAAGTGGTACATGGAGCAATTTCTCCAACAGTACGGGGCGTATCTCGCCGATGGCGCGGTTGTAGTCGCCATTGTACTGGTTCTTGTACTCTTCTGGCGCAAGTTGGCGGCAGATCGCGACCTCGCAGGCCTTGGAACCGGACTCTCCAGAGAAGTGAAACGAACCTTGCTAGCCCAGAAGAGGGCAGGCAACGAGTTCGCCGTCGCTGAAATCCTCTTCAATTCAAAGCGGTACGATCAGGCGGCGGAACTCTACGCCAAACTGAATAACCCCGGCCGGGCCGCCGAAGCCTATGAACTGGGCGGCAAAAAGGCGATGGCCATCCAAGCCTTCAAACGGGCAGGGCAGCATGAACGGGCCGCGCAGGTTGCGCTGAAACACAAGATGTACGCGATCGCCGGCAAGACCTACATGGAACTGGAGCGATTCGGCGAGGCCGCCGACTGCTACGCAAAGGCTCGAGATCTGCCCAAAGCGGCAGAACTCTACTCAAAGGCCGGTCGCACCGACCAAGCCGGCGAGATTTTCGAGAAGCTCAAGAACTACGACCAAGCCGCCGAGATGTACGTTACCTATTTCAAGGAGCAATATCGGCTGGCGCGGGGTCATATCGAGTCAATGCCCGAGGCCGCTTCGATGGCTCGGCGAGCTGCCCAGTTGCTGGTCCAACTCGGCAAGTCGCTCGAGGCCGCTGAGCTTCTTCGCAGGGCAGGTTTCAACCGCGAAGCAGGCGCGCTCTTTGAGAAGATCGGCGCCCTCGAGGAAGCGGCGAGAACATTTGCCGAGGTAGGGGAAGGTCTCAAAGCCGCCGAATTGCTCGAGAAACTCGGCAAACCCAAAGAAGCTGCCAAGTGTCGAGCCGAAGTTCGCATTGAGGCGGGAGACCGAGTCGGCGCTGCCGAGGAGTTGGCCCGCGCCGAGGAATATCTAAAAGCTGGCGAGCTCCTCCTCGAAGCCGGCGAGCGCGACCACGCCGCTCGGATGTTCAGCGAGGCAGGTGACCACCTCGCCGCGGCCGAAATCTGGGCTCAAGACGGCAAACTGGAAGCCGCCGCCGAGGCCTTTGGAAACGGCGGAGAGTACGACCAAGCGGCTCGTTTGATGGAGTCGGTCGGGCGACAGGACAAAGCGGCAAAGTACTGGAAGCTCGCTGGCGATGTATTGAAAGCGGCCTCCATCTATTACAAAGTCGGGCGCGAGAAGGCCGCGCTCAAGCTGCTTTCCCAGGTTAGCGAGTATGGTGAGAGTGCGCGCCAGGCGCGCGCTATGGAAGGCCAGATACTCTTCAAATTGGGCAAACCCAAGCGCGCCCTCGAGTCGTTTAAAGCCGCTTTGGGTGACGAGGCCCCGGCCAAGAGCAACGTAGACCTTCACTACAAGTTGGGTCGCTGCTACGAGGCGATCGGAGAAAAGACCGCGGCGTTCGAGCACTACGAAACGGTCATGAAGCACAACGAGCGCTACGCGGACGCGCGCACTCGTCTCAAGAAGCTCGATACCGGGACGTCGAAGAAACGCGCGACGGCCGCCCGAGCGCCAACCGCGCCGGCCAACAAGGGCCACACCGACAGACCCAAGAGTGGCGTGCGGGCGAACCGCCTTGCCCAGGCCCGATACGAGATCTTAGATGAGATCGCCCGCGGAGGAATGGGGGTCGTGTATCGCGCTCGCGACAAGGTCCTCAACCGCGTCGTGGCCTACAAAATCCTGAGCGACAATCTCAAGTCCAACAAGACAGCCGTTGAGTACTTCCTGCGGGAGGCACGCGCCTCCGCTGCCATGTCCCATCCCAATATCGTCACCGTGTTCGATGCCGGCGAACAGGACAACGAATACTACATGGCGATGGAGTACGTGGAGGGTGAGACACTCAAGAGTTTGGTCAAACGGCAGGGTGCCTTTCCAGAACCTCTCGTCCGATTCGTTGCCGTCCACGGCTGTCGAGGACTCGCCTACGCCCACGACAAAGGCCTGGTCCACCGCGACATCAAGAGCGGGAATCTGATGCTCACCAAGGACCGAAGTCTCAAGATAATGGACTTTGGCTTGGCGAAGTTCATCGAAGATGCCCAGGTCGACCACACCCGAGCCATCGGAACGCCCTACTACATGTCACCAGAACAGATACTCGGCAAAGAGCTGGATGGCCGCAGCGACATCTACAGCTTGGGAATCACACTGTTCGAATGCGCGACCGGAAGGGTTCCCTTCCACAAGGGTGATCTGGCCTATCATCACCTGCACACCCCGCCACCGACTGTTCGATCGTTGAATCCGGAAGCCTCACTCGAACTCGAGAGGACGATCGGAAAGTGCATCAGGAAGACACCCGAAGAGCGCTTCCAGTCGGCAACGGAACTCAAACGGATTTCGATGATTCCGGTACCCAACAAGTCCTAGATGCGACCGGCCTAGCTGTGTCGAATGAGAAGAACGTCGCCGTCGGCGACGATGTAGTCCTTGCCCTCAACCCGAAGCTTGCCGGCAGCCTTTAGTTTGGCCTCGTCGCCGATCTCGTCGATTTCGTCGAAGTGGAACGCTTCAGCCCGGATGAACCCGTGCTCGAGATCGGAGTGGATCCGTCCCGCAGCGCGTTTGGCGTTGAATCCACGAGGGATTGGCCATGCCCGAACCTCTTTCTCACCAGCGGTGAGAAACGTGATGAGATTCAAAGCTCTGTAGATGGTCTGAATGAACCTGCCTCTGGCCGTTTCTTCGAGGCCCAGGTCCTCGAGGAAGGCCGCCTGCTCCTCCGGTTCGAGCTGCCCGAGCTCGAGTTCGAGTTGGCCGCACAATACAAAGGCCTCCAGACCCCTCGATGCGAGGGTCTCGACGGCCTCATTGTACTTTCCGCTCTCGAGAGCGTCTTCGTCGCAGTTTATCGCCACGACGATGGGTCGGTCACTGACGAAGGCGTAATGGCTCAGATTGGTTCGATCGACGTCGTCTAGCTCGACTGTCGACAAGAGTTGCTCGCTCTGCAAATGATCGAGCAGTTTGTGAAGTGCAACGACTTCCTGCTTCCGATCAGTCGACTTCTTCAGCTTGTCGATGCGCCGCTCGACCAGCGCTTGGTCAGTGAAGAGCAGTTCGATCAGGAAGTTGTCGACCGTATCCACAGGATCAGACTCGCCATCGAACGCGGCGACGACCAGTGCGAGGGCATTGGCGTCCCGAATCTGCTCGAGTGTCTTTGAGTCGATCCCCTGGGAGGTCTGGCCGTGGTTGCCCGGTGAATCGACGCAGTTCAATTCAGCTAACGTGAGCTTTCTTGACGAGTAGATTGCCTCGAGTCGGTCCAGCCTGGGCTCTGGCACCTGGACACTGCCCAGATGTACTTTACCAGCTCCGAAATCACCAACCGGTGCGCTCTGTCCCGTCAGGGCATTGAAAATCGTGGTCTTACCCGATCCCGCAAAGCCTACAATGCCTACCTTCACAAGATGTTCTCCCGCCGCATCGCGGCTCTGTCTCCCTTCCGTCCGCTGTCGACATGTCCCCGCACTCGAGCCAAGTGTTGCTGTTGAATTGCGGGGCACATCAACGCTTTACAGGTTGTTACCAGTCCCTATAATGCGCGCCGGCGGAACCTAACACACTTTTTCATTAACACAACCGCCTCGCACTGGAACAACCCTTTGACCGATTCCCATTCAGAGGTCAATCAATGAGGCGCAGAGAAAGGCGCGGACGTCTTCTTCTGTTCCTCGTGGGTGGCGTATTGGCGGTAGTAGCTGTCCTCGGCTACTTCAACGCAAAGCCGATTCACCTCGGTACGGATGACGATACAGTCGAGGGAGCGCCCCTTCTCGCAGCCGAGACCTCCGATGTACTCGTTATCGTTTGGAATGATGGGATAGCGCACAGCGGTGAGAGCCAGGTATTCGACGACATCGACTGGAGTTGGGTCTGGGTGGAATCGTTGGCGTCAGAGCTCGGCCCGGTGAGAGTTGCCGAGCCGGAGGAGTTGCGAACGGAGCTCGGTCGGCCCACGCGATTCATCATTGTTACCCACAGCGCCGCACTGCACCCCGAAATGGACAACCAGGTCGAGCCCCTCGAGCGCTTCGTCTCAGCGGGTGGAACACTGGTCCTCGAACGCCCAGAAGGTGCTCTGCGAACGACGTTCAGCTCGGATGGTCGGGGTGGCATGCGAACACCTACCGCGATTAGCTCCGCCACTGGTGTCGGCCAAGATGTGGTGACAGCACTGACTGAGCTGCCGCTGTACACCCGCTTTGTCGGTTCCGCAGGGCCGCTTACCGGCGCCGAGACCCTGATGTCGATCGACGGCGCACCGGTGATCTACCGGATACGCCGCGGTGGTGGTTCGGCCGTCACAGTCGACTTCAACTACGGTCTCGCGATCGTCAGCCTGCAGCAGGGGAGGCCGAACGGCGACGACCTGGAGATGAATCCGGCCGAGGGGCAAGAGACCCCAACAACGCGCGACCTGGTTTGGGATGATTTTCTGGCTGAGGCCGAGGTTCCCTACGCCGACCTTCTCGAGTACTTCGTCGTCTTCAAAGCGATCGGCGCCGAAGCACCCCTTGTCGGCTTTTGGTACTATCCCGAGGGTGCCGACGGGGTGGTGGTGATGTCCCACGACGTACTTGTGAACTCGAAACGCGCCCTCTGGATGGCCGACTGGGAGCTCTCGAACGACGCCAACAGCACATTCTTTTTGGGCAATGGGGCAGGTCTCAGCGAAGAGGACGTCATTCGCTACGCAAGTCGAGAGGTAGGCTTCGGTGCTCTGTGGGAACTGACCGACCAAGACCTGACGGGCAACCAGATTCAGATCGGTCTTGGCGGAATCCGGCCGTTCACTCGCCGACTTTCACTCGGCGAGCTCCGAGAGGCCCTACAACAGGGGCCAAGCGACAGGTTGCCGATCCGCGGGGTCCGCACACTGCACGGACAGTGGACGGAGCACTACACCGAAGCCTTCGAAGTGATGGCGGCGGCTGGCTTTCAATTCGACTCCTCCTACGGCCTGGCTCGGGAGGGAGGCAGAACGCTACCCGCCTATCCACACGGAACCGGACGTCCCTTTCGGGTTCACGCCCGCAACGGTCTTCCTCTCGACCTGATGGAGCTACCGATCATCGTCAACGAGCCCAGCGAAACAGACCAAGTCGATCGCCTTCAGCAGTTTTTGCGCCGGAGTCAGCGCGCTCATCATCAGGCTTTCGGGGTTCACTTCGCAGGTAGCCTCTTCGATCAGGAATACGCCCTAGAGACCTTCGACGCCTGGCAGACCCTGGTGAACGTCGTGCCGAGAACAGGCCATATGTTGTTCAGCCCAGACGATTACGTCGCATTCGAGCAGGGCCGGCGAGGTTTTGGCCTGACCACGACTCCGCTCGAAGGGGAATCGGTTACGCGCTTGGCCATTGAGGTTCAAACCGACACCGAAGGAGTGTGGTTGCGAGTGCCAGCCACCGTCGACGGCCGAGGGTTTCGGGGCGCGAGTCAGTTGGGGACGAGTGACTCTGCCTCCACCGAGCTAGCTCAGCGCACAGTGCGTGTTTTTGGAGTCGAGGAAGTCCTCATCGAGCTTCCAAGCGGAGACCACCGCATCGAGGTGGAATTCAGATGAGCAGGTCCAGACTCAAAATCGCCAAGAGACGGCCGCCATCTCTGACAGGCGGCTCAAAGACCTACAAACTCGAAGTGATTCTCATCCTGTGTCTGCTGCTCGGTGCCGGCGCATTCTATATCGATCGCCACCCGATCACGTTTGGAAGCGGTGACCAAGAACGGGCGGTCGGCTCTGAGCGGGTCGTCGCAGAGACCGGAGACGTGCTTCTGATTCTTCCCCCAGGGCCTCCCGTGGGCGATTCCTTCGACGAACTCGACTTCTCGGCCGGCTGGCACAACATCCTCGGCCAGGAGTTCGGAGCATATCGAGCAGTCGGTCTGACCGAGTTTTCGTCTTCGGTTCTTCGCGAGGCTTCACTGATCGTCGTGCCCACCGCCGTGAGCAGGCAGGCGACACCTCAGCAGGTCGTTACGCTAGAGAGCTTCGTAAACGGAGGGGGCAGGGTCCTCGTCGAGATGCCCACCCCGAACTGGGAACCGCTGGTCGCATTAACCGTCGACAGCACAGAAATTCGGCCAACACGCCGCATTACGGCCTTCGACGGCGCCCTGGTGCGGGGCGACCTACGCGACGATGTGATTCAGGCACCCTTTCATACCGTGATGGGGCCGATTCAAGCAGCGTCTGCGCGCAACATTGACGGTCTCGAGATACTCCTCGAAGTCGATGGGCTCCCCGGCCTGACTAGGCGAAGCCACGGCCGTGGCGAGGTTCTCACTCTCTACTTCGATTTGGCCCGAGCCATCACGGCGATCCAGCAGGGGCTTCCAGCCTCCGACTGGGACATCACTCGGCCTTCGGCGAACCTCCCGGCCGGCCTGACCCGTACCTCCTGTTTGGTTGGAGATTCGCGGCTCAGGGAAAGCCCGGTTCCATCCGCCGACTTACTCGAACAGAACATCCTGAACGCAGTGACGACGGGCCGTCCCACGCCCCGAGTGTGGCGCTTCCCGGGTACCCACAGCGGCGCATTCGTAATGACCCATTCCGGGATCCCCAACGCCCACGCAGGCCGGTTTATGACGTCTTGGGAGACCAGCTCCGGTGTGACATCGACCGTCTTCCGGCACTCGAGGGATCTGACGGACCTACCGGAACGGCTCGACTCAGCCTCTGGGGCATTGCTGGTCCCTATCGAAAGCTCCCACGCCCCGCACGATGACTGGGGGATTTTTGGATTCAATCCGTTTCGCACCGAGCTGGGATTCTCGGGCCAGCTCGAAGCCATTAAACTGCTCTCGTCTGAGGCCCCCGAGCTGACGGTCACCCGCCTAGCCGAAGGGTTGTGGAGTCCTGAATACGGACAGACTTTCCAAGAATTGACGGCGCTGGGCGTCGATATCGACTCGAGCTACGGGCCGACCTTCGAGCCAACCGACCTCGACGCGGTCAACGGCTATACCTTTGGAACCGGATTGCCGTTTTCGCCACTCGACCGAAACGGCCTCCTGCTGGATATTCTCGAGATTCCTTATGTTCTGCACGACGGCCTGTCATTCGACACGGCCTGGTCGAGCCAGCTGATCGACGAAGCGGGACGTGCCTACAACGAACTCGTGGTCGCTGAGTGGCGATCTGGCACCATGTTTTCGGACCCGAGAGCCGAAATCGTCACCGCCTGGAAAGACAGTTTTTCGCAAGCTGCGATTCGCGGTCTATGGGTGACTGATCTGGTTTCGTTCGGACGCTTTTGGCGCACGAGAAGCGAACTGCGCATCAGTTCAAGCTTCAACGCATCGGAGCGCCGACTCGAAATGACGGCTGAGGTGCCCGAAGGATTCTTGCTCCGCGACGAAACGGTCCGACCGGCCATTGCTTTCGAGGCGTTCTTTGACGGACGTCCGATCGAGCGCGTAACGCGAAATGGCCAAGATGTGCCTTTTGCTGAGTTGGGAAGGAGCGCCGATGGAGTCTTCCACATCTTTGCTCCCGCGGCGGGTCGCCACCAAATCGAAGTGAGCTACCAAGGGCCGATCGAAGTTCCGTCAGAAGGAGGCCAGCCCGGCTTCTGAGTGGAGGTCGGGCTTATTCTGAGTTGTTTCCACCGCTAGACCCAGAACCCTTTGTCTGATTGCCGCCTCCGCTGGACCCTTTTCTCTGATTGCCGCCTGAGCCGGACCCTCTCCGCTGGTTGCCGCCTGAGCTGGACCCTCTCCTCTGATTTCCTCCAGAGCCGGACCCTTTCGTCTGACTGCCGCCCGAGCCCGGACCTTGCGCCTGATTGCCGCCTGAACCGGGCCCTTTCGCCTGATTTCCGCCGCCGCCGCCTCTGCGTCGTCGCCGCCGCCGTCGCTTCTTCGGGGGTTGATCGCCGCCATCTTGGCCAACCGCTTTGACTTCTTGAGCTTTTCCGGCCGGCTGTTTCTGCCCACCGCCTCTGCGTCGGCGGGACTGCCCGCCAGATCGTCCTTGTCCGCCCGAGCTGCTATCAGACTTACTCTTCTGCTGTCCTCCGCCGCCACCGGACCGCGAGTCAGCGCCTTGTTGAGCTGCAGATTTCGACCTGCCGG
>CAZDBH010000391.1:0-8274 GCA_964503485.1 uncultured Bradymonadales bacterium | reverse complement strand
TAAAAGCTAACGGCTGGAGTCCGGGGCGTTATACGCGACGGGCTCCTAGGCCGTCCTAGTCACCCAGGAACCACCATCGCCTATGTCAGACCAACTCAAGCCCCCATGGCTCGAATTCCCCGAATACCCGGCCGGACACATCGGCTGGCGGATGGGGGGCGGTGAAGGCTATCTTTGCGAGATCCACGACTGGTTGATCGGATTGGACGAGGAAGTGAGGCAGAAGTACCTGCTGTCCCTCACGATACCGCCTCTCTGGGTCGAATGGGCTTGCACCTATTGGGTGTATCCGGACTCCAGCGAAGAAGCGCTCGATGAAGCCTGGGACATTCTCGATCCAGAGAGTTCGGAGGGATCAACCCCCACTCCGAGAGTTTGATGGCTGGTTTGCGGAGGGTCGCGGTCCAAGCCTAGGGTTGGGGAGGGCGGATCAGGTTTGCGGCTTTGATCTGTGGCCCGATGATGCCCGACAGTTCCCCCAAACGGGCATTGGTCGCCGGGGAAGTTCCGCCGGAGCCACCTGGGACCCAGCCGACGTACACGCCGGAGCGGCTTCGCAGGTGGGCGAGTGAATAGTACTTGAGGCCCGCACCCTGGCTTTTGTAGGCGGTCTCAAAGACTGCCACTTTGCCGGCCGCCGCGTTGACGTAGACCACCGTCGCTTCGTGCCCCCACATCTTGTAGCGCCCGTCGCTAGCCCGCTTGATCAGGTTTTTGCCGCGTCGCATGCACTCTCCACCGTACTTACTCTCGATGGAGCGGGCGATTTGTCCCGGGGTCATGGTGGCTTGATTCGCCGGGCCAGGTTTCCACTTCTGGAATAGTATCGTCGTTCCCGGTTTGAAGTCGGTGTTGTTGGGGTCCTGCTTTCGGCCGCGAACCTTACGCCATGACCCTTTCCCCTTCCTCTTCATCGATTTGAAGTAAGAGACTTTGCCAAGGAAGCCGATCGCACCCTTCTTGACCATTCCCGTCACGCCCCGCGCCCGCTGAGCCACGCTTCCCATTTGGTCACAGACAGCTTTGGTGAAGAACGGTGTCAGGTCCTTCTCGGCTTTGTATCGCCAGGCCTGGAAGCCGACGTAGTACCTCTTGTATTTCGCCTTCCACGCTTTGCGTTCGGCAGAGGTCGGTCGATAGCTGCCATGGGCGCTGGCGTATCGCAGGCCCGTGTAGTTCAGAATCATGTACCGAGCCCAAGGCGGGAATCGCTTCGGATTCTGTCGCATATGCCGAGCCACCAGCTTCGTCAGCTGCTGATGGGGTAGGGCCATCAGTTGCTTCTTGGTGTACATCACGCACATTTTTTCGTTGATGATGAACTCGGCCAGGCGACGGGTACGGTGTGGGAAGTGCTTTTTGCGTTTCTTGGCGTCCATCCAGGCGGGTTTGGCCAACTGAACAGCCGGCTTTTGAGCGCCGGCCTGGACGAGAGCCTGCACCGCGGAATCCTTCGCCTGAACGGGGCCCTCGGCCTTTTCATTGCCCGGCGCTGGCTCGGCGACCTCCATCACCGGCGGCAATAGGGCGTCCAGTGCGCCATCGGAGCTGTCGGACATGAAGGCACCCAATCTGTCCCAGGGGACACCCTGAGCGTCCGCCTCGAACTCGGTGCGATTCTTGTCTACTTCTTCTCGAGCGGGCTCCTCTTTGTCGTCCCCATTCTTCCCGTCTTTGTTGCCCTCTTCTTGGGCGGGCTCCGGAGGATTGATGCCCAGTAGTTCGAGGAGCTCTTTAGACTGAGCGATGGCACACAAACCTCCAGGGTCCAACTGAGCCGGTTCGGGCTTGAGTTCAGGCTCCGGAGGCGTGATCTCAAACGCGATTTCGGATGTGCGATCAGCGTGCCTCATGTGACTCACGATGTGGGCCTACGGTCTGGGAGAAACCGAAGCAACCACTACTCGTAAGATAATTACGGATATACACCTCCACAAGTGTAAAAATCACCCCAGAGAGAAAATCCGGCTGGAGAGCTGCCGCGAGTAAAACTCGCTATTTGACTCCGAAACGAGGCAGTCGGCTCTGTGGACTGGACCCGGATACGCCGTTGTGGGATACCTTTCTCGCTCGAAGTGGTGCGCTGATAGCCACCAGTCGACAAATCGAGGTGTTCGATGGATCAGACAGCGGCGGACTTTGCGGCGGCTTCATCACATCCTATTCTAACGGGGCTATTTTTCACCGCTTTTGCCTGTTACGGCCTGGCCTGGCTGGTCACGCTGGCCAAGCCGAGCTGGGGACGCTGGCCCTTGGCTGTAGGGGTAGTCGCCCACCTGTCTACGACGATTGGTCGTGGTTGGGCGATTGCGTATTTCCCACTCAGCAACAAGATGGAGTCCTTTTCGGCGGCTGCGCTCTCGATGGGGATAGTGGCGCTGCTGAGTTGGCGCCCCAATCGCGTCTTCACCATACCCTTGCTGACATTTCTGATAGTGGCGATGCGGGCATCGTGGTCGTTCGGCCTCGATTTGGTGTTTCCCAACCCGATGCTGATCACGGTCTGGTACCCGTTGCACGTGCCGATCTCTTTCCTGTGCTATGCCCTTTGGGCCGCTGGTGGAGCCGCCGGGATGGCCTGGTTTGCGAGTCGCGATCCGATGTGGCTTCGCAGGGTCGATCGCTTCAGTTTGTGGGGCTTCGGATTGTGGTCCGTCTCTATGATTTTCGGTGGCATCTGGGGTGTCGTGGCCTGGGGAGCCTACTTTCTCTGGGACCCTAAGGTCATCTGGTCGGTGATACTCTGGTTTCACTACGCCAGTTTGATACACGTCAGACTTACCCCATCGATGCGTCGACGACACTGGGTGCGACCGGTGCTGGCGTTGGTCGGTGTCGTCTGGGTTTTCATCGCCTACGTCGGCACATCGTTCCTTTTCGGGGGGTCCAGCCATGCCTTCTGAAACCAACAAGCCCAATAAGACACAACGCATCTGGAAGCTGCTCATCTCCCAGGGCCTCGGTCTCATCCTCGGCCAGCTGACGGTAGCGCTTCTGGCAATCGGTTCGTTTGTATTGGCAGCGACGAAAGACGGCGCCTCGGCAGGGATCCACCTTGATGACATACGCCCATTCTTCGAGCAGCCATCACCCGTTCATTGGTGGTTCTACGCGCTGGGGGTCGTATTGACCTTGCTGGCGCTGAACACCTTGTTGGCAACCATCGACAACGTGGTCAGGAAGTGGCGAGCGGATGCCCGGTCACTGACGGCCTATTCAGCCGCAGTCGTTCATATCGCCTTTCTGGTGGCCATGCTCGCTCACCTGATCGGCGGGCTTCAGTCGCGCGACGAGGACCCAGTCGTTCTGCGCGGCCAGTGGGTGTCGCTCGATGACGAACGGGAAGCTCGTCTCGCTGACTTGGATCTCGAGTTTCATCCTAATCGCCAACTCAAACGGGTCGCGGCAACGGTGGAGGTACGAGTCGACGGCGGTGAGCCGACCGAGTCGATCGTCGGCTACAACTCACCGCTCTCTTTTGATTGGGGCAGCGAGTTGTACCTACTGGCCAACTTCGACTGGACGTCCGCAGCCACACTGACCGATGGGACTGAGTCGTGCAGCGCCGTAGCCGGCCAGTCATGTACGCTTGGTGACCTTCCGCTCCAGGTCCTCGCTGTCCACACCTCCGGTCATTGGGGCCCTGTGGCAGTAGCAGAGGTGACTGTCGATCCCTCGATTGTCCCCTCGCGAGGCCGGCTCTTCGTGATCGAGGGCAACCCGCTGACCTTCCCGGGCGGGCAAGTCGTGCGCCTGCAGAGCATCGACTCGGCCCCGTACCTCCTTCTTCGGCACCGACATGCCGCGGGCAATCCGTGGGCTCTTCTCTCCGCTGGAATTCTTGTGCTCGGCTTGGCGATGATGGGGCGGCGGTGGCTGCGGTAACAGGCCTTAGGTTTTGGCCTTAGGTTCTGGCCTTAGGCTTTGGCCTTGGGCTTCAGGAAGGCTTCACGTCCAAGGCTTGGTCACTGAACGGTAATCGAGTTGCTGATCCACTCATTGCCCTGGGAGTCGTGGGCCACGATGCGGAAGTCGAAGCGGCGCTCGCCCTGAGTGGCTGGGAGATTCGCTTCTTCGAAGTAGACTGGCGGTTGATCGGCCAAGAGTGTGGTCCAAGAGCGGTAGGTAATGCTGCTCAAGACTTCGAGGTCGACCAACAGGTCATCAGCGCCCGTTGCGGACCAGTCGGCTTCCACGCTGACGGACATCGACCCCCCAACGATGAAAATACGAACTCGGGCGTCGTTCAACATCGCGGTGACGTCGGGAACCGGCTCAGGCTCGGGCTCAGAAGCGACTGGAGCCGGAGCCTCACCCGGGTCATTGTTCGGGATCGGGTTCACCGATCCTACCGGCTCGGGCTGGTCGCTCTCACCCGAAGGGGCATCGTCGTTGGCCTCATCGTCGGAGTCGTCGTTGGGCAGATCATATTCGAACAAATCGTCGAAGGCCTCTGAACAGCCCGAGGCCAGAGAAAGTGTGAAGAGAAGAACGAGGATACGAAGTGACGTAATATTGCGAGTCATTTGTTGTCTCCATGAACAATCAATCAAGTAGTCAGTCAATCTGGAGGACTCACCCTCCGGAGCATGGCTATCGCACAGTCTGTGCCAAACGTTCAGACGGGGAGGATAGGCCCGTGGCACGGCGAATGGGCCGTCGGTCGCGAGCCGATTCGCGTGCTCAGTAGGTGAGCACTGAACAATGCCTGAGCAGAGAGCCTGGGGGTTCGGCACCCAGGCCAATCGCCTGCGCCATACGGGGCTGACCCACCACGTAACCTCCCCTCTAAAGCCGAAGTTTGAGCCCGAATCGCCGCTTGACAGTCCACCTACTCAGACTTACATACTGTGACAGCAACGGCCGGTCGCAGTGGCAGCTGCGGCTTCGATAGGAACCATACAAATTGAAGTACGAAAGACCGAACAGGACCCGGACGGCCCACGTTTCACGCCGGGTGCGCGCCGAGTCCGATGGTGGTCTCGCGGCTGGCCAGCAAGCGCGGGAAGCGCGCGGTCTTGTTGCAGCTGAGACAGATGGCGCTCCTGTCCAAGCATCAGAATCGGCATCATCCGCTCGCGGACAGAACGTCCATGCGGCGGCCCAGGCGGGTCTCAAGGGTTCTGGCGGTGCGATTCCCCACGGTGAGACAATCCAGAAGGCGTTCGGACGACATGATGTGAACGGGGTTAGCGCTCACGTCGGTGGCCCGGCATCGGACGCTTGTGAATCAATGGGAGCCGAAGCGTACGCGACTGGGAACAGCGTGGCATTTGCCGCCTCTCCCACGGTCCACTGCGCAGCTCACGAGGCAGCTCATATCGTGCAACAACGCGCTGGTGTGTCGCTGCAAGGCGGCGTTGGCAAAGCGGGTGACCGCTACGAGCAACACGCTGACCAGGTGGCCGATGTGGTGGCGTCCGGAGGATCGGCCGAAGCCTTGCTAGACGACATGGTGGGAGGGTGCTCAGACGGCGGGCGGCCTTCAGTTCAACACACCGGATGGGTCGATAAACCGGTGCAGATGAAGATCGGTTTTGCGGGCACGAAAAAGACCGAAGACGACCTCAAGGAGGATCTGGATACGGGCGAAGGTGACCGAAATGTCCGCAACATGCTCGAGGACAACATCCTCCGCGACTTCGCCGACCGGGCCGAAATGCTCAACTACGTTGGTGGAAACACGACCAACATTGGCTACATCGCCAAGAGTGAGCACAAAGAGTGGATCCGGCTGCCTGACGAGCTGACCGTCTTCGGAGAAAACCACAAGGTCCTCACTCTACTCGACATCGTCGAAGCTACCGGCGCGACCAGATGGAAGTACGAAGCGAATCCCAACCCGTCTGAATACCTTGGTGAAAGCAAGGACAACATGAAGGACGAGCAGGTTGACGACGGAAAGCAGCTCGAGAGCGTGCTGCCCAAACTCGCGATCGGCCTTCGCATCGCTTCAGAGTCGTTGATTGAGCTCGCTGTCCAGGTCAACCAGTCCGGCGCGACGCCCTGGAAACAAAAAAAGAAACAGCAGGTTCAAGACGACGACGGCGACCGGAAAGAGAACGATGTTGTCGAATATAGTCAGGACGCCAAGGGCGCCGAGTATGCTCGAAGAGCGTTGAACGCGTTGGTGACTGCGCCCGACAAGTTCATCAAACTGAAGGGGTTCTACCAAGAGAACCAAGCCCCAATCGACAAAATCCTAGCTGAGCTGAACAACGGCGTACCGCTGGGTGAGTCTCATCTGCTCAAGTACTACGCCAAAAAGCCGAACAAGTTCGGCCCAAAACATGTCGAGCTACTGGCCCAGCTCTACGAGGCAGTCTCAATACAAGAGGCCATTCAGGCGGGGGTAAATCCCCTCAAAAAGGACGACGGCTACGAGCAACTCGCGGTTGGCAACGACTCGAGATTGATGGAGGAGCTGCGAGACGCTTGGATGATGAAAGGGATCCTGGCCAGCCAGGAAGATGGGACCCTGCAGATCGGAATTGGTAACAACCACCTCACGAATCTCAAGACGATGCTCGACAACGCAGGAATCCAGAACCAGGAGCTGAGGCTCTTCGTACAGGCGGAACGACTGAAGTATCGCGCCTTCTATTTCTAGTGTTGCGCAGCTAGACTCCAGACCACCCAATGGCCAATCGAGACGAGCACATGACCACGGAACGGCATGTTCTACAGGCGAAAACACCGCTCTCGCAGTCACTCATATGGCCACTCCAGAGGGCATACTTCGCAAAACGCGGGGTTCGGGCTTGGCAAGACGCAGAAGTGCCCTTCTATGTGACGAGCAATCCCTTCATTGGTCGAAGTTACGCGGAGATGTTGTACGCTTGGCTGCGGGATGTAGAGACGGCGAAACCGGCCACGGGCACCGACAATCGAGTCTTCATTGTCGAGCTCGGCGCGGGCTCCGGTCGCCTGGGATTTCATCTCATTAGCGCCCTTTCGAAGCTGCTGTCGAATGCCCCGATTGGGGAGCTGAAGATCACCTACGTGTTGACCGATTTCGCGGACGCTACCCTCGATTTCTGGCAGCAACAGCCTCAGCTGTCGCTGCTTGCCGAGAAAGGTCTGCTCGACTTTGCTCGACTCGACTTGGACAGCAGGTCGGACACCCTCGAGCTTTTGCATGCTGGGCAAACGCTCAACCTGAACACCCTCGCCAACCCGGTCGCGGTGGTAGGGAACTACGTGCTCGATAGTCTGCCACACGACATTTTTCGGCTCGAAGGGGGCCAGCTCCACGAGGCGCTCGCCACCCTAACTGTTCCTGACGTCGGCTTGGCCCCAGACAGTCCAGAGTTACTGGCCGATCTAGAAGTCACCTACGAGGACCGGCCCACATCCACCGAGTACTATCCGGACGCGAAGATGAACCGCATCCTCGAGAGCTATCAGGAACGCTGGGCCGACCTCGACTTTGCGCTCCCGGTCGGGGCGCTAAAGTGCCTGGCTGGCATTTCCCGCTGGGCGAATGGACGTGTGTTGGTACTCACCGCTGACAAGGGATTCCACGACGAAGCTGAGCTGCGGCTTCGCGCTCGGCCCAAGGTGGCCTCTCACGGCTGCATCTCGATCGCCGTGAACTATCACGCCGTAGGCGCCTACACCGCCGAACTCGGCGGCGCGTTCCTGAGCGCAGACATCCGCCAGCAGAACCTCGATGTCACGATGGCACTGTTTGGAGAGACCCATGGTTACACCGAGAGTCGAGCTGCTTTCAGTCGAATCTTCTCAGCCGGAGGTCCCGACGACGTGTTCACGTTGCGGACGGGCATAAAAGGGGGGTACGACCGACTGGATTTGAACCAGCTGGTGGCTCTGCTGAGGCTGACACACTACGACAGCAACACGCTCTTGGATTGCCTGTCCGTATTGCTCGAGCGGCTGCCCGACGCCAAGCCGATGGACCAGATGGCTCTGCTCGAGCTCATCCCGAAGGTCTGGGAAAACTACTACCATCTCGGCGACCGCACCGACGTCGCCTTCTCACTGGCCAAGCTGTGCTTCGTGATGGCCCGCTTCAAAGAGGCACATACGTTCTTGGAACATTCGCTGCGGCTCTATGGGCCCGACGCAAACGTTTACCTCAACTTGGCCCTATGTTGCGGCGCCCTCGGCGATGAAGCGGGAGCTCGCGCTGCCGCAAACCGCGCAGTGGCTGAGGACCCATCGATGGGACCTGCCTTGGCTCTAACGAAAGCCACGTCCGACTAGGAGCCCGTCGCGTATAACGCCCCGGACTCCAGCCGTTAGCTTTTAGCG